>NZ_CP048422.1:1045000-1385000 GCF_010450875.1 Sphingomonas insulae
AGCGGCCTATCGATCTGTTATACACGTTAAACAGAGGGAAGAGCATGCCCGACGTCAGCCTGAATGCGAGCAAGGTGCTCGACCGCGTCCTCGTCCTCGAGATGGTGCGCGTCACCGAGGCGGCGGCTATCGCAGCGTCGACGCTGACCGGGCGAGGCGACGAGAAGGCGGCCGATGCGGCAGCGGTGGAGGCGATGCGCGAGGCGCTGAACGAACTCGACATCGACGGCACGGTCGTGATCGGCGAGGGCGAGCGCGACGAGGCGCCGATGCTGTTCATCGGCGAAAAGGTCGGCACCGGCAACGGCCCGGCGATCGACATCGCGCTCGATCCGCTGGAGGGAACGACGATCTGCGCCAAGGCGGGGCCGAACAGCCTCGCGGTGCTGGCGATCGCCGAGAAGGGCGGGCTGCTGAATGCGCCCGATGTCTATATGGACAAGATCGCGGTCGGGCCGAACCTGCCTGCCGGGATCATTGACCTCGACAAGACACCGACCGAGAACGTGCATGCCATCGCCGCGGCGAAGGGTGTGAAGCCGAGCGAGATCATCGCCTGCGTCTTGGATCGACCGCGCCACGAGGCGCTGATCGCCGAACTGCGCAGCATCGGCTGCGGCGTGATGCTGATCGGTGACGGCGACGTGGCCGGTGTGATCGCGACCGCCGATCCGGACACGACGATCGATGTGTACATGGGTTCGGGCGGCGCGCCCGAGGGCGTGCTCGCCTGCGCGGCGCTGCGCTGCGTCGGGGGCCAGTTCAAGGGCCGGCTGCTGTTCCGCAACGACGACGAGCGCGGCCGTGCACGCAAGTGGGGGATCGAGGATCTCGACAAGCAATACGACCTGGAAGAGCTGGCCAAGGGCGATTGCATCTTCGCCGCGACCGGCGTCACCGACGGATCGCTGCTGGAGGGCGTGAAGCGCCGCAAGGGCAAGATGACCACCGAGAGCGTGGTGATGCGGGCGTCAACCGGTACCGTGCGCTGGGTGAAGGGCGAGCATCGCACCGACTGAGGGTGACCCCGTTACCGGGGTGAACCGCCTGAGCCGCTTGTCCTTCGTCATCCCCGCCTGCGCGGGCATGACGGAATGGTGGTGGTAGGCGGGTGGTTCTGCGACGATGACCGTCATGCTCGTCCATGTCCTGCTCATCCTGACCCTTGGCTATCAGGCCATACTCCTGTGGCGCGGCCGGCTGATCTCGCCGCTGCGGATCGGGTTCCGGGCGCGGCACCTGCGCTGGGCGTCGGGCCTGTGGATCGGTTATGGCGTGCCGGCGCTGATCGGCCTGCTGGCGATCGGGCGGCTGCCCGGCATCGGCCATCTGCCCCCCGAGTTTCTCCCGCTCGCCTGGTACCTGGAGGTGCCGCCCGGATCGATCGGCATCGAACTCGTCGCGATCGGCCTCGCTGGCGGCAGCCTGCTCGGGCTCGTCCTGACGTGGTGGCGGGCGCGGCGGGGCAGGGCGCCGTGGACCGCGGGCGATGCGCGGTCGATCATGCCGACCAGCGATGCCGACCTGTGGCCCGCCGCCGCGCTCGCGGTGTCGGCGGGAGTGGCGGAAGAATTGTTCTACCGCCTCTGGCTGCCGTTGATCGTCGCGCTCGCCAGCGGTTCGGGGACCGCGGGCGTCGTCGTCGGCACGCTCTGTTTCGCCGCAATGCATCGCTATCAAGGCTGGGCAGGCGTGGCCGCCAACACGGTCGGCGGCGGCTTGCTGACCGCGCTCTACTTCGGCAGCGGCGCCTTATGGTTGCCGATCGCGGTTCATGCGCTGGTCGACCTCAATGCGCTCGTCCTGCGGCCGGCGTTCAGCGCGCGGCTACGTCGCTAGCGCGTATCGACATTCGGCGATGTTCGTCCCCCCGGACCTGATCCGGGGTCCCGCCATCTTGCCGACCGCGGTAAAAGCT
Organism: Sphingomonas insulae; assembly: GCF_010450875.1. Lineage (NCBI taxonomy): Bacteria > Pseudomonadati > Pseudomonadota > Alphaproteobacteria > Sphingomonadales > Sphingomonadaceae > Sphingomonas > Sphingomonas insulae. Next base: position 1,046,919 of record NZ_CP048422.1, read on the forward strand.
GGACCCCGGGGCGACGGGAAGACGGGCTGCAGTTGCTCTAGTTCTTCAGCCGCCAGCCGCTCTTGAAGATCCAGGCGATGATCGCGAGGCAGGCGATGAGGAAGCCGAGCGTCACGCCGAGGCTGACCGCGATATCGACGTCGCCCTTGCCAAAGAAGCTCCAGCGAAAGCCGCTGACGAGATAGACGACAGGGTTGAACAGGCTGACCGTTCGCCATGCCGGGGGCAGCATGTCGATCGAGTAGAAGCTGCCGCCAAGAAAAGTTAGCGGCGTTATCAATAGCATAGGCACGAAGTTCAGCTGTTCGAAGCTCTTCGCCCAGATGCCGAGGATGAAGCCGAACAGGCTGAATGCCACGGCGGTGAGCAGCAGGAATGCGACCATCGCAAGCGGGTGCATCACCTGCAACGGCACGAAGAAAGACGATGTCGCGAGGATGATGACGCCAAGCACGACCGACTTGGTCGCGGCGGCGCCGACGAAGCCCAGCACCATCTCCATCGCCGAGACGGGGGCCGACAGCAGTTCGAAGACGGTGCCGGTGAATTTGGGGAAGTAGATCCCGATCGAGGCGTTGCCGACGCTCTGGGTGAGCAGCGACAGCATGATGAGCCCGGGCACGATGAAGCTGCCGTAGCTGACGCCGTCGACGGTCTGCATGCGGCTGCCGATCGCGCCGCCGAAGACGATGAAATAGAGGCTGGTGGTGAGGACGGGCGCGACGAGGCTCTGCCACAGCGTGCGCAGCGCGCGGGCCATTTCGAAGCGATAGATCGCCCAGATGCCATGTAGGTTCATGCGCGTACCGCCCGTTCGAAAGTCACGAAAGTCATGCTTGTGGAGGCGGGCGTCATGCCCGTTCCCCGACCAGGTCGACGAAGATATCCTCAAGGCTCGATTTCGAGGTTTCGAGGTCCTTGAAGGCGATATGGCGTTCGGCGAGTTCGCGCAGCAGCGATGGAATGCCGGTATGTTCCTCGGTCGCATCGAAGACGTAGCGCAGCGTGCGCCCGTCGTTGACGAGGCCCAGCTGCCAGCGTTCCATGCCGGCGGGCACCGCATCGAGCGGATCGACCAGCGCCAGGTCGAGTTCGCGCTTGCCGAGCTTCTTCATCAGCGCCGCCTTGTGTTCGACCAGCAGCAGCTTGCCCTGGTTGATGACGCCGACGCGGTCGGCCATCTCCTCGGCCTCTTCGATGTAATGCGTCGTCAGGATGATCGTGACGCCACGTTCGCGCAGACCGTGCACCAGCTTCCACATGTCACGGCGCAGCGCGACGTCGACACCGGCGGTGGGTTCGTCGAGGAACAGGATTTCCGGTTCGTGCGCCAGCGCCTTGGCGATCAGCACGCGGCGTTTCATGCCGCCCGACAATTCCATGATCTTGGCATCGCGCTTGTCCCACAGCGACAGGTCGCGCAGCACCTGTTCGATATAGGCGCTGTGGCCCGAGCGGCCGAACAGCCGACGCGAGAAGGTGACGGTGGCGAGCACGGTTTCGAACATGTCGACCGACAATTCCTGCGGCACCAGCCCGATGCGGCGGCGCGCGGCCTTGTAGTCGGTCAGCGCATCGTGACCGGCGACGGTGATCGTGCCGGTTGATGGCGTGACGATGCCGCAGATGATGCTGATGAGCGTGGTCTTGCCGGCACCGTTGGGGCCGAGCAGCGCGAAGATCTCACCCTTTTCGATTTTCAGATCGACGTGGTGGAGCGCGGTGAAGCCGCCCTTGTACGTCTTGGACACGCCGGCAACGGCGAGGATCGGTTCTGGCATGCGGCAGGCCCCCTTGTCGCGCGGAGATAGGGGGTGGCTGGGGCGAGTGCTAGGGGGCGGGTGGTCCGCAGCCATCGCCTCGCCTACCGTCCGTCCGTCATCCCCGCGCAGGCGGGGACCCAGACCCGCAATCTTTTCGATAGAAGCGGAACGTCAGCGTGTATGGATCCCCGCCTGCGCGGGGATGACGGACGCTGGGGGCGTTATGCGCTTCTAAGCCCCCCGCGCCGCGGCGATCGCCTTCTCGATCTCCTCGATCGGCAGCGCGCCGGACAGGATGCGGTCGCCCACCACCCAGCTGGGCGTGCCGTTCATGCCGAGCTTGGCGGCGGTCTGCATGTTCCTGGCGATCTCGGCATCGACGACCGGCACGTCGATCTGGGCCAGCGACACGCCGGATTTGGCGGCGGCGGCCTGGATCGAGGTCTGGCTGACCGGGCCGCCGGCATAGAGCGCGTCGTGGAAGGCCTGGAACTTGCCCTGTTGCGCCGCGGCGAGGCTGGCGCGGGCGGCGACGCGGCTTTCGTCCGAGAGGATCGGCAGGTCGCGATAGACCACGCGCAGCTTCGGATCGCGCTTGATGAGGTCGGCGATCAGCGGCAGCGATGCGCGGCAATACCCGCAATTGTAATCGAAATATTCGACGAGGGTGACATCCCCCTTGGGATTGCCGGCCCAGGCGCTGGCGTAGGGCGTGGTGATCGCGTCGCGGTTGGCGGCGACCGCCTGTCCCGATTGCTGGTCCTGCAGTTTCTGCATCGCCTGGGGAATGATCTCCGGATGGGCGAGGACATAGTCGTGGACGACGCGTTCGATGCGGGCCTGGTCGGCGCCGCCCGGTGCGGTGAGGCGATCGTAGCTCCACACGGCGCCGGCACCGATCACCGCGCCGAGCCCGGCGATCAGTGCTAATGTTTTGTTTTTCAACGCTTTTTATACTTCTTTGGATTGTCTTCCATGTCATTCTGCGCGGCCATGGCGATGTCCTGCGCGCGAATCCAGTCGGACGTGTTGGCAGGAATGTTGGCGAGCGCGTAGCGGGCGCTCTGCGCGGCCGTGCGGTGGTCGCCGTTCATGCTGGCGCGTTCGGCGGTGGCGAGCGCGGCGCGGGCCGTATCGCCGGTCAGTTCATAGGCGGTGCCGAGCTGATACCAGGCGAAGGGGTTTTCGTCGTCGCGGCCCGTGGCGACGCGCAGGACGCGGATCGCCTCCGGGTAATTCGCCTTGTCCTCGGTCGCGATCAGGGCGTGGCCAAAGGTGGTGGCAATCAGGGCATTGTTGCGCGTACCCTCGGTCGCGGCGCGCAAGGGCGCGATGGCGTCGGCGGGGCGCCCGGCCTCGAGCAGGATCTGGCCGCGGACCTCCTGAAAATAGGGATCGCCCGGATCGGCCTTGATCAGCGCCAGCGATTCGGCGTCGGCCTTGTCGGGATATCCCGCCTTGTGGAAGGCGTAGGCGCGGGCGTAATGGCCGTAGACGCTGGTGTCGGTTTCCGGAAAGTCCTTCAGCGTGCGGTCGGGCGTCATCACATAGCCCTCAAGCTTGGCCTTCACCCGGCGGAAGCGTTCCTCCAGCGCCGGGTCGGACGGCTTGTTCCAGGCGGGCGAGGCCTGAAGGTCGGCGGTCAGGTGCGCGATCCGTTCGCCGGACAGCGGGTGGGTCTGCATGAACGGGTCAATATTCTCGACGCCGTAGCGATATTCCTGTTGCTGCAACGTCTTGAAGAAGCTGAGCATGCCCTTGCCGGTGATGCCGGCGGTGGTGAGATAGCGCGCGCCGGCGGCGTCGGCGGCGGATTCCTGCGTGCGGCTGAACGACAGGTATTTGCCCATGCCGGCGGACTGGCCGAGCGCCATGATCCCGGCACCCGCTTCGCCCGCACCGGCGGCGATGGCGGCGAGGCCGAGGACCATCGACAGCAAAGTGATGTTCATCGCCGGCTTGATCCCGGCATCGGCCAGCACGACGTGGCCGTCGGCGATATGGCCGAGTTCGTGGGCGATGACGCCCTGCACCTGGTTGGCGTTGACCGCCGCCTGCAACAGCCCCGAATGGACGTAGACGGTCTGGCCGCCGGCGACGAAGGCGTTGATCGAATCATCGTTGATGAGGACGACCTTGACGTCGCGCGGGGACAGGCCGGCGGCCTTTACCAGCGGCACCGCCATGTCGGCGAACATCGCCTCCGTCTCGGCATCGCGCAGGATCGACTGCGCCTGCGCCGGCTGCGCGGCGAGCAAGGTGGCGATGGCGGCGAGGGCGAGGCGCTTCATGGCTGGCACGGAACGGTCATAGGCGCAGGCGGGGGCGAGGTCACGGCGAAATGGTGGAGCATGCCGGCTGAACGCCGGGTGAGCGAGGTGCTGTTCCTGTCCCGCCCGTTGCGCAGGGGGAAGGAGGCTTTCCGGTCTGCCCTGCCACCGCGGGGCTCGTTCCGGGGTCCACCGTCCCGCACGGGCAAGGCAAGAGCCTCTATGTGCTCGCCTTGCCGCACGGTGGAGCCCGGAACGGGTTCGCGGCGTCGAGGTATTGGAAATGGGTTCGTCGCGAAGTCGGGAGGCGTACCGATCCGCGTCCCAGAGGCTGGCAACCCGCGGTGAACCTGCTACACGCCGATGCCAGTATCATGGCGTCCGAAGCACCCCGCACCACCCGTTTCTCCGTGTTCCGCGACAATGGCGGCCTGCGCGGCCTTGCGCGTCGGTCATGGCGCCGGTGGTGGGTGAAGGGGCTGGCCATCCTCGCCGTGCTGGCGGTGATCGGTTATGGCGTGTTGTGGGTGACGATCCTGCGCGGCCTGCCCTCGGTCGATCAGCTGCGCACCTACGAACCACCGCTGCCGACCAACGTGCGCGGCATCGACGGCACGCCGATCCAGTCCTACGCCCGCGAGCGGCGCGTCGAGCTGAGCTATGCCGAATATCCGCCGCTGCTGGTGCGGGCGTTCCTGGCGGCGGAGGACAAGACGTTCTTCGAACACCACGGCGTCGATTATCCCGGTCTGGCCGGTGCGGTGATCGATTACGTGCAGAAGTACGGCAGCGGCCGCCGCGCCAAGGGCGGATCGACGATCACCCAGCAGGTCGTCAAGAACCTGCTGATAAACAACGAATATTCGCCGACGCGCAAGCTGAAGGAAGCGATCCTCGCCTATAAGATCGAGGATACGCTGACTAAGCCGCAGATCCTGGAATTGTACCTCAACCAGATCGCGCTCGGGCGCAACGCGTTCGGCGTCGAGGCGGCGAGCCACGCCTATTTCGACAAGGAGCTGGACGAGCTAGACCTGGCGCAGCTCGCCTATCTGGCGATCCTGCCCAAGGGGCCGTCGAACTATGATCCGGTGCGCCATCCCGAACGCGCGATGGAGCGGCGCAACTATGTGCTGGGCGAGATGCTGCGCAACGGCTTCATCACGCCGGCGCAGCACGATGCCGCGGTCGGCGAGCCGCTCGGCACGATCCTGCGGCGGACGCCGAAGTTCGAGCGGGTCGGCGGCTATTTCGTCGAGGAGGTGCGGCGGCAGCTGATCGACAAGTTCGGCGAGACGGCGCGCGATGGACCCTATGGCGTCTATCAGGGCGGGTTGTGGGTGCGCACCTCGCTCGACACGCGGTTGCAGGACCTGGCGGCGCAGGCGCTGCGCGACGGCCTGCTGCGCTACGATCGCGGCCGGGGCTGGTCGGGGCCGCTGGCGCACAGGGATATCGATGGCGATGCCTGGTTGCAGACGCTGCTCAACACCAACCTGGGGCTCGATTACGAGAACTGGCGGGCGGCGATCGTGATCGGCCGGGACGGCGATGCCTGGAGCCTGGGCTTCGCCGACGGCAAGACCGGGCGGCTGCCGCGCTGGGCGGCGCAGATGCCGGTGCGCGGCAAGGGCGGCACCAGCTTTGCAGCGATCAAGCCGGGCGACGTGATCGCGGTGGCGCCCGAGGGCGACGATTATGCGCTACGGTCGGTGCCGAAGATTTCGGGCGGCTTCGTCGTCGAGGAGCCCGCGACGGGCCGCGTGCTGGCGATGCAGGGCGGGTTCGACAGCCGTCTGGCGGCGTTCAACCGCGCCACGCAGGCGCTGCGCCAGCCGGGATCGACGATCAAGCCGATCGTCTATTCGGCGGCGCTGGAAAACGGGATGACGCCGGCATCGATCATCGTCGACGGGCCGTTCTGCGTCTATCAGGGCGCGCGGCTGGGGCAGAAGTGCTTCCGCAACTTCGGCAACATGCGCGCGGCAGGGCCGCACACGATGCGCTGGGGCATCGAACAGTCGCGCAACCTGATGACGGTGCGTGCCGCGGCGACGACGGGCATGCCCAAGGTGGTCGACACGATGAAGCGGATGGGGGTGGGCGACTATCAGCCCTATCTCGCCAATGCGCTCGGCGCCGGCGTCACCACCGTCGCGCGGATGGTCAACGCCTATGCGACGCTCGCCAACAACGGGCGCGCCCACAATCCGACGCTGATCGATTTCGTGCAGGACCGGCACGGCAAGGTGATTTTGCCCGAGAATTGGCGCGCCTGCGACGGGTGCAACGGCAAGGATTGGAACGGCAAGGCGATGCCGCGGCCGGGCGATCGCACCCGGCAGGTGATCGATGCGATGACCGCCTATCAGATGGTGCACATCACCGAAGGCGTGATCCAGCGCGGCACCGCGGTGGTGCTGCGCGATCTCGACCGGCCGATGTTCGGCAAGACGGGCACGACGACGGGGCCGACCGACGTCTGGTTCGTCGGCGGCACGCCGCAATTTGTCGGCGGGCTGTACGTCGGTTACGACACGCCGACGAACCTGGGCGGCTATGCCCAGGGCGGCACGTTCGCGGCGCCGATCTTCAAGGAATTCGCGGTCAAGGCGTATGAGGGGCTGGAAAAGCTGCCGTTCCGCGCGCCCGCCGGCATCCGCATGGTGCGCATCGACCGGGCGAGCGGGCGGCCGGTGTACGGCACCTTCCCGACCGATGCTGATCCCAAGGCGGGCGTGATCTGGGAGGCGTTCAAGCCGTCGAGCGAACCGCGGCGTGCGATCCGGCGCGGGCCGGCGCCGGTGGCGGCGGCGACCGCCGCGGCCAAGCGCGCCGATACGCCGCGCGACAGCGATTTCTTGCAAAGGGAAGGCGGAATCTACTAGCGCCGCTTCCTATATGGGCGCTTCCCCGCCCCGACGACCTATTCCGGAGAGTGTTCATGCGCGCCGAAGCGCAATCCCACGTCGACAGCATCAAGGACGCACTGGCGTTGCTGCGCCGGTTCCTCGACTGGGATCGCGCACTCCGCCGTCTCGACGAGCTGAACGCGCGCGTCGAGGACCAGGCCCTGTGGAACGACCCCAAGGCCGCGCAGGAGGTGATGCGCGAGCGGCGCCGGCTGGACGAGGCGGTCACCGCGACGCGGGCGATCCAGTCCGAGATGGACGACACCGTCGAGCTGATCGAGATGGCCGAGGCCGAGGGCGACACCGCGATGGAGCTGGAGGGCGTCGAGGCGCTCGCCGCGCTGGCGAAGCGCGCCGACCACGACAAGATCCAGGCGCTGCTGGCCGGTGAGGCGGACGCCAACGACACCTATGTCGAGATCAATTCGGGTGCGGGCGGCACGGAGAGCCAGGACTGGGCGGGCATGCTGCTGCGCATGTACACGCGCTGGGCCGAGCGCCGCGGCATGAAGGTCGAGGTGATCGACTATCATGCCGGCGAACAGGCGGGGATCAAGTCGGCGACGCTGCTGGTCAAGGGCGAGAATGCCTATGGCTATGCCAAGACCGAAAGCGGCGTGCATCGCCTCGTCCGGATCAGCCCGTACGACAGCGCGGCACGGCGGCACACGAGCTTTTCGAGCGTGTGGGTTTATCCGGTCATCGATGACGACATCCAGGTCGAATACAACGAGAGCGACCTGCGCATCGACACCTATCGCGCATCCGGCGCCGGCGGACAGCACATCAACACCACCGATTCGGCGGTGCGCATCACGCACATCCCGACGGGCATCGTCGTGCAGTGCCAGAACCAGCGGTCGCAGCACAAGAATAAGGCGGAGGCGTACAATCAGCTGCGCGCGCGCCTGTACGAACGCGAGTTGCAGATCCGCGAACAGGCGGCGAATGCCGAGAACGCCAGCAAGACCGACATCGGCTGGGGCCACCAGATCCGCAGTTATGTGCTGCAGCCGTACCAGCTGGTGAAGGACCTGCGCACCGGCACCACGTCGACCGCGCCCGGCGACGTGCTGGACGGCGACCTCGACCCGTTCATGGCGGCGGCGCTGTCGCAGCGCGTGACCGGGGAAAAGGTCGAGGTGGAGGACGTGGATTGATCCGCGCGCGGACCCTGATCGTGGCGGCGGCGACGGGCGCATCGTGCCTGCTGCTGGTGGCGTGCGACGGGTCCAAGCCGCTGATCAAGCGCGAGGAGAAGCCCGTTCTGTTCCCCGCCGCCGACCGGCCGGTGGCGCACATCGTGTCGTCGCGGTGGTCGAACGAGGAGGCGCGCGACCGGCTGAACGAGGCGGGCGAGGTGATGGACAAGGCCGGGATCGCGCCCGGCATGACCGTCGCCGACATCGGCGCGGGCGAGGGCTATTACACGATCCGGCTGGCGAGCCGCGTCGGCGAGCATGGCCGGGTGCTGGCCGAGGACATCGTCGCGGGCGTCCGCGATGCGCTGGCCGAACGCGTCGCGCGCGAGGATCTGGAGAACGTGTCGGTCCGGCTGGGCGCGCCGGCCGATCCCAAGCTGCCGGCGGCGAGCTTCGACCGGGTGCTGATGGTCCACATGTACCATGAAATCGCGCAGCCGTACGAATTCCTGTGGCGGCTGCGGCCGTCGCTGAAGCGCGACGGGCTGGTCGTGGTGGTAGACGCCAACCGCCAGACGAAGAACCACGGCACGCCGCCCGCGCTGCTGACCTGCGAGTTCGCGGCGGTGGGGTATCGCCAGGTGTCGACGGCAGAGATGCCGTCGGCCGGCGGCTATGTCGCGACGTTCCGCGCGGTGGGCCCGCGGCCGGAGCCGGCCGCGATCAAGCCGTGCGTGATGCGCGACTAGCGCCGGCGCGAGGCTGCCGGCGTGGGCGGCGCCGGCCAAGTGCGGCCCATCGGGAGTCTGTCGACGCGGGGCCTGGACGTCCCGTGGATGATGGGGTTTGGCGTCAAATCGTAACGGGGACACGATCCGATTCGATCGATGGCGTGCCGGACGCGCGAGGGAAGAGACCCCCCGTGACGGAGCCGTTCCCATCGCCCGCCATCCGTTACATCAAGCCGGCGTCGCGCAGGCTGGTGACGGCATCGCCAGCGACGATCAGGTGATCGGCCACGACGATGTCCAGCGCGGCGGCCATGCGGATCAGCGCGCGAGTGAAGGCGATGTCGGGCGCGCTCGCCTCGCTGTTGCCGTGCGGATGGCTGTGCGCGAAGACCAGTGCGGCGGCATCGAGGCGCAATGCCGCCGCGAAGATCGTGCGGAACGGCGGAGTGACCCGGTCGAGCGTACCGGTGAAGTCGGCGCGGCCCAACAACCTCCATTCCGGATCGAGATAGAGGACGGCAGCGCGCTCGACGGGTGAACCGCGCAACCCGGCAAGCAGTGCGGCGGCCTGACCGGCGTCGGTAACGAACAGGGACGGGGCAGGATCGCTCATCCGCCCTGTCTTGTCGGCATGCCGCGGACGCGCACGTGCGGGCGCATCCGTTTCGGAGCGAGCCCGGCGACACTAGGCGACTCGTGCGGCACACGGTAGGTCGGCGGCATGCGCCAATATCTCGACCTCATGGACCGCGTGCTGACCAGCGGCACCCAGCAGATGGACCGGACCGGCACCGGCACGCTGTCCGTGTTCGGGGCGCAGATGCGGTTCGATCTGGCCCACGGCTTTCCGGTGCTGACCACTAAGAAGCTGCACCTGCGATCGATCATCATCGAATTGCTGTGGTTCCTGCGCGGCGACACCAACGTGCGCTGGTTGCAGGACCGCAAGGTGAGCATCTGGGACGAATGGGCGAACGAGCAGGGCGACCTGGGACCGGTCTATGGCAAGCAATGGCGCGACTGGCAGACCGCGGACGGGCGTCATATCGATCAGATTCGCGAGCTGATCGAGCAGATCAGGACGCAGCCCGCCTCGCGCCGGCAGATCGTGTCGGCGTGGAACCCCGGCGATCTGCACGCGATGGCGCTGGCGCCATGCCACTGCCTGTTCCAGACGCATGTCGCCAACGGGCGGCTGTCGCTGCAATTGTACCAGCGGTCGGCGGACATTTTTCTGGGTGTGCCGTTCAACATCGCGAGCTATGCGCTGCTGACCCACATGCTGGCGCAGCAATGCGGGCTGGAGGTCGGCGAGTTCGTCTGGACCGGCGGCGATTGCCATCTGTATTCCAACCACCTCGACCAGGCGCGGCTGCAATTGACGCGCGATCCGGGGCCGTTGCCACGGCTGGAGATCGTGAGGACGCCGCCCGCGATCGATGCCTACGAATATGAGGATTTCGTGCTGCACGATTATGTCGCGCAGCCGCATATCAAGGCGCCGGTGGCGGTGTGATCAGCTTTCACCTGGCGCGGGCCGACAATGGCGTGATCGGGCGGGACGGCGGATTGCCGTGGCGGCTGCCGGCCGACCTGAAGCGGTTCAAGGCGCAGACGATCGGCCGGCCGATGGTGATGGGGCGCAAGACGTTCGAAAGCTTTCCGGCACCGCTGCCGGGGCGGCGCCACATCGTGCTGACCCGCGATCGCGACTGGAACGCGGCGGGTGCGGACGTGGTGCATTCGGTGGATGAAGCGCTGGCGAGCGCCGGCGGGGACGTCGCGGTGATCGGCGGCGCGGAGGTGTTCGCGCTGTTCCGCGACCGGGCGGACCGGGTGGAGCTGACCGAGGTCCATTGCGATGCGATCGGCGACGTCCGCATGCCGGGGTTCGACGACTGGCACGAGGTGGCGCGCGAGGATCACGCGGCCGAGGGCGAGCGGCCGGCGTATAGTTTCGTGACGCTGGTGCGCGAGGGAAGCGTCCGTCGTTTCGAAGTCGAGCCGTCGGGCTGACTTTACTCGGAGCCGGTTCTTGTCGGACCTTGGTGCATGCCCTGCGACGCGGACGTGGGAGAGACACCCGCCCGGCTGCGTTTCGATCGATTGCAGGCCCGGCCCGACCGCGGCGGGATGGGTATCGTCTTCTGCCGTATTCCCGCATAATCCATCCGCCGGGAGCGTCCGACTCCGCGGCTGGGGGAGGGGCGGATGCGGAAATGGCTGGTCGCGGGCGGGGTGATCGTCGTCCTGGCGCTGCTCGGCTTCTTCGGCCTTGCGCCCATGCTGGTGGAGCGATCGATGAACCGGGTCGAGCCGGTGCCGATCCGGGTGACGCCGGAGGCGCGCGCGCTGCACCGCCGTCTGTTCATCGCCGACATGCATGCCGATACGCTGTTGTGGAACCGCGACCTGCTCGATCGCAGCGGACGCGGGCAGGTCGACCTGCCGCGGCTGGAGGACGGCCATGTCGCGCTCCAGATCTTTTCGTCGGTCACCAAGACGCCGAAGCACCAGAATTACGATGCCAACGGCGCGGACACCGACAACATCACGCTGCTGACGGTGGCGCAGATGCAGCCGCCGCGGACGTGGACGTCGCTGCTGGAGCGATCCTTGTGGCATGCCGAAAAGCTGCGCCGCTCCGCCGCCGCGTCCGAGGGGCGGCTGCGGCTCATCCGCGGGCCGGCCGATCTCGACGCGCTGTTGCGCGCCCGGGCGGAATGGACGCGGTGCTTCGATGATGCGTGCCTGACCGGGCCGCCGGTCGGCGCGATGCTGTCCGTCGAGGGATTGCAGGATCTGGAGGGGGCGATCGGCAACCTCGACCGGCTCTATGCCGCGGGATTCCGCATGGCGGGGATGGCGCATTTCTTCGACAACGACGTGTCGGGATCGATGCACGGGATCGCCAAGGGCGGGCTGACGCCGCTGGGGCGACAGGTGATCGCGCGGATGGAGGCGAAGGGCATGATCGTCGACGTCGCACATGCCAGCCACGCCGCCGTCGCCGACATCCTGCGCATCGCGCGGCGGCCGGTCGTGTCGAGCCATGGCGGGGTGCAGGCGACGTGCAAGGTCAACCGCAACCTGACTGACGACGAGATTCGCGGCATCGCGCGCACCGGCGGCGTGATCGGCATCGGTTATTGGGAGGCGGCGGTCTGTTCGACCCGTCCGGCGGCGGTGGCACGCGCGATCGCGCACGTCCGCGATCTGGTGGGGGTGGAGCATGTCGGTCTGGGATCGGACTTCGACGGCGCGGTGACGACGGGGTTCGACGCCAGCCAGTTGGCCGGCGTTACCCAGGCGCTGATCGACAGCGGCTTCACCGCGGACGAGATCGGCAAGGTGATGGGCGGCAACGTGCTGCGGCTGTTGCACGCCGGACTCGCGCCCGCTGTTGCCCCGCGGGCGACCCAGCCCTAAGGCGCCGCGGATGGAGCGGCTGGACGGCGGCTCGGCGGTGCCGCCGCATCTGGCCGGCGGGATCGTCGCGCTCGGCAATTTCGATGGTTTTCACCTCGGTCACCAGGCGGTGGTCGGGCGCGCGGTGGCGCGGGCGCGGGCCGAGGGGCGGCCGGCGCTGGTCGCGACCTTCGATCCTCATCCGGTCCGGCATTTCCGGCCCGGCACGCCGCCGTTCCGGCTGACGACGCTCGACCAGCGGCAGCGGCTGCTCGCCGCGGCGGGGGTGGATGCGATGGCGGTGTTTAAGTTCGATGGCGCCTTCGCACGGCTGTCGGCCGAACGGTTCATCGCCGAGCGGCTGCACGCCGACCTGCAGGTCGCCGGCGTGGTGACCGGCGAGGATTTCACGTTCGGCACCGCCAAGCGCGGCGACGTGGCGATGCTGGCGGCGCGGGGCGCGGCGCACGGCTTTATCGCCGAGACGGTCGGTGCGGTGACGCTGGATGGCGAGCCGGTGTCGTCGACGCGCATCCGGACCGCGCTGCGCGAGGGGGATCCGCGGACGGCGGCGCGGCTGCTGACCCGGCCGTTCGCGATCGAAGGGGTGGTGCAGCACGGCGACAAGCTGGGGCGCACGATCGGCTACCCGACCGCGAACGTCGACATGGGCAAGTATCTGCGTCCCGCTTATGGCATCTATGCGGTGACCGGGCGGCTGGCCGACGGGCGCCTGCTGAAGGGCGCGGCGAACCTGGGCATCCGGCCGACCTTCGATCCGCCCAAGGAACTGCTGGAGCCGTATTTCTTCGATTTCGCCGGCGACCTGTACGGGCAGCCGATCGAGGTGGCGCTGATCGACTATCTGCGCCCCGAGGCGAAGTTCGACAATCTGGATGCGCTGACCGCGCAGATGGAGCGCGACTGCGCACGGGCGCGTCATCTGCTGGCCTGACGCGGCGTGACGAAACGGCCGGTCGCACGTTGACCCCCGCATGATCCCGATCCTTTCGCTTTCGCCGTTGCCCGAAACGCTCGCACCCGCCCTGCGCGAACGCTATGCGGTGCATGTCGGGGCGGGCGGCGCGCCGCTGCCGGCCGTGCGCGCGCTGGTGGGTGGCGGGTCGATGACCGTCGATCCGGCATTGCTCGACCGGCTGCCGCGGCTCGAGATCGTCGCGGTGCACGGCGTCGGGCATGACGGCATCGACAAGGCGGCGCTGGCGGCGCGCGGCATCGTGCTGGCGATCACCAGCGACGTGCTGACCGAGGATGTCGCCGATCTGGCGATCGGATTGTGGCTGGCGGTGGAGCGGCGGATCGCGGCGAACGACCGGAGCGTGCGCGCGGGTGGATGGTCGGTGCCGCTCGCGCGGCGGGCGTCGGGACGGCGGATCGGCGTCTATGGGCTGGGCGCGATCGGGCGGGCGATCGCCGCGCGCGCGGCGCCGTTCGCGGGCGAGGTGCTGTATGGCGGGCGGTCCGCCAAGCCCGATGTGGCGTGGCGGTTCGTCCCCGACCTGACCGCGCTGGCGGCGGCGAGCGACGTCCTGTTCCTGGCGGCGGCGGCCGATGCGGGCAATGCCGGCGTAGTGGATGCGGCGGTGCTGACCGCTTTGGGGACGGGCGGCGTGCTGATCAATGTGGCGCGCGGATTGCTGGTCGATCAGCCGGCGCTGGTTGCGGCGCTGGCGAGCGGGACGATCGCCGGGGCGGGGCTGGACGTGTTCGCCGACGAACCGAGCGTCCCGGCGGCATTGCATCGCGATACGGTGGTGCTGTCGCCGCACCAGGGATCGGCGACAACCGAGGCGCGGGCGGCGATGGCGGCGATGGCGGTCGCCAACCTCGATGCGCATTTCGCGGGCATGCCGCCGCCCGGGCTGCTGCGCTGATACGCGGTGCAACCTTCGGCCGCGTGGCCGGGTTGTGACGGCGATCATCCCTTCCGTGACAGGACCCAAAGCCATGCTCCGTTCGATCCTCATCGGCCTGATCGCCGGCCAGCGCGCGATGACCCCGCTCTCGATCGTCGCGGGCGAAGCGGCGAAGGGGCATGTCGGTGCCGATATGCCGGGCGCGGCGCTGATCGCGCATCCGCTGGGCCGGGCGGGGGCGGTGACGCTCGCTGCCGCCGAAATGGCGGGCGACAAGATGAAGACGGCGCCGGACCGGACGGTCCTTGCTGGGCTGAGCGCGCGGGCGTTGACGTCGGGCTTCGCCGGTGCGGCGCTGGCCAGGCCGGGGCAGCGCAGGGTCGGGGCGGCGCTGGCGGTAACTGCGGCGATCGCCAGTTCCTACCTCGGCCTGGCGCTGCGCAAGCGCGCGATGCAGCGGTTCGGCCAGACAGCGACGGGTTTCGTCGAGGATGCGGCGCTGCTCGCCGGCGGGCTGGCGGTGGCGAACATGCGGCGCTGACGACGCCGGGCGGGCGTGTTTCGCATGGCGGCGCTTTGTTCTAAGGCGCGGGCATGCAAGCTGTCATCCTCAGCGCGGGCATCGGCTCGCGGTTGTTGCCGCTGACCCGCGAGATACCGAAATGCCTGGTCGAGGTGGGCGGACGCAGCATCCTTGACCACCAGATCGATGCCCTGCATGCGGCGGGGATCGAGCGCGCTGTAATCGTCGGCGGCTATCGCTACCGCCAGATCGGCGCGCATCTGGCGCGCGCACGGCCGCCGTTGCCGGTGCGGCTGGTGTTCAACCCGTTCTGGTCGGTGGCGAGCAGCATCGGCAGCGTGTGGATGGCGCGCGACCTGCTCCACGATCCGTTCTGCCTGATGAACGGCGACACCGTGTTCGACACGGATCTGGTCGCGGCGGCGGTGCAGGCGCCGGGCGAGGGCGTCGGCCTGCTGGTCGAGCCGCTGCGCGATGCGGCGCTGGACGACATGCTGGTGACCGTTGCCAACGGGCAGGTGTGTGCGGTGGCGAAGGACCTGGCGCCCGACGTGGCGACGCACCGGTCGCTGGGGGTGATCGTCTCGAACGGCGGCGATGCCTATGCCGGTGCGCTGGAGAGCGTCATCGCGCGGCCGGGCGGGCTCAACGCGTTCCACCATGCGATCATCGCCGACCTCGCCGGATATGCACCGGTCCGCGCGATCGTCGCGGGTGCGGGGGCGTGGCAGGAGATCGACCAGCCCGAGGATATCGCGGCCTGGACCGGACAGCACGGGTGATGGCGAGCGACGTCGCGTTCCTGTTCCTGGGCGAGACGCTGCTGATCCCGCACCTGTTTCCGGTGCTGGAGGCGCTGGCCGCGGCCGAGCCGACATGGCGTATCGATGCCTGGGTGGCGACGTCGATGCACGAGGCGCTGATCGGCGGCTGGCTGGGCGCCGACACGCGCGTGCGGATCCGGCGGGCGCCGGGGTTTCGCGATCTGGGCGCATGGGATGCCGGGCGCAATCCGCCCTTGCCGGCGAAACTGCCGGTGCTCGCCCGGTTGGCGCCGCGGCTGTTGCGGACCCGGGTGGTCGTGACCGCGGAACAGACCAGCCTGTGGATACCCGCGATGCTGCCGACCCGTGCGCGGTTCGTGAACATCCTGCACGGCGCGGGATCGATGATGAACCGCGACGACCGGCGGCGCAAGGCGGCGGCGCTGACCATCGTCGCGTCGATACGCGAGCGACAGGCGCTCGCGGCGCATGGCGTCGACCCGGCCAGCGTCGCGGTCACCGGTTATATCAAGGCGGGATTCCGCCAGCGCACGCATGTCGCGCTGGATTTCGCCGAACCGCGTGCCACGGTACTGTATGCCCCCCATTGGCAGCGGCATCGCTCGTCCTGGTGGGAGTGGGGCGAGGCGGCGGTACGCACGGTGCTCGCCACCAACCGCTACAATCTCATTTTTGCACCGCATCAGCGGCTGGTCGAAAAGGCGCCGGAGGTGCGTGGCTTTGCGGCATCGCTGGCGGGACGCGGCGACGTGCATGTCGACCTCGACAGCTTTGCGATGGTCGATGGCAGCTATACCGCTGCGGCCGACCTGTATCTGGGCGATACGTCGAGCCAGGTCGTCGAATTCCTGATGCGGCCGCGGCCCTGCGTGTTCCTGGACCCGCGCGGCGTCGTGTGGCGGGGCGATCCCAGCTACGACATGTGGACCGCGGGCGAGGTGGTGAGCGACCTTGCCGCGCTGCCGGATGCGCTGGAAGGAGCAGCGGCGCGGCATCCGGCGTTCGTCGCCGCACAGCGGACGTTCGCCGCCGATTCCCTCGGCAACACCGACGGAACCGCGCCCCGGCGTGCGGCAGAGGCAATTTCACGCGTGTCGACAGACGGTTGACGGCTGCCGACTATCCCGAACGCGTGGTGGACGCTATCGGGCCGGACATGGCCGCATCCGCATCATCGCATCAGCCGATCGTCATTCCGGTCGGCGCCAATCCGACGCCGATCTGGGGCATGACCGCCGCCGAGCGGCTGCGCCGGATGGCGGCGGCACGCGGGTTGCCGCTGGCGGGCGATGCGGATGCGGCGGGTGCGCTGCTCGCCAACCTGCGATTCGCATTCGATCCGGCGTGGTTGCCGTACCTGATCGCCCGGCCGGGCACGGTCCTGACGCGCGAGGGGGTGCCGGTGCTGGCGCATGTCACGACGCCGGCGGATCGCGCCCGCGTCATGGCGGCGATGGAGGCGGACGGGCCGCTCGATCCCGGGACGCTGGCTGTGATCGCGGCGGAGGCGGACGAGGGCATCTTCAACGAGGCGCTGCGCAAGCGCGAGAAGCCGTTCGCCGAGCGGCTGGTGCCTGCCGCCGTTCCGGCCATCGAACGGGCGAGTTACACCGGTGCCTACAAGGGCGTCACCGACCTATTGACCAAGTATCTGTGGCCGGAATGGGCATTGTGGATCACGCGGCTGTGCGCGCGGGCCGGCATTTCGCCCAACCAGGTGACCGCGGTCGGATCGGTATTGTGCATCATCGCCACCATCGCCTTCTGGTATGGCTGGTTCTGGAGCGGGCTCGCGATCGGCCTCGTCTTCATGGTGCTGGATACCGTGGATGGAAAGCTGGCGCGCTGTACGATCACGTCGTCGGCATTGGGCAACGCCTGGGATCATGGCGTCGACCTGATCCACCCGCCCTTCTGGTGGTGGGCCTGGGCGGCGGGCTGTACCCCCTACGGCCATCCGCTGAGCCATGACGGCTTCGTCGCGGTGATCGCAGCGATGCTGTTCGGCTATGTCGCGCAGCGGCTGATCGAGGGCGCGTTCATCGCGCGGTTCGGCATGCACATCCACGTCTGGGAACGGTTCGACAGCCGATTCAGGCTGGTGACCGCGCGGCGCAACCCCAACATGGTGATCCTTTTCGCGGGCCTGGTGGTGACGCGGCCCGATTGGGGGATCGTCGCGGTCGCCGTCTGGACGATGGCGTCGCTGGTGGTACATCTGGTCCGGTTGTTCCAGGCGATGGTTGTCGCCAGACAGGGCAGAAGGATCGTCAGCTGGCTGGCATGACGCGATGACCAGTGCGATGTTCCGGGGCGGGCCGCAGGGCGGACCGATGCGCGCGATCGCGCGCAACCTCGGCTGGATGCTGGCGAGCCGGGGCGTGCTCGCGGTCCTCAGCCTCGTCTATCTCGCGATCGTCACGCGGACGCTGGGCGTGGCCGGCTTCGGCCGGTTCGCGCTCATCACCGGTGCCAGCCAGGCGCTGGCGACCGTGGTCGGTTTCCAGACGTGGCAGATCATCGTCCGCTATGGTCACCAGCATCTGAAACCCGGCGACGAGACGCGGCTGGCACGCCTGTTCAAGGCGTGCGGCCTGCTGGACATCGGCAGCGCGGCGATCGGCGTGGTCCTGGCGGCGGTCATCATCCACACCTGGGGCGAGGCGCTGGGCGTACGGCCGGTCCATGCGCGCGCGACGATGATCTTCACCGTCGCGCAATTGCTGTCGATCCGCTCGACGCCGCTCGGTATCCTGCGGTTGCGCGACCGGTTCTCGATCGCGGCGGCGGCGGACAGCGTGACGCCGGCGACCCGGCTGGTCGGCGCGGTGCTGGCGGCGCTGTTCCTGCCCAGCGTCACCGGATTCCTGATCGCCTGGGGCCTGGCGGAGGTGCTGACCGCCGCGGCCTATTGGGCGGCGCTAGCGCGCAGCGGCGACCTCAAGCTGCTGTTCGCACCCGGTATCGGCGTGCGCGACGTGGTGACCGATCACCCCGGTATCGTCCGCTTTTCCCTCGCGACCAACGCCAGTTCCTCGCTCGGCCTTTCGAGCAAGCAGATCCCGCTGCTGCTGGTCGGCGGCACCGTCGGTACCGCATCGGCAGGCGCGTTCCGGCTGGCGTTGCAGCTGGCGCAGGCGCTGACCAAGGTGTCGCAACTGCTCGCCCGCGCGGCGTTTCCGGAAATCGTCCGGGCCGTCGCCGCCGGTGGGCTGGCGCGGGTGCGGCAGATGATTCTGCGCTCGTTCCTGATGGCGACGGTGGTTGCCGCCTTTGCGTTCCTGATCGTCGTGGTGTTCGGCCACCCCGTGCTGACGCTGATGGGCGGCAAGGAATTCGGCCGCGCCTATCCGATCCTGCTGTGGCTGGCGGCGGCGGGGTGCATCGATCTGGTCACCGTCGGATTCGAACCGCTGCTGCTGGCGGCTAACCGGATCGGCGCGACCTTCGTTGCCCGGCTGGTCGGGATCGCGGCGCTGTTCATGGTCAGTTTCTGGCTCAGCCCGTCGTTGGAGGTGATCGGCGTGTCGATCGCCGTGCTGGTCAACGCGGTGATCGTCGCGCTGCTGCTGGGGCTCGCCATCCAGTCGCTGCTCCAGTCCGAACAGCCCGAAATCCGGTCAAGTGACCAATAGAGCGGGATAATTCCGCCGAATCATACCAATCGGCATCAATTTTCTTGTTGGGGCCGCAATCCTGCCCATATTTGCTCCTGTGACAGTTCGATGAAGAACGCGTGACGGAGGGCGTAACTTGGCCACGGTAATCAACAGGCGACCCTCCGCCGGCGAGGCATGGGTGAGTGCGGCCGGACGGGCGATGTTCCGGCGCCCCGATACCGCGCTCGACGTGGTCGGCGAGGCGCGGATCGCGCGCGGCCCGGCGGCGATCGGCCCGGCGCCCGCACCGCTGCTGGTCGGGGTCATCGCCAATATCCGCAGCCATCGCAATATGAAGCACGGCATGCGGCTCGATCACTGGCCGGACGTGCTGTACACCGCGCCGGAAACGTTCGAGGCGCTGGAAGAGGCGCTGCGCGACTATGCGGCGCGTGGCATCGGCCTGCTGGTGGTGAACGGCGGCGACGGGACGTTGCGCGACGTGATGACCGCGGCGGCGCGGGTGTTCGACGTGATGCCGCCGATGGCGATCATCCCGTCTGGCAAGACCAACGCGCTGGCACTGGACCTCGGCATTCCCGAAGGCTGGACGGTGCGCGATGCGATCGCCGCGGCGCAGGCCGGGCGATTCGTCGAGCGTGCGCCGGTGCAGGTGTGGCGCGGGGATGCCGCCCGGCCGGACGCATGCGGGTTCCTGCTGGGCATGGGGGGATTCGTGCGGGCGACCGAGTTGGCGCAGAGCACGCACCGCGCCGGCGCCTTCAACGGCGTGGCGGTGGCATTGTCACTCGGCTGGAGCATCGCGCAGACGCTGTTCGGCGGTGCCGGCAACGCCTGGCGCCGCGGGACCGCGGTGCGCGTGCAGGCGGACGACGAGGCGCCGGCGACGCGGCAATTGTACCTGCTGCTCGCGTCCACGCTGGAACGGATGCCGGTCGGGTTGAAGCCGTTCGGGCCGGCCCGCGCCGGGCTGAAGATGCTGACCGTGAATGCCCCGCCCCGGCACCTGTTCCGCATGCTGAAGCCAATCCTGTCGGGGACGACGGGCAGCCCCGCGGTGGCGGCAGGCTTTGCCAGGACCGACCCCCGGACGGTCCGTGTGCAGCTGGACGAGGCGTTCATCCTGGATGGCGAACATTATGCCGGGGGCGACCTGACGATCCGTGCGGGAGCGCCGATCCGGTTCGCCGCGGCTTGAGCCAAGCGGTGGCGACGACGCTGTTATCGTTCGTCGCGGACGAACTCGACGCGGCGGTGGCGCCGCCGATCGCGGCGGCGGCGCGCGCGGTGGTGAACCGGCTGCACGGCCTTGCCGTGTTGTTCTATGGATCGGTGTTGCGCACCGGCGACCTCGACGGCGTCCTCGACTTCTATGTGCTGACCCCCCGCCGCGCGGATGGGGCATGGGCGCCTGGGCGACGCGGACGCTGTGGCCGGACGTCAGCTTTCACGAGGTCGAGGTCGGCGGCCGGATCGTCCGGGCGAAGGTCGCATCGATGCCGCTCGACACCTTCTGCCGTGCGGCGGAGGGGCGGACGATCGATACGACGGTATGGACCCGCTTCGCCCAGCCCGCAGCTCTGGTGTGGACTGCGGATCCGACGGTCGGTGCGCGCGTCGTGCGCGCCGTCGCCTATGCCGCCGCCACCGCGGCGCGGTTCGCTGCGGTGTTAGGACCGGAGAGCGGCAGGCCGGCCGATTTCTGGCTGGCGCTGTTCCGCCAGACATATTCCGCCGAATTGCGCGTCGAGGCGCCCGGGCGCGAGCGGCAGATCATCGCCTTCGACCCCGGCCGGTTCGACACGCTGCTGCCGCTGGCGTGGCAGGGGGCCGGGATCGGTCACCAACGCCGCGGAGAGCTGTACGCCCCCCTCGTGCCGGAACGCGACATGCGGGCGACGCTGGCGGCGTGGTGGTGGCGCCAGCGGCTGGGCAAGTGGCTGAACGTCGCGCGGCTCGTGAAGGCGGCGTTCACCTTCGACGGTGCCGCCCGTTACGGCCTGTGGAAGTTGCAACGCCACACCGGCATCGACCTGCCGCTGACGCCGTGGCGCGAACGGCACCCCATCCTCGCGGCCCCTGGCGTGATGTTGCGGGTGTGGCATAGGCGCGCGTCATGAGCTTTCATGCACTGGTGCTGGCGGGATCGCGCGGTGGACCCGACCCGGTCGCCGATCATGCCGGCGTGGCCGACAAGGCGCTGATCCGGATCGATGGTGCGACGATGCTGGAGCGCGTGGTGACCGCCCTGCGCGAGGCGGGCGCGGTGCGGATCGCGGTGTCCGCCAACGCGCCTGCGGTGCGTGCCGAGGCGCTGCGGCTGGGCACCGAACCGCTGGCCGCCGCCGCCGGGCCGAGCGCGAGCACGCTGCTCGGTCTGCAGACACTGGGCGCGCCGCTGCTGGTGACGACCGCGGACCATGCCTTGTTGCGGGCGGAATGGGTGCGCGCGTTCCTGGCCGATGCACCGGGCGACAGTGACGTCGCCGCGCTGCTCGCCAGCCGCGACGCGATCGAGCGCGATTCGCCGCCGACGCGGCGCACCTACCTCCGCTTCGCCGACGGGGCATGGTCGGGGTGCAACCTGTTCCTGTGCCGCACCCCGGCAGCCGAGGCGGCGATCGGCCTGTGGATGTCGGTCGAACGGGATCGCAAGCGGCCGTGGCGGATCGTCCGGCGGTTGGGGCCGGGAACGCTGCTGCGCTACGCGACCGGGCGGTTGACCTTGCAGGCCGCGCTGGCCCGGCTGGGCGCGACGGTGGGCGTGCGGGCGGCAGCGGTGGCGGCGCGGAACGGCCTGGCGGCGGTGGACGTCGACACGCCGGCCGATCTCGACCTCGTCCGCGCGATCCTCGCCGACGGGGCGGCTCAGCCGTTCCAGTCGACCTGACGCCAGCCGCGCTGCGCGGCGACGCGGCGCAGGGCGGCGTGGGGATTGACCACCACCGGCTCGTCCGCCCATTCGAAGCTCGGCACGTCCGAGACATGGTCGGAATAGAAGCGCACGGTCGCCCGATCCCGCGCGATGCCCTGATCCGCGAACCAGCGTTCGATCATGTCGCGCTTCGCCGGGCCGTAGCAATTGTCCCCCTCGATCCGCGGCAGCAGCCGGCCGAGACTGTCGATGGCGGTATGCGTCGCGATCAGCGCATCGGCGCCGACGTCCCGCGCGATCGCCTCGGCATAAAAGCCATAGGCGGCGGTGGCGATGACGATGCGATGGCCATGGGCGCGGTCGGCGGCGATCTGCGCGCGCGCGCCGCGGCGGATATGGGCCGGGCCGAAGCGTGCCAGCCAGCCGGCGGCGATGTGTTCGGCGCGCGCCGGCGTCAGCGTGCCGAGCGCGGCGCGGTGCATCACCTGCTTCAACCGGTCGCGGTGGATCAGGCCCAGCGCCCTGAGCGCCGCCGCGCCGATCACCGCCGGCAGCAGCGCCAGCCGCCAGGGCGCATGATGCGTCACCGCGTGCAGCAGGAACGGCGTCCACGTCGGCGCGCGGGTGATCGTGCGATCGAGGTCGTAGATCGCGATTTTGGCGGGCGTCGGCATCGGGTCGGCGGATGTGTCCATCGCGCCGGATTGGCGGGTGAAGGTGGCATCGGCATGGCAGCGCCGCCGACCGCGTGCGAACCAGTTGCGGCGGCCCGCGGCGCGCGCTAGGCGCGGCGTTCCATGCGGTCCTATCAGCCTTCGTCGGACCGTCGCCGGGCGTTTTCGCTGGCACTGACGATCGCCGCGCACATCCTGATCGCGGTGCTGCTCTGGCGGCTGGCGCCGACGCTCGATCCGCCGTCGGAACCCGGCCGGTCGCTGACGGTGAACATGCTGCCCGTCGGTGACAACAATTCCACCGCCACCAAGAGCGCCAAGGCGCCCGCCCGCGCCGCCCGGGCGAGCCGTCGCACCGCGCCCGAACCACCCGCCGCGCCGAAGCCGCCGACGGAGGATACGCCGGTGCCGCCGGTGACGACGACCTTTCCCGGCTATCTGGTACTGAGCAAGAACGAGTTCGCCGCATCCGACGTCGGCAAGATCCCCTCGCGCAAATCCGGTGGCAGCGCAGGCAAGCAGGTCGCGGCGGCGGACGGGCAGGGCGACGGCGACGCCGGCGAGACGAGCGCATCGGCAGGCACCGGGCCGGGCGGGCAGCGACTGTTCGCGGCGGAATGGTACGTCGAACCGGCGCAATCGCAACTGTCGCCCTACCTTCCCGCCAACGTGCCGCTGGGTTCGTGGGCCGAGATCGCCTGTCGTACCGCCGCCAATTACCGGGTGGAGGATTGCGTCCAGCTCGGCGATTCGCAGGCGGGATCGGGGTTGGCGCGCAGCATTCGCGAAGCGGCATGGCAGTTCAAGGTTCGTCCGCCCCGCATCAACGGCAAGGCCCAGATCGGCGCATGGGTGCGGATCAGAATCGATTTCAGCCGCAAGGGATGAGGCGCCGTCCTCCCCCGGCGGGGAGAATCACCCCCGATCCCGCGCGCGTCGGTACGTTCCCAGCACCCGCACCCATTTGGAGTGGAAGCCCAGTTCCTCCAGCGCGCGATCGACCGCGGCGTCGCCGGGCTTGCCCTCGATATCCGCGAAGAACTCGGTCGCCACGAACTGCCCGCCGCGCTGGTAGCTTTCCAGCTTGGTCATGTTAACGCCGTTGGTCGCGAAACCGCCCATCGCCTTGTACAGCGCGGCGGGAATGTTCTTCACCTCGAAGATCAGCGTGGTCATCCACGGACCGGGGCCGACCGGCGGCTTGCCCCCCCGCGCCAGCACGACGAAGCGCGTCGTGTTGTGATCGGCATCGGCGATGTCCAGTCCCAGCAGGTTGAGACCGTAGATGGCGGCCGCACCGGGCGGGGCGAGCGCCGCGACCGCCGGATCGCCCAGTTCGGCGACATAGGCGGCGGCGCCAGCGGTATCCGGATAGGCCATCTGGCGAATGCCATGCGCCTTCAGCCAGTGGCGGCACTGGCCGATCGCCTGCGGGTGGCTCATCGCCTCGCGCACGTCGTCGCGGGTGCCGGTGCCCATCAGCGCGTGGCGGATCGACAGGAAATGTTCGCCGGTGATGACCAGCCCCGATTCCGGCAGCAGGAAATGGATGTCGGCGACGCGGCCGTGCAGCGAATTCTCGATCGGGATCACCGCGCAATCGGCCCGTCCGTCCCGCACCGCGTCGATCGCATCCTCGAACGCGAAGCAGGGCAGGGGCAAACCGTCGGGAAAGCATTCCAGCGCGGCGACGTGGCTGTTGGCCCCCGGCGCACCCTGGAAGGCGACGGCGCGCCCCGGCTCGGCGGCGGCGGCGGCGGTCATCGCGGCGACGATCGGGCGGGCGGGGGCGGCGTAGGTTTCCATGACGCCCGCGGCGGTAGAGCGCCGGCGCACGCCCAGCAAGCTCGCGCTTGCGGTCGGACACGCCGTTTCCTATGGGTTTGCCGCGCGCGCAATTGACGCGAAGGATAACAGGGGCAGCGTTAGGCAGATGGATAACCGCACCAACACGATCGCCGGGTGGACGCTGGCAGCCTGCGGGCTCGCGCTCGGACTGTCGATCGTCGGCGGCATGGCCTTCCACAGCGAACGCCCCGAGAAGATGGGCTATGCGATCGAGGGCGTCGAGGCGGAGGGCGCCGAAGGCGGCGCCGCCATCGTGCCGATCGCGACGCTGCTGCCGACCGCCGACGTCGCCAAGGGCGCGGAAGTGTTCAAGAAATGCGCCGCCTGCCACACCGCGACGCAGGGCGGGGCGAATGGTATCGGCCCCAACCTGTACGGTACGCTGGGTGAGGGCATCGGCCAGGGCAAGGGCGGCTTCGCCTTCTCCGATGCGTTGAAGGGTGTCGGCGGCAACTGGGACTTCGACAAGATGAATGCGTGGCTGACCAGCCCGCGCAAGTTCGCGCCCGGTACCAAGATGACCTTTGCGGGTCTCGGCAATGCGCAGGATCGCGCCAACGTCATCGCCTATCTGAATGCGCAGGGATCGAACCTGCCGCTTCCGGCGGCCCCGGCTGCCGGTGCCGCCGCTCCGGCCGACAAGACGCCTCCGGAAGGCAAGGATTCGGTCACCAACACCGATGCGGTCAACAACCTCGCCAACACCGGCACGCCGGCATCGGGCGCCCCATCGGTCGACCCCGCCGCCGCCAAGGAAGGCGCCAAGGCCGGCAAATAAAGGGCGTTGCCGCCCCTTTCCCGGCGGGAGAGGGGTCTGAACGCAGTGCGTCACGATACGACCATGGCTGTTCTGGCGCGACGCCCCGCCCCATCCTCACCCGTCGCCGGCTGCGCCGTCTCTCCCCTCTCCCGGCGGGAGAGGGGATCAGGTGCGTGAGCACCGCAGGATGAGGCCGGGGCGGAACGTTCGTTGTGACGGGCGGTATGGAGCGCCGCCCGTTCCGTCCGACCCTCACCCGTCGCCGGCTGCGCTGTCTCTCCCCTCTCCCGGCGGGAGAGGGGATCAGGTGCGTGAGCACCGCAGGGTGAGGCCGGGGCGGAACGTTCGTTGAGGCGGGCGGGATCGCGTGCCGCCGCTCCGTCCGACCCTCACCCATCGCCGGCTGCGCCGTCTCTCCCCTCTCCCGGCGGGAGAGGGGATCAGGTGCGTGAGCACCGCGGGGTGAGGTCGGGGCGGAACGTTCGTTGTGGCGGGCGGGATCGAGTGCCGCCTGGCATGGCCGGACGGTGCGAAGGCGGCACCGTCCCGGATCAGTCGTCCTTCTTCGCCTGTTCCTCGTAAAAATTGCGCACCACGTCCCACGCCTCTTCGGCGCTCTCGACATAGGTAAAGATGCCAAGGTCGCGCTGGCTCACCACGCCCTCGTCGACCAGCGCCTGGAAATTCACCACCTTTTCCCAGAATTCGCGGCCGAACAGCAGGACCGGGATCGGCTTGATCTTGCCGGTCTGGATCAGCGTCAGCAATTCGAACAATTCGTCGAACGTTCCGAAGCCGCCGGGGAAGGCGGCCAGAGCGCGCGCGCGCAGCAGGAAGTGCATCTTGCGCAGCGCGAAATAGTGGAACTGGAAGCTCAGCGACGGCGTGACATAGGGATTGGGCGCCTGTTCGTGCGGCAGGACGATGTTGAGGCCGATCGATTCGGCGCCGACTTCGGTCGCGCCGCGGTTGGCGGCCTCCATGATCGACGGGCCGCCGCCCGAACATACGACGAACTGGCGCATGCCGTTCTGGTCGCGCGGCACGCGGCTGGCGATCTGCGCCAGTTCGCGCGCGACGTCGTAATACCGGCTCTTGGCGACCAGCCGCTCGGCGATCGCCCGGGACGCATCGTCGGTGGCGAGGTCCACCATCGCCTGCGCCTTGGCCGGTTCCGGGATCCGTGCCGAACCGTACATGACGAAGGTGGAGGCGATCTTCGCTTCCTCCAGCAGCAGTTCCGGCTTCAGCAGTTCGAGCTGGAAGCGGACGGGCCGCAAGTCTTCGCGAAGCAGGAAGTCCATGTCCTGGAAGGCGAGCTTGTAGGCGGGGTGTTCGGTCTGCGGCGTCGAGATCGCCTGGCTGGCGCTGGCGGCGTCCTGGCTGGCGCGCGGAAAGACCCGTTCGGGTAAGCGTGTGTCGGTCATCCGCAGGCGTTAGAACAAAGCGGGAAGCCGCTCAACGCCCGAAATCCTATCGACAAAACCCCGCGCGATCGTCCTCGAGATGCAGGTGATCGCGGTGTGCGGCGTTATAGGCGGGCGACAGCACGGTGCCGAAGCGACGGCACGCCGAATCGTGGATCGTGGTGAGAAACCGCTGCACCTGCGGGTCGGGGGAGGTCCAGTCGCGCAACACGGTGACGCGCCGCCCGTCCTTCAGCGTGACACCGGCGAAATCGATCGCATTGGCGATGGCATGACCGGATCGCCGGCCACCGGCACGGGCGGTGCCGACGACGTTGCGGCAGGCGTAGCTGCCCATGCTCTGGACGCTGGCGAGTTCGCTGCCCAGCAGCTGATATGCCGCCGGCGCGACCGCATTGCGGACCCAGGCGGAAAACGCCCGCGCCTCGCCGCAGCGCATCGCGGTGATGCCGGTGACCGGCACGCCGATCTCGACCAGCTGCACGGCGCCGGACAGGCCGCAGCCATT
Source organism: Sphingomonas insulae (assembly GCF_010450875.1). Lineage (NCBI taxonomy): Bacteria > Pseudomonadati > Pseudomonadota > Alphaproteobacteria > Sphingomonadales > Sphingomonadaceae > Sphingomonas > Sphingomonas insulae. The sequence continues at coordinate 1,074,042 of NZ_CP048422.1, forward strand.
GCCGAAATCCCTGTCCGGCAGCATGCGATAGGCGACACTCATCGCCCGCAGGTCGGCGAGGCATTGCGACGTCTCGCGCAGCGATGGCGTGGCGATCGTCGGGCGGGGCGCATTCGGCCGTTCGGGTGCGCTGCCGCAACCGGCGAGCAAGGCCGGCATGGCGACGGTGGCAATGGCGGGAAAGCGATACACGTCCACGACCATGCGGCAGGACGATATGGCGAAACAAGTCCGACCCGGACGAATTCGGCTTGCCCGGGACACGATGCATCTCTAGAGCGGTCGACGGGCCACGCCGCCCCAACGCGGCGCGTGCTCTCTGTGAGGAGAGATACATTGACGGATACCGCGACCGCACCCGCATTGGGTGTGACGAAGCCGAGCACCAAGCCTGCTCGCCCTTTCTTCAGCTCCGGCCCCTGCGCCAAGCCTCCGGGCTGGGATGCGTCGAAGCTCGCCACCGATTCGCTCGGTCGCTCGCACCGATCCAAGATCGGCAAGCAGCGCCTGCAATATAGCATCGACCTGATGCGCGCGTTGCTGAACCTCCCCGACACGCACCGGATCGGCATCGTCCCCGGCAGCGACACCGGCGCGTTCGAAATGGCGATGTGGACGATGCTGGGTGCGCGCCCCGTCACCACGCTTGCCTGGGAAAGCTTCGGCGAAGGCTGGGTGACCGATGCGGTCAAGCAGCTCAAGATCGATCCCACCGTGATCCGTGCCGATTACGGCCAGCTCCCCGACCTGACGCAGGTCGACTGGTCGACCGACGTGCTGTTCACCTGGAACGGCACCACCAGCGGTGTGCGCGTGCCGAACGCCGACTGGATTCCCGCCGACCGCGAAGGTTTGTCGTTCGCCGACGCGACGTCCGGTGTGTTCGCCTATGACATCGACTGGGCGAAGATCGACGTCGCGACGTTCAGCTGGCAGAAGGTGCTGGGCGGCGAGGGCGCGCATGGCGTGCTGATCCTCGGCCCGCGCGCCGTCGAGCGGCTGGAAAGCTATACCCCCGCCTGGCCGCTGCCGAAGGTGTTCCGCCTGGTTTCCAAGGGCAAGCTGACCGAAGGCGTGTTCAAGGGCGAGACGATCAACACGCCCTCGATGCTTGCGGTCGAGGACGTCATCGTCAGCCTCGAATGGGCAAAGTCGTTGGGTGATCGCGGTCTGATCGGCCGGTCGGACGCCAATGCGGCGGCGCTCGACAGAATCGTGGCGGAACGCGACTGGCTTGGCCATCTCGCCGCCGATCCGGCGACACGGTCGAAGACGAGCGTCTGCCTCACCGTCGAAGGCGCCGACGAGGCGTTCATCAAGGCGATGGCCGGTGCGCTCGAGAAGGAAGGCGCGGCATACGACGTCGCCGGCTATCGCGACGCGCCGCCGGGGTTGCGCATCTGGTGCGGCGCGACGGTCGATACCGCCGATATCGAGGCGCTCGGACCGTGGCTCGACTGGGCCTATGCGACCGCGAAGGCGGCGGCTTAACTCCAAATCGTCATTCCCGCGAAGGCGGGGATCCATACACGCAGGTCGTCGAAGGAGCCGCAACGTCAGCGGATCTGGATCCCCGCCTTCGCGGGGATGACGGCTGGTAGTCGAAGGAAATACCCATGCCCAAAGTCCTCATCAGCGACAAAATGGACCCCAAGGCCGCGCAGATCTTTCGCGAGCGCGGCGTCGAGGTCGACGAGATCACCGGCAAGACGCCCGAAGAACTGATCGCCATCATCGGCGACTATGACGGCCTCGCCATCCGCAGCTCGACCAAGGTCACCAAGGCGATCCTCGAACACGCCACCAATCTGAAGGTCGTCGGCCGCGCCGGCATCGGCGTCGACAATGTCGATATCCCCGCCGCATCCGCCAAGGGCGTGGTGGTGATGAACACGCCGTTCGGCAATTCGATCACCACCGCCGAACACGCCATCGCATTGATGTTCGCGCTCGCCCGCCAGCTGCCCGAGGCCGACGCCTCGACGCAGGCCGGCAAGTGGGAGAAGAACCGCTTCATGGGGGTCGAGCTGACCGCCAAGACACTGGGCCTGATCGGTGCGGGCAACATCGGCTCGATCGTCGCCGATCGGGCGCGCGGCCTCAAGATGAAGGTCGTCGCGTTCGATCCGTTCCTGACGCCCGAGCGGGCGCTGGAGATGGGCGTCGAGAAGGTGACGCTGGACGAACTGCTCGCCCGCGCCGACTTCATCACGCTGCACACGCCGCTGACCGACCAGACCCGCAACATCCTGTCGGCCGAGGCGCTGGCGAAGACGAAGAAGGGCGTGCGGATCATCAACTGCGCGCGGGGCGGCCTGATCGACGAGGCGGCGCTGAAGCAGGGCCTCGACAGCGGCCATATCGGCGGCGCGGCGCTCGACGTGTTCGTCGAGGAGCCGGCGAAGGCATCGCCCCTGTTCGGCACGCCCAATTTCGTCAGCACGCCGCACCTCGGCGCCTCGACCACCGAAGCGCAGGTCAACGTGGCGATTCAGGTCGCCGAGCAGATGGCCGATTTCCTGGTGTCGGGCGGCGTCACCAACGCGCTCAACATGCCGAGCCTGTCGGCGGAGGAGGCGCCCAAGCTGAAGCCGTACATGGCGCTCGCCGAAAAGCTCGGCAGCCTCGTCGGCCAGCTCACCACCGGCGCGATCACGCGCATTTCGGTCCATACCGAGGGCGCCGCGGCGGAGCTGAACGCCAAGCCGATCACCAGCGCGGTGCTGGCCGGATTCCTCGGCACGCAGACCGCGACCGTCAACATGGTCAATGCGCCGCTGCTGGCGCGCGACCGCGGCGTCGAGGTGCGCGAAGTGCGTACCGAGCGCGAGGGCGATTACCACACGCTGCTGCGCGTGTCGGTGAAGACCGCCGATGGCGAACGGTCGGTGGCCGGCACCCTGTTCGGCGATCAGGCACCGCGGCTGGTCGAACTGTTCGGCATCAAGGTGGAGGCCGATCTGGTCGGGCCGATGCTGTACGTCGTCAACGAGGATGCCCCGGGCTTCATCGGTCGGCTGGGAACGGCGCTGGGCGAGGCGGGCGTCAACATCGGCACCTTCCACCTCGGTCGGCGTCAGGCAGGCGGCGAGGCGGTGCTGCTGCTGTCGGTCGACGAGCCGGTCGATGGCGCGCTGCTGGCGAAGGTGAAGGCGCTCGGCGGCGTGAAGACGGCGATGGGCCTGACGTTCTGAGGCACGGGCGGGCAGCGCGCGCGCAATGCGCGTTGCCCGCCTGCCGCGGCGCGGATAGGGGATGGGACACGATGACACCCTTGCTTCCCGAAGGTTTTCGCGACCGCCTGCCGCCACACGCCGATGCCGCCGCCGCCATCGAGGCGCGCGTCCTCGAGGCGGCACGGCTGTACGGCTATGAACGTGCCGACCCGCCGCTGGTCGAATATGCCGACGCGCTCGGTTCGCGGCTGAAGGACGGGGCGCTGACCGACGCGGTGCGCTACGTCGATCCGGTGTCGCAGCGCACGCTGGCGATCCGGCCCGACGTCACCGCCCAGATCGCGCGCATCGCGGCGACGCGCATGGGCCACCATCCGCGGCCCGTCCGTCTGTCCTATGCCGGCCCGGTGCTGAAGCTGCGCAGCCCCGAACTCGCACCCGCGCGCGAATGGCGGCAGATCGGCTGCGAATTGATCGGGCTCGATTCGATCGCTGCGGCGCAGGAGGTGGTGGCGGTCGCCGTCTCCGCGCTCACCGCCGCGGGTGCCACCGGCCTGTCGATCGATTTCACCCTGCCCGATCTGGTGGCGACGCTGTCCGCCGGTCCGCTGCCGGTCGCACTGGAATCGGTCGAGACGCTGCAGGACCGGCTGGACGCCAAGGACGCCGGTGCCGTGGCCGCGATCGCGCCCGCATATCTGCCGCTGATCGAAGCCGCCGGCCCGTTCGGCACCGCCATGGCCCGCCTACGCGCGTTCGACACCGGCCATGTCCTCGCCAGCCGCCTGGACGGCCTCGCCGCGATCGCCGCCGCATTGGGCGACGATGTCGCGCTGACGCTCGATCCCACCGAGCGGCACGGCTTCGAATATCAGTCGTGGCTCGGCTTCTCGCTGTTCATCGCCGGCGCCGCGCGCGAAGTCGGGCGCGGCGGCACCTATGCGCTGATGCACGAAGGCGGCGCAGAGGAAACCGCCACCGGCTTTTCGCTCTATGCCGACGCGATCGTCGCCACCGCGGGCACCGTCGACCGCCGCCGCCTGTTCCTGCCGTTCGGCACCCCGGGCGCGGATGGCGCGCGGATGCGCGCTGCCGGCTGGGTGACCGTCGCGGCGCTCGAACCGGGCGACACGCCGGAAGCGCAACTCGCCACCCACCTGTATGCGGATGGTCAGGCGCGGCCGCTCGACGGTTGACCCGCGGGGCGCGGACCGGTAGGCGCGCCCCCGTAATTCAGGACAGTTCGTGTGCCGAGTCCTGTCGAAGGGCGCACGGATCAACGCCGGCAGGCGGAGACCTGTATCCATGGCGAACGTAGCAGTCATCGGCGCGCAATGGGGCGACGAAGGCAAGGGCAAGATCGTCGATTGGCTCGCAGAGCGCGCCGACATGGTCGTACGCTTCCAGGGCGGCCACAATGCGGGCCACACGCTGGTCGTCGGCGACAACGTCTATAAACTGTCGCTGCTGCCCTCCGGCATCGTCCGTGGCACGCCCTCCGTCATCGGCAACGGCGTGGTGCTCGATCCCTGGGCGCTCAAGGCAGAGATCGAGCGGCTGGCGGCACAGGGCGTGTCCGCGACGCCCGAAACGCTGCGCATCGCCGACACCTGCGCCCTGATCCTGCCGCTTCATCGCGACCTCGACGCGCTGCGCGAGGATGCGTCGGGCGCCGGCAAGATCGGCACCACGCGCCGCGGCATCGGCCCGGCCTATGAGGACAAGGTCGGCCGGCGGGCGATCCGCGTCTGCGATCTGGCGCATCTCGACGATCTAGGGCCGCAGCTCGACCGGTTGCTCGCGCATCACGACGCGCTGCGGGCGGGCTTCGGTTCGCCGGCGATCGACCGCGAGGAACTGCTGGGCGAATTGCGTGCGATCGCGGGCTTCGTATTGCCCTTCGCCAAGCCGGTGTGGCGCGATCTCAACGAAGCGCGCAGCCGCGGCAAGCGCATCCTGTTCGAAGGTGCGCAGGGCGTGTTGCTGGACGTCGACCACGGCACCTATCCGTTCGTCACTTCGTCCAACACGATCGCGGGTACTGCGGCGGGCGGGTCCGGGCTCGGGCCATCCGCGGTCGGCTTCGTGCTCGGCATCGCCAAGGCCTATACGACCCGCGTCGGTTCGGGGCCTTTCCCGACCGAGCTGGAGGACGAAACGGGTGAGCGGCTGGGCCAGCGCGGGCACGAATTCGGCACCGTGACCGGGCGCAAGCGTCGCTGCGGCTGGATCGACACGGTATTGCTGCGCCAATCGGCGGCCGTCGGCGGGATCACCGGCATCGCACTGACCAAGATCGATGTGCTCGACGGGTTCGACGAGGTGAAGATCTGTACCGGCTATCGTCTTCGCGGCGAGGCGCTGGACTATTTCCCCGCGCATGCCGCCGATCAGGCCGCGGTCGAGCCGATCTACGAAACCATGGAAGGGTGGCAGGAATCGACCGCCGGCGCGCGCAGCTGGGCCGACCTGCCAGCGCAGGCGATCAAATATATCCGCCGCGTCGAGGAATTGATTCGCTGCCCGGTCGCGCTGGTGTCGACCAGCCCGCAACGCGACGACACGATCCTGGTCCGCGACCCTTTCGCGGACTGATCGCAGCCACCGGCGACGTCGAGCAGGCACGAAAAAGCCGGGCGGCGGATGCCACCCGGCTGTTCGAGCATCGGGATGCGATGCTTATTGCGGGGTGGTCGTGCCGCCGGTGGTCGTTCCGCCGGCCGTGCCGCCCATCGTCCCGGTCGTGGACGTACCGCCCATCGTGCCGGTCGTTCCGGTGCCGCCCATGGTACCGGTCGCCGTACCGGTGCCGGTGCCCGTCGTGCCGCTCATCGGGTCTGGCGTGGACGTGCCCATGCTGCCGCCCATGGTCGTGTCGGTCGTCGTGGACCCGGTGGTGCCGGTGGTCGTCGAACCGCTACGGCCACCACGCGTCCGCTTCGACGAGCGGGTCTGCGTCGTGGTCGACGGCGACATGGTCTGGTCGGTCGGCGAAGTGGTCGTCTGACCACCCATGGTGCCGCCCATAGTGCCCGAGGTCGTACCCGTCGTCGATCCGGCGGTGCCGCCGGTGGTCGTCTGGGCGTATGCTGCGGCTGGGATCAGCATGGCAGCCGCCATGATTGGAATGATCTTACGCATCTGTTCTCTCCTGCAAAACTTGCCTCGCCCCAACGGGTCGGGCAGGAGAGGGTTCCATCGTGCCGCCGGCTAGCGGCCCGTCTGACCCCGATGCAGCAACGCCTGGTCGGCCAATACCAATGCCATCATCGCCTCCACGACGGGCACGCCGCGGATGCCGACGCACGGGTCGTGGCGCCCCCGGGTGGCGATATCGGCCGCCGCCCCATCGCGATCGATCGTCGCCACGGGCGTCAGGATGGAACTGGTCGGCTTGAACGCGACACGCAGCCGGATCGGCTGGCCGGTCGCGATGCCCCCGGTGATGCCGCCGGCGTGGTTCGCAAGGAATTCGGGCCCTGCGTCACCCGGACGCATCGCGTCGGCATTCGCCTCTCCGGTCAGCGCCGCGGCCGCGAATCCGTCGCCGATCTCGACGCCCTTCACCGCGTTGATGCCCATACAGGCATGTGCCAGCTCGGCATCCAGCTTGGCATAGAGCGGCGCGCCCCATCCCGCGGGCACGCCCCCGGCTTCGCAGGCCACCACCGCGCCCAGCGATGATCCGGCCTTGCGCGCGCCGTCGACCAGCGCCTCCCAGCGGATCGCGGCAGCGGGATCGGGACAGAAGAACGGATTGCCGTCGATCGCCGCATCGTCGAACGCGGCATAGTCGATCGCATCGCCGCCGATCGCCTCGACCCAGCCGCGCACGCGCACCTGCGGGATCACCAGCCGTGCGACGGCACCCGCCGCGACGCGCGATGCGGTTTCGCGCGCCGACGACCGGCCGCCGCCGCGATAGTCGCGAAATCCGTATTTGGCGTCATAGGCATAATCGGCGTGGCCGGGGCGATAGGCGAGCGCCACCTCCGAATAATCCTTCGACCGTTGGTCGACATTCTCGATCATCAGGCTGATCGGCGTGCCGGTCGTCCGCCCCTCGAACACGCCGGACAGGATGCGTACCTGGTCCGGCTCGCGCCGCTGCGTCGTGAAGCGCGATGTGCCGGGGCGCCGCTTGTCGAGCCACGGCTGTACGTCGGCCTCACTCAGCCGCAATCCGGGCGGGCAGCCATCCACCACCGCACCGATCGCCGGCCCATGGCTCTCGCCCCAGGTGGTAAAGCGGAACAGGTGGCCGAAACTGTTGATGCTCACGCGCTGGTCCCCAATCGGGCGAAGGCCGCCGCATGGGCGGCGTTGCCGCGAACGCCGCAGGGGATCAAGCCACCCTGCAACGGCAGCGCCATGAAATGCTCACCGGCATAAGGCGATGAGAACCCTGCGGCGATATCCGCCGCAAAGCCGAAGCGGCCATAGAAGGCCGGATCGCCGAGCACGAAGCACAGCACGATCCCTGCGGCCTCCAGATGTTCCAGCCCCGCCGCGATCAGCGCATCCGCCACGCCCCGGTGTCGCCACGCCGGGTCGACCGCGATCGGCGCCAGCGCCGCTGCCGCGACGGGGCGGTCGTTGATCGTCACCGCCATCCGGCTGAAGGCGACCAGTCCCGCCAGATCCGCCGACATGGCGTCATCCGCCACCAGGGTCAGCAGCATGTCGCCCTCGATGCAGAGGTCCCGCACAAGAACGGCCTCGGCCGGCGCCGGGAAACAGTGGCGCAGCAATGCATCGATGGCCGCGACGTCACCGCCGCCAGCCGGCCGGATCGTCATCGTCACGCCAGCGCGATATCCGGCGCATCCTCTGCCTTCATGCCGATGACGTTGTACCCGGCATCGACATGGTGGATTTCGCCGGTCACGCCGCTCGCCAGGTCGCTGAGCATGTAGAGGCCCGCGCCGCCGACGTCCTCGATCGTCACCGTGCGGCGCAGCGGGGCGTTCAGCTCGTTCCACTTCAGGATATAGTTGAAATCGCCGATGCCGCGCGCCGCCAGCGTCTGGATCGGCCCTGCGGAAATCGCGTTGATGCGAATATTGTCCGGGCCTAGGTCGACCGCCAGATATTTGACGCTCGTCTCCAGCGCGGCCTTGGCGACGCCCATGACGTTGTAATGCGGAATGACCTTTTCCGCGCCGTAATAGGTCAGCGTCAGGATCGATCCGCCATCGGGCATCATCCGCCGCGCGCGCTGCGCCACCGCCACCAGCGAATAGGCGGAGATGTTCATCGTCATCAGGAAATTGTCGAGCGTGGTGTCGTAATAGCGCCCACGCAGCTGCGACTTGTCGGAAAAGCCGATGGCATGGACGACGAAGTCGATCGTCGGCCACTCCTGGCCGAGGCGGTCGAACGTCGCATCGAGTGCCGCCATGTCGGACACGTCGCAGTCGAACAGCCGCGCCACGCCCAGCTGTTCGGCCAGCGGGCGCACGCGCTTTTCCATCGCCGCGCCCTGGTAGGAAAAGGCGAGTTCCGCGCCATGTTCGGACAATTGCTTGGCAATGCCCCAGGCCAGCGACTTGTCGTTCGCCAGGCCCATGATCAACCCACGCTTGCCAGCCATCAAACCCGTCACGCCGTCTTCGCCTCCATAGTCGTCGCGGTTCCCTGTAGCGCCGGTTCGGGCGGTTCCGCCAGTGCCGCGTTCAGATGCGCGCCGAACACCATTCCCAGCCCGATCAGATAGAAGAACAACAGCATGACGACGACGCCGGCAAGGCTGCCGTAGGTCAGGTCGTAGCCGCCGAGCTGCGCCAGCACGATCGGCAGCAGCGCCGTCATGCTGATCCACCAGCCGGCCGTGAACAGCGCGCCCGGCCATTTCGCGCACTTGGTGTAGCGATATTTCGCCGGCGTCACCGAATAGAACAGCAGGTACAGCGCGCCGAACATCACCAGCCCGGGAATGACTCGCGACAGCCCGACCCAGCCCGCCACGCCCTCTGCGAACGGCAGCAGGCGATAGATGAACTGTTCCGCGGCGGTGAGGATGCCCTGCACCAGGAAGCTCATCAGCGCGATGATGACCGACAGGATGATGACGCCGGATGACGACAGGCGCGATCGCCAGAACGGCGCGGTCGCCTTGATCCCATAGGCGCGGTGGAAGATGTCGCGGATCGTTTCGACGAAGCTGCCGACCGTCCACAGGCCGACGAGACCGCCAAGCCACAGCAGCGATCCGGTGCGCGCGACGAGCACGTCGGCGATCGGCTTGCGCAGGATGTCGGCGACGTTGGGCGGCAGCACGTGCAGGAACGAGGCGACGGCGCGTTGCGTCTCCTCGCTCTGCCCGAGCAGCGACAGCACCGCCGCGGCGGTGATGAAGAACGGAAACACCGTCATCAGCGCCAGATAGGCGAGATTGCCGGCATGGATGAAGCCATCGTTGAACACGCCGAGCGCCGCGCGCTTGGTGACTTCCAGCACCGCGGGCCCCGGCTTCAGCCGGGCCAATGTGTGGCGGGCACCATGGCGCAGGTGCGCACGGTCTTCGGGCGTCAGGGCGGTGGTATCGGTCACTGCGCGGTCAGACGCCCATCGCCGCCCGCGGGTTCCGCCCGTCGGTCCAGCTTGCCACGAACTGTTGCAATGCTGCATCATCCGCGGGGATGTCGATGATCAGCGTCACCAGCTGATCGCCGCGGCCGCCATCCTTCTTGTGAAAGCCCTTGCCCTTCAATCGCAACGTCTTGCCCGATGTCGTGCCCTTGGGGACGGTGAGCATCACCGCCTTGTCGACGGTCGGTACGCGCACCGCGCCGCCCGCCACCGCCTCGGTCAACGTGATCGGCAGGTCGAGGCGCACGTCGTCGCCGTCGCGGGTGAAGACGCGGTGGCCCTGCACATCGATCGACACGATCGCGTCGCCGGCGCCGCCGGGACCCTGCTCGCCCTTGCCGCCCAGCTTCATCTGGGTGCCGGTCTCGACGCCGGCGGGCAGCTTGAGGTCGATCGTCTTGCCATCGCCCAGCGTCACCCGCTGGGGATGGAGCATGGCGGCATCGACGAACGGCACCTGCAACCGATAGGTGACGTTGGCGCCCTTGGGCTGCGGACGTCGGCCAAAGCCGCTGGCGAAGCCGCCGCCGCGGCTCTGGCCGCCGAACAACCCCTCGAAGATGTCGCTCATGTCGGCATCGCCGCCGCCGAATTCGTAGCCGGCGCTGCTGAAGCCGCCGCCCGGCCCGCCGGCGCGTCCGCCGGCACCCGGCCGCGCGCCGCCGCCATAGCCGAACGGCGAGGCGGGGTTGCCATCGCCATCGATCTCGCCGCGGTCGAAACGGGCGCGCTTGTCCTTGTCGTTCAGCAGGTCATAGGCGTTGGTGACCTGGCTGAACTTCTCCGACGCCTTGGGATTGTCCTTGTTGCGGTCGGGATGCAGCTCCTTGGCGAGCTTGCGATACGCCTTCTTGATGTCCGCCTCGGACGCGCCGCGGGCAACGCCCAAGGTCTGATATGGATCGGCCATTGGTTCCCCGTTGGTGTATTACGCGCCTATGTGGGGGAGGGCGCGGCGCAACGCAATCTCGGCTTCGCTCGTTGGGCGGGCAGAGGAGATGCGATCATGACCGACAAGCAGCCGATGCAGGCGATGAGTACCGATCACGGCGCGGACAAGGATGCCGCCGCCAGCCCGGCCGGCAAGTCGGACGGCGAGAGCAATGGCGGCGCCTACCCCAATCCGCACACCGGCAAGGGCAAGCAGGACGATGTGGGTGGCGGCTTCATGGGCCATGGCGGGCAGAGCCACGTCGAATATTCCGGCACCGGCGACGACGATACCGACGAGGATGTCGGCAACGGAAATGCGGTGACGAAATGAGCGGGTGATCCCGCGAAGCCGCGAAAAGACGAAGACGTCCGGTTCACGCGGAGGCGCGGAGATGGCCCGAGCGCGGCCGCTCTCTATGCTCGGCTCCGGTCGGTCGCGGGAAGCTATGGCAGGACTGGCGCGCAACACCTCCGCGCCTCCGCGTGAACCCCAATCCTCACATCATCGCGTTTCGCCCCGTCACCTGGACGCAAACTAGTCCAGCGGCGCGACGTCCACGCTCACCGCCATGTTCTGCGCCTGCGACCCCAGCACGACGCCATCGACCGGCGCGATCTCCGCGTAGTCGCGGCCCACCGCCATGACGATGTGGTCGCCCGCCATCCAGATGCCGTTGGTCGGATCGAGGCCGACCCAGCCCCGCGCCGGCCCGCACCACAGCAGGACCCAGGCGTGCGTCGCATCGGCGCCGACCAGTCGCGGCTGCCCCTCCGGCGGGATGGTGCGGATATAGCCACTCGCATAGGCCGCCGGCAGGCCGGCCGCACGCAGGCCGGTAATCATGATCTGCGCGAAATCCTGGCACACGCCCTTGCGTTGCAGGAACGCCTCGTGCGGCGGCGTGTCGACCAGCGTCGCCGTCGCATCGAAGGTGAATTCGTCCTGGATACGCCGCGCCAGCGCGATCCCCGCCTCCAGGCTGCCACGATCGGGATCGAGGTCCGGCGCGCAATAGGCAGCGATCGCATGGTCGAGGGGGATCAGCGGCGAGGGGAACAGGTAATTGGCCGGGCTCGCCGCCGACAGGTCGCGACTGGCGCGCCCCAGCGCGGCGATCTCGCCCAGTGTCGGGTCGCTGCCGTCCGGCACCGGCACCAGCCGGTCGACGCGCATCCGCGAACGGCTTTCGATCGTCAGTTCGCGCACCGGCGTATCGATCACCAGCCGGGTGACGTTGGCAAGCCCGGCCTCGGCGCGCGCCGGCATCGTACGGCCGACCGGCTCGACGGTGAGCGCATAGTCCTCCAGCGTCTGCCCCGGCCAGTCGATCGGCTTCAGGCGCAGGTTGCAGCGCGCGAACTTGACGTTGCCGCCATAATCGAACCGGGTGATGTGGCGGATATCGTACAGCATCACGCCAGCGTCAGCCCCCCGGCGCGCAGCGGCTCGGCGCCTTGCAAAAAATAGCGGCGCGCGACGCTTTCCGACAATTGCGCCAGTCGCCGCTCCAGATCGCCGAGCACGTCCGGCTCCAGCGTCGCCGCGGTGGTCATCGCCAACGCCGCCGCCAGCGCGCGGCCGTGCGCCTGTTGCGGTTCGGGCATGCCGTCGTCGCTCAGCACCGGCAGGTCGCGCAGCCGTTCGCCGATCCGCTCCGCCTGATAGGCAAGGCTGCGCGGATTGCCCGGATCGAGTGCGACGAGGTCGACCACCGGCACCCGTGCGATGCCGGTCAGGTAGCGCTGGCGATAGCTGATCTGGCTGTCGGCAAGGTCGAGCAGCGTCGACAGATCGTCGGCGGTGGCGCCCGGCATGCCGAACAACCGGAGCGCCCGCGTCATCGCCATGGCGCGTTCCACCCGGCGGCCCAGGTCGTGGAACCGCCACGCCGCCGTGCGCCCCATATGCTCCGCTGACAGGCCGGCGATCGCGACGTAGCGGCGCTGCAGCGCACCGGCGCGATCGAGCATGCCGCGGTTGGTGGGGAACGGCGCATCAAGCAGCCTTACCATGTCCGCCGACAACCGGTCGCGCGACCCTTCGCCGATGCCCCGCGCCAGCCGGTTGATCGTCGCCACCGAATGCCAGCCCTCGTCCTCCATCGCCACCTTGGCGAAGGCGGTGAGGTCGCCGCGCTTGAGCGACGTCGGGTGCGGCGCCGCCCCGCCGCCCGCGATCAGGCCGACCAGCTTGCCGACCGTTCCCGCGGACAAGGCCGCGCCGGCATCGGCATCGATCGAATTGCCCAGCATCACGCGGATCGCCGCCAGCAGCGCCTCGCCGCGCTCCAGATAACGGCCCAGCCAGTAGAAATTGTCGGCGACCCGGCTCGGCAGCGTACCGGGGTTGCGGCGGATGTGGTGCGAATCTGGTGCGGGGAGCAGCGACACCGGCTCGACCGTCTCGGCACCGTGGATGCAGACGTCGGCCGACCACGTTCCTTCGCCGAGCACGCTCGCCCGTGGATCGGTCGCCTCGCCGATCCGTGCGAAGCCGCCGGGCATGATCGTCCAGCCGCCGCTCGCATCGCGCGCCGCGAAGACGCGCAGGGTGAACGGGCGTGGCTCCAGCGTGTCCTCGATCACCACCGGCATCGTCGACAGGCGGACGATCTCCTGCCCGACATAATCCTGCGGTCGCCGCGTCATGTCGGCGAGCAGCTGCGCGCGCTGGCCCGCATCCAGTTCGCCGCCGTGCACCGTCCGCCCGCCGGGCAGGCCGAGCGGCACCGGGCCGAACGCCGATCCGATCAGCATCCGGTCGAGGTCCTCCTCGACCCGCGTCAATTCGGATGGCTGGCCGCACCACCATGTCGCGATGTTGGGCAGGTGCAGGCTCTCGCCGAGCAGCCTCGTCGCCAGTTGCGGCAGGAACGCGCCGAACGCCGGCGCCTCCAGCACGCCCGCGCCGGGCGCGTTGGACAGCACGACGTTGCCCACGGCATAGGCGTCGATCAGGCCCGGCACGCCGATCTGCGAATGCGAATCGAAGGCCAGCGGATCGAGCATCCGCGGATCGACCCGCCGCCACAGCGCATCGATGCGCTTCAGGCCGCCGATGGTGCGGACATAGACCTGGTTTTCCAGCGCGGCGAGGTCGGCACCCTCGACCAGCAAGAGGCCGAGGTACCGGGCGAGATGCGCCTGTTCGGGATAGCTCGGGTTGAACCGGCCCGGCGTCAGCAGGCCGATGCGCGGATCGGTGCGGCGGCACATCGCCGCGATCCCTGCGCGGAAGGCGGCGAAGAACGGCGCATGGCGCTGGACGTTGATCCGCCCCTGCAACCCGCCCAGCGTGCGGCTGACCGCCAACCGGTTTTCCAATGCATAGCCGGCCCCCGCGGGCGCGCAGGTGGTCGGCGAGCACGCGCCATTCGCCGGTCGGGCCGCGCCCCAGGTCGATCGCGATGAAATGCAGGTGCTTGCCGCCCGGCGGTTCCAGCCCGACCATCGGCCGCAGGAAATAGGGGCTGCCGGTGACCAGCGCCGCGGGGATCAGCCCCCGCTCGACCAGCCGGCCGGGGCCGTAGAGGTCGGCGATCACCGCCTCCATCAGTTCGGCACGCTGGGTGACGCCGCGGACGATGCCGTCCCATTCCCGCGCGTCGATCAGCAGGGGGACGGGCGAGACGGGCCAGGGCCGCTCGTCCGCCTCGCCGATGATGCGGAATCCCATGCCGATATCGGCGGCGTGGCGGCGCACCCGTTCGCGGACATGGTCTAGATCGTCGGACGCGACGGTGGCGAGTTCCTCGAACATCGCCGCCCAGGCGGGATCGTCACTGCCGCACAGCACGTCGCCGGTGGTGGTGCGCGCGCAATAATCGTCGATCCAGCGCCGCGCATGCGTCGCGGCATCGAACAAGGGCGCAGCCTGCGTCGCCATCGCTATAGCGTGTCACCCCATTGAACCCGCATGCACCGTGTTCGTTTGCGTGCTGCGAAGCAACACAAATTGGGGCTTCGCCCGTCTTCCCGCGCCGGAACGATGGCGACTGCGCATGACCGGCCCCGCGCCGGAACCTCACAGATCGGGCAGCACCTGATCCGCCACGCCCCATCCCGCCAGCGCGCGCGATGTGGCGCGTTCCAGCAATTCGGTCGCATCGCGCACGCCCCAGCGGGCCGCGGTGTCGATGTCGCGCAATTCGGTCCACGACACCGGCGCCGCGACCGGCGCGCCGGCCCGCGCCCGCGCCGAATAGGGCATGATCGCGGTGCTGCCGCGCTGGTTGCGCAGATAGTCGATGAAGATCTTGCCCTTGCGTTTCGCCTTGGTCATCACCGCGACGAAGCGGTCGGGCTCCGCCGCCGACAGCGCCCGCGCGAAGCGGTCGGCGAAGTCCCTCACCGCGGGCCATTCCGCCTGCGGCGTCAGCGGCACGACGACGTGGACGCCCTTGCCGCCCGACAGCAACGGAAAGCTGACCAGCCCCAATTCCGCCAGTTGCGCGCTGACATGGTCCGCCGCACGCTTGGTGTCGGCGAAATCCAGCCCCTCGTCGGGGTCGAGGTCGATCACCAGCCGGTCGGGCTTTTCCAGATCGTCGATCGACGATCCCCAACCGTGGAATTCGATCGTCCCCATCTGTACGCAGGCGACTAGGCCGTCCGTGTCGTCGACATACAGGTACGGCTCCACCGACCCATCCTTTTCGCGCACGTCGACATGGTGGACCTGTTCGCCGAAACTGCCCGCATCGTGCTTCTGGAAAAAGCAGGCCTTGGCCCGGCCCTGCGGACAGCGCACCAGGCTGACCGGGCGCCGCCCCGCCCAGGGCAGCATGATCGGCGACATCTGCGCATAATAATCCGCCAGCTCGCCCTTGGTGACGTCGCTCTCCGGAAAGATCACGCGATCGCGGTTGCTGACCGTCACGTGCACCGCCGGCGCGGCGGGCGCCGGCTCGGGAACCTCCGCGACCACCTCCTTCGCTGCCTTGTCGCCGCGCAGCCCCAGGAAGCTGGAGTGGCGCAGCACCTTGTCCGGCGTCACTTCGGCAAAGGCGATTTCCGCGACCAGCTTCGGCCGGACCCATTTCGCCCCGCGCAACGCCGCCTTGTGCGCTGCCAGGCTGGCCGCATCGACCGATGGCGTATCGACGCTCAGGTCGGCGAGCCGGTCGGACAGGTCCGCCATCAGCGCCTGGTCGAATCCGGTGCCGACCTTGCCCGCATAGCGGAAGCCCTTGCCTTCCCGCACCCCGAGCAGCAGCGACTTGAAGCCGCGGCTCTTGGTGGATGGCGTCCAGCCGACGATGACGAATTCCTGCCGCTGGATGCACTTCGCCTTCAGCCACGTCCTGTTGCGCGCGCCGGCATAAGGCGCATCGGCGCGCTTCGACACGACGCCCTCCAGCCCCTCGCGGCACATCGTCGCGAACAATTCCTCGCCCGACCCCAGCACATGCTCGGCGAACTGGATGCGCGGTCCATTGGCGATCATCGCCTGCAGCCGGTCCTTGCGCTCGACCGTCGGCAGGCCGGTCAGGTCCTCGCCGTCGCAGGCGAGCAGGTCGAAGGCGAACAGCGTCATGTCGCCGCCGTCCGCGATCGCATCCTTCAGCGTCGAAAAGTCGGGGCGCCCGTCCTTGAACGCGACGATTTCGCCGTCGATCAGCGCCGAATCGACCGGCAGCGCCGCCGCGGCGTCGGCGATGGCGGCGAACTTGTCGCTCCAGTCGAGGCCGCTGCGGGTATAGACCCTGGCCTTGCCCCCGCCGATGGCGACCAGCGCGCGATAGCCGTCGTATTTCACCTCGTGCAGCCAGCCGCCGCCAGCCGGCACGCTGTCGACCAGGGTGCACAGCTGCGGTTCGCGGAACGCCGGCATCGCCTTGCCGGCGCCGCGGCGTTTCGGCGTCGTGGCGGCGGCAGGCTTGCCGCGCGCCTTCCGCTTCGCCGCGGGCGGGGCCTTGCCACTCGCGATCGCCGCCATCGTCCGGCCGGTGGCGACGCTGGTTAGCGCCTCTTCGACCAGCGTGTCGGTGCCGCCCGCGAACGCATCGTCGATCTTGCGCAACAGCCAGTTCTCGCGCTTCTCCTTGGCCCGCGGCTTCAGGCGGATCAGCAGCCATTCCCCCTTCATCCGCTCGCCGTCGAGCGTGAAGTGCAGGTGGCCTTTCTCCAGATCGCTCGCCGACTTGCCCGCGATCGGCGCCCAGGTGCCGCGATCCCACAGCATCACCGTGCCGCCGCCATATTCGCCCGCCGGGATCGTCCCTTCGAACGTGGCATAGGACAGCGGATGATCCTCGGTCCGCACCGCCAGCCGCTTCTCGCCGGGGTCCAGGCTGGGGCCCCGCGTCACCGCCCAGCTTTTCAGGACGCCGTCCACCTCCAGCCGGAAGTCCCAGTGCAGCCGCGTCGCATCATGCTTCTGCACCATGAAGCTGTTGCCGTGACCCGGCGCCAACGTACCCGCCGGCTCGGCGGTCTTCGCAAAATCGCGCTTGGCGTTGTAGCGGGCAAGCGGGTCAGGCACGCTTCTTGGCCGCCGTCTTCGCTGCCGAAGCCTTTTTCGCCGCGGCCTTCTTCGCCGGCGCCTTTTTCGGGGACGCCGGAGTCGCGCCCGATTTTTCCATCGACTTCTTCAACGCCGCCATCAGGTCGACGACGTTGCTGCCGGACTTGCCGCCGCCATCGTCCTTCTCTTCGATGACCTTGCCGCCCTTCGCCTTGCGCTTGCGCGCGACGAGGTCCTTCAGCGCATCGACGTAGCGGTCGTGGAATTCCTGCGGATCGAAGGTCCCGCTCTTCTTGTCGATCAGCGCCTCGGCCAGGTCGAGCAGGTCGGCGTCCGGCTTGCTGTCGGGGATTTCGCGGAAATAGCTCTGCGCCTTGTTGACCTCGTCGGCGTAGCGCAGCGTTTCCAGCACCATGCCGCGGCCGCACGGCTTCAGGCTGACGACATATTCGCGGCCCCGCATCGCCAGCTGGCCCAGCCCGACCTTCTTGGTCCGCCGCAGCGCCTCCCGCAGCACGATGAACGACTCTTCCGCCAGGTCGTCGGCCGGCACGACGAAATAGGGCTTTTCGTAATAGAGCACGTCGATCTCGCTCGCATCGACGAACTGCGTCAGCTCCAGCGTCTTCTTCGATTCGAGCTTCACCGCATCGATCTCGTCCTGCTCCAGCAGCACGAATTCGCCCTTCGATACCTCATATCCCTTCATGATCTCGTCGGTGTCGACCGGGCCGACGCCGGTGACGATCTTTTCGTAGTGGATCGGCTTGCCGGTGGGTTCGTGGATCTGCTTGAACGATACCGCCGCGCCGCTTTTGGTCGCGGCATAGATCTCGACCGGGATCGACACGAGCGCGAGCCGGATCTGTCCTTGCCAGTAAGCGCGTGCGGCCATGATGTGCGGTCTTTCCGTTGCGGAAGCGATTCAATCCCCGGCGCGGGGAGTCGTTCCCCCCGGACCACGCCGTCCCGCCCGCATGCGTTCCCCCGGCGGCCGAATTGCGCTAAGGGCCGCCGCATGGCCGACGATCCCTTCGCGCTGTTCGATGCCTGGTATGCCGAGGCACGGGACAGCGAGCCCAACGACCCCAATGCGATGGCTCTCGCCACCGTCGATGCATCCGGCCAGCCGTCGGTGCGGATGGTGCTGCTGAAGGGGCACGGCCCCGACGGCTTCGTTTTCTACACCAACCGCGAGGGGCGCAAGGCCGCCGACCTCGCCGCGGTGCCGAAGGCGGCGTTGCTGTTCCACTGGAAGTCGCTGCGCCGCCAGGTGCGGATCGAGGGGCCGGTGACGCTCGCCACCGACGCCGAATCCGACGCCTATTTCGCCAGCCGCGGCCGCGATTCGCAACTCGGCGCCTGGGCGTCCGACCAGTCCCGCCCGCTCGACAGCCGCGAGACGTTCGCGGCACGCTTTGACGCGATGACGCGGCGGTTCGAGGGCGGCGACGTGCCGCGCCCGCCGCATTGGGGCGGCTATCGCGTCACTCCGCAGACGATCGAATTCTGGCAGGACCGCGCGCACCGCCTGCACGAACGCCGCCTGTTCACCCGTGCCGGCGACGGCTGGCGCGAAGGATTGCTGTTCCCATGACCCGCGACGAACAGCGCCGCTTCCTGCCGCTGGCGACCCGTGCCGCGCTCGCCAGCGTGGCGATGGCGTGCTTCCTGCTGGCGTTGAAGAGCTTCGCGGCATGGCAGACCGGGTCGGTCGCGATGCTGGGCAGCCTCGCCGACACCGCGCTCGACCTGCTCGCCAGCCTCGTGACGCTGTACGGCGTCCGCCTCGCCGCGACGCCGGCCGACCACGACCACCGCTTCGGCCATGGCAAGGCAGAGGCGCTGGCGGCCCTGTTCCAGGTCGCGCTCATCACCGCGTCGGCCGGCGGCATCGCCTGGCGCGCGATCACGGCGCTGGGCGAGGATGGCCCGACCGCGGACGCGGGCTTCGGCATCGGCGTGTCGATCGTCGCGATCGTCGCGACCGTCGTGCTGCTCTGGTATCAGCGGCGCATCATCCGCCAGACCGGGTCGGTCGCGATCATGGCGGACAACGTCCATTACCAGTCCGACGTGCTGCTCAACGGATCGGTCATCGTCGCGCTGGTGCTCGACCAGTATCTCGGCTGGCACAAGGCGGACCCGATCCTCGGCATCGTCATCGCGCTGTGGCTGGCGTGGGGCGCGTTCCAGGCATCGTCGAACGCGATCGACCAGCTGATGGACAAAGAATGGCCCGAGGACCAGCGCGCCGCGTTCCTTGATGTCGCCGCGCGCCAGCCGGGGCTGAAGGGCATCCACGATTTCCGCACCCGCCGCTCCGGCAGCCACGATTTCGCACAATTCCACATGGAGGTCGACCGCGACCTGACCGTCGGCGCCGCGCACGACATCGTCGAATCGGTCGAACGCAACCTTCGCCAGACCTTCCCGAAGGTCGAGGTGCTGATCCACCTCGATCCTGAAGGGCATGTCGACACCGACAATCCGCTGGTCGAGGCGGACGTGACGCCGCACTGGTTCGGAAAGAGGCTATGAGGATCCCCTTCGCGCAGATCGATGCCTTCGCCGAAGCCGCGTTCGGCGGCAATCCGGCGGCGGTGATGCCGCTGTCCGCATGGCTCGACGATACCGTGCTGCAGGCCATCGCGTCCGAGAACAACCTCAGCGAAACCGCCTTCATCGTGCCCTCCGACCCCGGCGAGAGCAAGGGCAAGGGCAACGGCGGCGTTGATGGCGACCGCACCGATTTCGACCTGCGCTGGTTCACCCCTGCCGGTGAAGTCGCCCTGTGCGGCCATGCGACGCTGGCGAGCGGCCATTTCGTGTTGTCGTCCGACGACGATCGCACCACGGTCCGCTTCCGGACGCGGCAGGCGGGCATCCTCGAAGTGACCCGCGAAGGCGATCGCTACCGCATGGCGCTGCCCGCCTGGGCGCCATCGCCCAAACCGCTCGACGCGATCGTCGCCGCGCTGGGCGTGGAGGCGGTCGAGACGCTGTGGCAGGACAAGGGCTATGCCCTCGTCGTCGTCGCCGACGAAGCCGCGGTACGTGCCGCGCGCCCCGACGACCGCGCGCTGATCGAGGCGGGCCCCATCGTCGCGATCGTCACCGCGCGCGGAAACGATACGGACATCGTCAGCCGCGCCTTCACGCCCTATTTCGACATTCCGGAAGACCCGGTGACCGGCGCCGCGCATGCCGTCGCGGTGCCCTATTGGGCGGACAAGCTCGGCACCGACCGCTTCACCGCCTATCAGGCGAGCAAGCGCGGCGGCCTGCTCACCTGCGCGCTGGAAGGCGACCGCGTGATCCTGGGCGGGGCCTGCGTCACGGTCATCGAAGGTACGTTCCTGCTGCCATAGGGGCCTGCCATAGGGGAAGGGGAGGCGCGCCCGCCGCCACCTACCATCGCCCCGTCATCCCCGCGCAGGCGGGAATCCAGACGCGCAACGGCCGCCCCCCATTGCTGCCGCCGGAACGTCCGGTGTCCCGTCTCGCAAGGATGACGACCGCGAGCGGCACCCCCTTCGCGCAACGACAACTCACGCCCAATAGCAGACAATCCACGGGCCGGGGTGACTGCATGTTACCCGCCGGCTACGTGAGGCTGCTAATAGCGATCGGAAGTCGATCAGCCTTCAGGAGATTGCCTGTGCTTTTTCACACCATGGTCGGATCGAATGACATCGAACGGTCCAAGCGCTTCTACGACACGGTGCTTGGCACCTTGGGTGCAGGGGAAGGGACGCGGAATATCGCCGACAGCGGCCATACACGGCTGATCTACAATAGCGGCAACGGAACGAACTTCATCGTCAGCCAGCCGATCAACGACGAACCGGCAAGCGTCGCCAACGGCAGCACTGTCGCCTTTTCCTGCGGGTCGCCCGAACAGGTGAAGCAGCTTCACGATACCGCCGTTGCCGCTGGCGGGACATCGATTGAAGCTCCGCCCGGACCGCGCGAAACTGCTTCCATGGGCACCATCGAGCTGGCCTATTTCCGTGATCCCGACGGCAACAAATTGTGCGGAATTCATTTTCCTGCCTGATCTGTCCAACACGGGTCCGCTCCTGATTGTAGCGGACCCCGATCATGCGATCCCGCGAATGTCTGCTTTCCTCCTGCAAAAAGACACACCCACCACCAGACCTTATCCGTCATCCCCGCGCAGGCGGGGATCCATACGCGCAACGGTTGCATCTCCCTCGCCGGCATAGCCGCGCCACAAACTCTTACTCCGGAAGCATGACGAACCACAAAAGCCCTCACGCGCAACGCTGACCTGGTCCTCGGTAATCTCCGGGCCGCCGCAGCCCCGACCGCCGGGTTACCGCCGCCGCCCCTTGGTCATCGGATCGGGCTTCGCCGGTTTCACCCAGCCCTCCGGCGGCACCACGCGCTACTGGCTCGTGCCCAGCCCCATCGCCCCCGGCTGCTGCCGTTCCAGTCCGGCCGGATCGACATCCGCGCCGCCTGCCCGCAACAGGCTGATCCGGTCGCGCAACCGTCCCGCCGTCTCGAAGTCGAGCGCCGCGGCGGCGGCTTCCATCTCCAGCCGCAACGCTTCGATCGAGACTGTCACGCCGCCGCCGCCACCATCGCCGCTTCGGTCGATGCGATCCAGCCGCCGCCCAGCACGCGTTCGCCCGCGTACAGCACGGCCGCCTGGCCCGGCGCGACGCCATATTCGGGCGCGTCGAACACCAGCCGGTCACCGTCGAGATGGGCGCCGACCGGCTTTGCCATCGATCGCACCTTGGCGGTGATAGGGCCGACATGGTCGCCGCCGATCCAGTTCAGGCCGGTGATGCGCGCCGCGCCCACCGCCAGCGCCGCGCGCGGGCCGACCACGACCTGCCGCGCCGCCGCATCGACCCGGACGACGTACAGCGGTTCCGCCGTGCCGCCGATCTCCAGTCCGCGGCGCTGGCCGACGGTGAAATGGATGATGCCGCGATGCGTGCCGAGCTTCGCGCCGTTGAGGTCGACGATGTCGCCGGCGGTGTCCGCCTCCGGGCGCAGCTTGCGCACCAGCCCGGCATAATCGCCGTCGGGGACGAAGCAGATGTCCTGGCTGTCGGGCTTGCCGGCGACGCCCAGCCCCAGGTCCGCAGCGATCGCGCGGACCCGCGATTTGGGCAGCGCACCTAGGGGGAAGCGGAGGTAGTCCACCTGCGCCTGCGTCGTCGCGAACAGGAAATAGCTCTGGTCGCGCGCCGGATCGGCGCCGCGGTGCAGTTCCGCGCCCGCCGGCCCGATCACGCGCTGCACGTAATGGCCCGTCGCCAGGCAATCGGCGCCGAGGTCCCGTGCCAGTTGCAGCAGATCGGTGAACTTCGGCCCGGTGTTGCACTGGACGCAGGGGATCGGCGTGCGCCCGGCGAGATATTCGTCGGCGAAGGTGTCGACCACCGTCTCCCTGAACCGCGTCTCATGGTCGAAGACGTAATGCGCGATACCCAACCGATCGCACACCGCGCGCGCATCGCGGATGTCGCGCCCGGCGCAGCAGCTGCCGGCGCGGCCGGTCGCTTCGCCATGGTCGTACAATTGCAGCGTCACGCCGATCGTCTCGGCGCCGGTCCGCGCCGCGAGCGCGGCCACCACCGAACTGTCGACGCCGCCGGACATCGCCACCACGATCCGCCGTGACGCGGCATCGCCGCCCAGCTGAAAATCCACATCGAGCATGCCGGCTTCATACCGCGTCCGCCGCGGAACCGCAAAGTAAGGCCTCCGCGGTGGAACCGCAAAGTAAGGAAGGTTCACATAATCTTTTCACGGGCTTTACCCCGCCTTCATCGCCGGCCGCGTAAGCCTCTGCTCCCGAACGGACAATACGAGTGCATCAGCGTTGGATCTCAGCTTCCCCGGCTTCGACAGAAATACGGAAGTCACCCAGCTTCCGGGCGATCTGGCGGTGCTCATGGTCGGGATCGCGGCACGGCAGACGGCGTCTCCGACCGCCGTTGCGCAGGCACGGTTCGGCCGGATCGGCCATCCGTCCCGCTTGCTCCGGCCGCTCGACGGCGCCTTCAATGGCCCGACGGCGGCATCGCTGGCGCACTGGCGGGTAGAGGGTCGTCCGACCGGCGATCCTCCACCGCCGCGAGAGTAAATACGCCGTTTACCGTGGCGTTTCAGGCGATCTTCAAGACCGCCCGCTAAGGGAACAGTATCGCGTTTTGAGAGGGGGCCCCCGCCCCGATCGAGGTTGTATCATGATCGAGAACCAGAAAATCCGTCCCGCCAAAGTCATCGGCCCCCTGGGTGAATCGCTGACTTTGGATTCGCTGCCGCCGCCGTCGACGACGCGGTGGGTGGTACGTCGCAAGGCGGAGGTTGTGGCGGCGGTCAACGGCGGCCTGCTGAGCGTGGACGAGGTCTGCGCCCGCTACGGCCTGACCGTCGAGGAATTCGCCGGCTGGCAGCGGGCGATCGACCGGTCGGGCATGCCGGGACTGCGCGTCACCCGCATCCAGCATTACAAGTCGCTCTACGAGCGCCAGCAGAAATATTGAGCAGGGCGAACGCCGTACGTCGCATAAACGAAACGCGTGCGGAACATTTATCCGGCCTCGTGAGTCTTTCCGCACAGAGCCCACGCCGGGCGTAAACGGAGGGACTTATGGGTATCATTCTTTGGCTCATCATCGGCGGTGTCATCGGCTGGCTGGCCAGCATCATCATGCGCACCGACGCGCAGCAGGGCATCTTCCTGAACATCGTCGTCGGCATCGTCGGCGCGTTCATCGGCGGCCTGGTGATCTCGGGCGGCTCGATCAACAACGCGCCGCTGAACGTGACGTCGTTCCTGGTGTCGCTGCTCGGTGCGGTGATCCTGCTCGCGATCGTCAACCTCGTGCGTCGCGGCAGCGTTCGCTGAGATGACAGGCGACGGGCCGCGGCATCGGCCGTAGCCCTGTCGCCGGATTTCGCTTCGTCACGCGAACGATGAAAGGCCGCCCGGGCAACCGGGCGGCCTTTTGCGTCATTGCAGCAGGAACCGGACCGAAACGCTGACCGTCACGTCCTTCTCGCCCGGCGCGATCTCGGTCTTGGCGTCCGCCGCCATCGCGCGGGCCATGAACACCGGCTGCGGGCCCGGCCCGCCCGCGTCCTGGCCGGTCTCTGCGATCGAGACGATGCGCACCACCTTCATCCCCGCCGCGCCGGCGTACAGCTCCGCCCGTGCCCGCGCCTGCTTCACCGCATCGGCGCGGGCCTCGTTCAGCGCCGCCTCGGGCTGGTCGATCGACAGGTTCGGCCCGTCGATCTGGTTCGCGCCCTGCGCCACCAGCGCATCCAGCACGCCGCCGGCCCTGGCGACCTCGCGGAAGCGGATGGTGACGGTGTTGGTCGCCTGATATCCGGTGATCGCGGGCGCCTGCCCCTCGGTATACCGGTATTGTGGGCTGAGGCCGACGTTGGACGTGGCGAGGTCGCGCGGCGCGATGCCCGCCCGCTTCAGTGCCGCGATCACCCGCGCCATCCGCTGCGCGTTGTCGGACAGCGCGGCGGCGGCGGTCGGCGCCTGCGACACCACGCCCGCGCGGATCGTCGCCAGGTCCGGCACGCGCGTCGTCCGGCCCTCCGCCTGCACGTCCAGCACCGTGCCTTGTGCCGGGACCAGCGGTTCGACCGTGGTCTGTACCGCCTGGGCCATCGCCCCTGCCGGCAGCATCACCGCCACCAATGCCGTCAGATAGTTCACGCGATCGTCTCCCGTTGCGTCGTTGCCATCCGCACCCTTTGACGCAGCGCGGGCAACGCCAGCTGAACGGCGAAATCGTTGCGGCCGACACCGGTTTCGGGCATGGCGCGCCCATTGCGCCGGCGGGGGCTTGAGCGCAGTGATATATTCATATAACACAGCTGCGAATGCGATGGCCGTGAACGGCCGGACGGGGATGGGACAGGCATGAACGACTATCAGGGTTCGATCGGTCACGAGGAACGGCTGGCGCTGCCGGGCGAGCCGGCGCCGTCGGGCCGCGGCCGCAGGATCGTCGTCGTGCTGGTCGTCGTCGCGCTGCTCGCGCTCGTCACCTGGGCGATGTTCGGCCGCAAGAAGGCCGATCCCGCCGCCGGCGCCGCGAAGACCGAACAGATGCCCAGTGTCACCGTCGTCGTGCCCGGCCGCACCACCGTCGACCGCACCTTGTCGGCCACCGGCACGCTGGCGGCGCGGCGCGAGATGCCGGTCGGCGTCGCGGGCGAGGGCGGGATGATCACGCGCGTACTGGTCGAGCCGGGCCAGTGGGTCAACGCCGGACAGGTCCTCGCGACCGTCGACCGGTCGGTGCAGGCGCAGACCGCGGCGTCGCTCGCCGCGCAGGTGACGGTCGCCCGTTCCGACCAGACGATCGCGCAGGCGGAGCTCGACCGCGCCCAGCAGCTCGTCGACCGCGGCTTCATCTCCAAGGCCGACCTGCAGCGCAAGGCCGCCACCCGCGATGCCGCCGCCGCCCGCGTGCAGGTTGCCGCCGCCACCCTGCGCGAAGCGAATGCGCGCACCGGCCGGCTCGACATCCGCGCGCCCGCCGCCGGCCTGGTGCTCACCCGCGGGGTCGAACCGGGCCAGATCGTCAGCTCCGGCTCGGGCGTCCTGTTCCGCATGGCGCAGGGCGGCCAGATCGAGATGCGCGCCCAGCTTGCCGAGGCCGATCTCGCCTCGCTCCACACCGGTGCCCGCGCGCAGGTGACGCCGGTCGGCAGCGACCGCGTCTTTGCGGGCGAGGTGTGGCAGGTGTCGCCGGTCATCGATCCGCAGACCCGCCAGGGCATCGCCCGCGTCGCGCTGCGCTACGATCCCGCGCTGCGGCCGGGCGGCTTCGCCTCGGCGACGATCGTCGGCGGCGCCGCGGTCGCGCCGCTGCTGCCGGACAGCGCGCTGCAAAGCGACGAAAAGGGCAGCTTCGTGTATATCGTCGACAAGGACGACAAGGTCGCGCGGCGCAACATCAGGATCGGCCAGGTCTCCGACGCCGGCGTCACGGTGATGCAGGGCCTCGATGGCAGCGAGCGCGTCGTGCGGGCGGCCGGCGGGTTCCTCGCGCCGGGGCAGAAGGTGAAGCCGGTCCTGCAGAAGGCGAGCTGACATGAGCTTCCGCAACATCTCCGCCTGGGCGATCCGCAATCCGGTCCCGCCGCTGGTCCTGTTCTTCGCACTGACGCTGGCGGGCATCGTCAGCTTCATGCGGATGGACGTGAACAACGACCCGGACATCGATTTCCCGGTCGTCATCGTCGTCATCAGCCAGCCCGGCGCCGCACCGACCGAGCTGGAGAACCAGGTCACCAACCGCGTCGAATCGGCGGTCCGCTCGCTCCAGGGCATCGACGAGATCACCTCGACCGTCACCGAAGGGTCGTCGACCACCGTCGTCCAGCTCGCCATCGGCACGCCGATCGACCGCGCGGTCAACGACACCCGCGACAAGATCGCGCAGATCCGCAGCGACCTGCCCGAAGGCATTCTCGAACCCCAGATCTTCCGCGCGGATACCACGGACAACGATCTTGCCAGCTATTCGGCGATCGCCAGCGACATGACCGTCGAACAGCTCAGCTGGTACATCGACAACACCGTCGCCAAGGAACTCCTGTCGGTCTCCGGCATGGCCGCGGTCAACCGCAACGGCGGCGTCAGCCGCGAAATCCGCGTCATCCTCGATCCGCTGAAACTGCAGAGCCAGGGCCTCACCGCGAGCCAGGTCAACCAGCAGCTGCGCCAGATCAACCTCAACGCCGCCGGTGGCCGCGCCGAGATCGCCGGGTCGGAACAGTCTGTCCGCGTCCTCGGCAACGCCAAGAACGCCAACCAGCTGGCGCAGACGCTCATCAACGTCGGCGGCGGGCGCACCGTGCGACTGGGCGACATCGCCACCGTCCGCGACCTCTATGCCGAACAGCGCAGCCGCGCGGCGGTCGACGGGCGCCAGGCGATCAGCTTCGATTTCCAGCGCGCCAAGGGGGCATCCGACGTCACCGTCTTCAACGAAGCCGTCAAGAAGCTGCAGGCGCTCGAGAAGCGCAACCCCAACGTCCACTTCATCCTGCGGTCCAACAGCGTCAAATATACCGAGGCGCAGTACGAATCCGCGATCCACGCGATGATCGAGGGCGCGGTGCTCGCCGTGCTGGTGGTGCTGCTGTTCCTGCGCGACTGGCGCGCCACGCTGATCTCGGCACTGGCGATCCCGCTGTCGGCGATCCCGACCTTCTGGTTCATGGAACTGCTGGGCTTCAACCTCAACCAGATGACGCTGCTCGGCCTCAGCCTCGTCGCCGGCGTGCTGGTCGACGATGCCATCGTCGAGATCGAGAATATCGTGCGGCACATGCGGATGGGCAAATCCGCCTATCAGGCATCGATCGATGCGGCGGACGAGATCGGCCTCGCCGTGCTCGCCACCACCATGTCGATCGTAGCGGTGTTCATGCCGGTCAGCCTGATGCCCGGCATCTCGGGCCAGTATTTTCAGAACTTCGGCCTCACCGTCGTCGTCTCGGTGCTGATGAGCCTTGCCGTCGCCCGCCTCATCACGCCGATGATCGCCGCCTATTTCCTGAAGTCGTTCGGCCACGCCAGCCACGGCGAGGGCAGGCTGATGGACGCCTATATGGCGGTCCTGCGCTGGACGCTCGACAGCACCCGGCAAAAGGTGAGCGCGGCGCGGGGCGGCTATCACCGCGTCACCAGCCGCTGGCGCGATCACCGCGTCTGGATCATGGGCCTCGGCTTCCTCACGTTCGTGTGCACCGTCGTCATGTTCATGGTGGTGCCGATGCAGTTCCAGCCGCCGCAGAACAACGACGATTCCACCGCCACGATCGAAATGGTGCCCGGCACCACGCTGGCGCAGACCGACGCGGTCGTCACCCGCGTCGCCGACCTGCTGCGCCGCCAGCCGGAGGTGTCGTCGGTCTACGCCCGCACGGGCGGCGGGCAGGGGGTCAACACCGGTCGCGTCACCGCGACGCTGCGCGACGACCGCAAGGTCACCAGCACGGAATTCGAACGCAATCTCGCGCCCGAACTCGCCAAGATCGCCGACGCCCGCGTCGGCTTCCGGTCGCAGTTCGGCTGGGGATCGTCGGGTCGCGACATGACGATCGTGCTCGGTGGCGACGATCCCGATCTGTTGCAGAAGACGGCGAGCACGCTGGTCGACCAGATGGCGACGTTGCCGACGCTCAGCCAGCCGCGCGTGTCCGGCAACCTCCAGCGGCCGGAGATCGTCATCCGTCCGCGCTTCGACCTCGCCGCCAATCTCGGCGTGACGACGCAGGCACTGTCCAGCGCGATCCGCATCGCGACGCTGGGCGACATCGACCAGAATTCGGCCCGCTTCTCGCTCTCCGATCGCCAGGTGCCGATCCGTGTCGCGCTGGATCAGGGCGCACGCACCGAATTGTCGACGATCCAGAACCTGCCGGTGGCGACGCAGACCGGCGGGTCGGTCCCGCTCAGCCTGATCGCCGATATCAGCCTCGGCTCCGGCCCGACGCAGATCGACCGCGTCAACCAGCAGCGCCGCATCGCCGTCGGCGCCGATCTGTCGCCCGGCGTCGTGTCCGGCATCGCGCAGAAACAAATCGACAATCTGCCGATCATGAAGAACCTGCCATTGGGCGTGAACCGGCTGACGCTGGGCCAGGCGAAGTGGCAGGCGGAAATGCTGAAGAACTTCGTCGTCGCGGTGATCTCCGGCACCTTCCTCGTCTTTGCGGTGCTGGTGCTGCTCTATCGCCGCGCGCTGCCGCCGTTCGTCAACATGGCCTCGCTGCTGCTCGCGCCGCTCGGCGGCCTGATCGCGCTGTGGGCGACGGGCAATCCGCTGTCGCTGCCGGTGTTCATCGGGCTGCTGATGCTGCTCGGCATCGTCGCCAAGAATTCGATCCTGCTGATCGACTTCGCGCTGGAGGAAATGAACAAGGGCGTCGATTCGCTCACCGCGATCCTGGATGCGGGCCACAAGCGCGCGCAGCCGATCGTCATGACCACCGTCGCGATGGTCGCGGGCATGGTGCCGACCGCGCTGTCGCTGGGCGGCGACGGATCGTGGCGTGCGCCGATGGGCATCGTCGTGATCGGCGGCCTGATCCTGTCGACGCTGCTGACGCTGGTGATCGTGCCTGCGGCCTTCAGCCTCGCCGTCGGGATCGAACGCTACGTCGGCCCGCGGCTTGGCAAGCGCCTGCTCACCTATCGCCCCGGCGACGACGGCAGCACGGTGGTCGGCATCGCCGGCCCCGATACGCCGTCGATCGGCCCGTTGCCGGGCCGGCTCGGCCATGACGATCCGGGGTCGCAGCCGGCGGAATGAGGGGGGGGCGGGCGACCGCTTCTCTCGGTACGTCATGACGGGGTGTCGAGTGGATGCTGTCGCGTAATGCCGTCGCGTCAATAAGGTGCGCTCCCCCCTCCCTTCGTCATCCCGGCGAACGCCGGGACCCATGGACAGCGAGCCATCGGCGTTATGCATCCTGCCGCCTGCACACCCGTCATGGATGCCGGCGAACGCCGGGATGACATAGGGGCCACTCCCATCTCGATCCGTCATCCCCGCGCAGGCGGGGATCCATGGTCGCCGGACGCGCAACGGCGCCGCGACGTCAGCCGGTCCGGATCCCCGCCCGCGCGGGAATGGCGACAGGTCGCAGGCGGGACATAACGCCCTCAATCGCCATGCCACTTGAACTTCCCCCGCTTTCGGGGATTGTTTCGTCGATGACCCCTATTCCCCGCGCCAGCGCCACAGAGGCGGCACCGCCCGCCCTCGTGCGGATGCGGATGATCGCGGGCGGGCTGTTGCTGGCGATGGCTGCCGTCTTCCTGACCAGCCGCCACTTTGCGCCGCTGTATCCCTGGGTCGGTTATGTGCAGGCGTTCAGCGAGGCGGCGATGGTCGGCGGCCTCGCCGACTGGTTTGCGGTCACCGCGCTGTTCCGCCATCCGCTCGGCCTGCCGATCCCGCACACCGCCATCGTGCCGCGCAACAAGGATCGCATCGGCGACACCCTCGCCCAGTTCCTGCGCACCAACTTCCTGCAACCCGCGGTCATCAGCCGGCGCATGCGCCGCGTCGACGTCGCCGCCGCCATCGCGCGCTGGCTGACCGATCCGCCGGAAGGGGCAGGGGGTCGCTTTCGCCAGGGCGCGTCCAAACTCGTGGCGCAGGTGCTCGAGGGGCTGGACCCGCAGCGCCTGGGCGGCATGGTCAAGGCGGGGATCGCCGCACGGCTGCGCGAAACCGAAGTCGCGCCGATCCTGGGCGGCGTCATGAAGGCCGCGCTCGCCGAACAGCGTCACGCGCCGCTGCTCGACGGTGCGATCCGCTGGGGGGCAAAGGCGCTCGCCGCCAACGAACATCTCATCCGTCAGATGGTGCACGACCGCGCCGGCTCGATCCTGCGCTGGACCGGGCTCGACGAAACCGTCGCCGACAAGCTGATCGCCGGCCTCGACAAACTGATCGCCGACATGGTCGACGATCCGCAGCACCCGCTGCGACTGAAGGCGGAGGAGGGGCTGGATCGCCTCGCATGGGACCTGCAGTTCGATCCGGCGATGCGGGCGCGGGTGGAGGCGATGAAGGTCGAGCTCATCGCCAATCCGGCGATGCAGCGCTGGCTCGACGGGTTGTGGGAATCGGCACGCGCCGGCCTGCTCCGCATCGCCCGCGATCCCGAAAGCGCGATGAACGGCCAGCTGGGCGACATGCTGCGGCAGCTGGGCAGCACGTTGACCCAGGACCCGCGGCTGGCGCGCACCATCAACCGCTTCGTGCGCCGCGCCATCGTCGGTGTCGCGGCGGACTATGGCGATGGCATCGTCCGCCTGGTGTCCGAAACGGTGCGCGGTTGGGATGCGCGCACCATCACTTCGCGGCTGGAGAATGCGGTCGGCCGCGACCTGCAATATATCCGCATCAACGGCACCCTGGTCGGCGGGCTGGTCGGCCTCGTCATCCACACGGTGGATGTCCTGCTTTGATGCGACGGATGGCGCGGAAACGCACTGTCGCGTATGTTAAACGCCTTGCCGTCCTCGCCGACTTGCCGCAGAAGCAGCTTCGATGAGCGCCACAGCCGAATTCGAGCAGGACAGCGGCGGAACCCTTCGCTTTTCCGGTGACCTGCTGTTGCGGACGCTCGGCAAGTTGCCGGATCGGCTCGATTCGATCGATGGTCCGGTGCAGCGAATCGACCTCAGCGGGGTCGGGCGGATCGACACCGTCGGCGCCTGGGTCGTCCACCGGCTCGCGACGCGCCACGATGCGCAGATCGATGGTCTGGACGACGATGGCCGCTACCTGCTCGATCAGGTCGTTGCCGCGGATCAGCCGGTGGCGCTGCCGGATCGGCCGTCGAACGCCTTTGCCCGGTTGCTGGGTGAGATCGGCGATGCCGTCGTCATCACCTTCCGCACGCTCTATGGCCTGCTCGGGTTTCTCGGCGCGACGACGATCGCGTTCGTCAACGTCGTGCGCCATCCCAGCCGCTTCCGCTTCAACGCGACCGTCCACCGGTTCGAGGTCGTCGGCGTGCAGGCGCTCGCTATCGTCGGGTTGATGAGCTTCCTGATCGGCATCGTCATCGCGCAACAGGGCGCGGTACAGCTGCGCCAGTTCGGGGCGGAGGTGTTCACGATCAACCTCGTCGGGCGGCTGACGTTGCGCGAACTCGGGGTGCTGATGACCGCGATCATGGTCGCCGGCCGCTCCGGCTCCGCCTTTGCGGCGCAGCTCGGCACGATGAAGCTGACCGAGGAGATCGATGCGATGCGCACGATCGGAGTGTCGCCCATGGAGGCGCTGGTGCTGCCGCGCACGATCGCCGCGGTGCTGCTGATGCCGCTGCTCGGCTTCTATTCGTCGCTCATCGCGATCATCGGCGGTGGCCTTCTCGCCTGGGTGTCGCTCGACATCCCGCCGGTCACCTTCATCCAGCGCATTCGCGAAGTGGTGCCGATCACCGACCTCTACATCGGCCTTATCAAGGCGCCGGTGTTCGGGGCGATCATTGCCATCGCCGGTTGCTTCCAGGGCATGCTGGTCGAATCGGACGCGGAGCAGGTCGGGCTGCGCACCACCTCGGCGGTGGTGCAGGCGATCTTCCTCGTCATCGTGCTCGACGCCTTCTTCGCGGTGTTCTTCACCTGGGTGGGATGGAACTGATGCCCGCCTCCACCACCGATCGCGACGCCGACGAACATATCATCCAGGTCCGCGGCCTCAAGAACGCCTTCGGCGAACAGGTCATCCACGACGATCTCGACCTCGACGTTCGCCGGGGCGAGATCCTTGGCGTGGTCGGCGGCTCGGGCACCGGCAAATCGGTGCTGATGCGCTCGATCATCGGCCTCCAGACGCCGGTCGCGGGCGATATCACCGTCTTCGGCGAACCAACGGTCGGCCGGGAAGAGACCGAAGCGACCAACATCCGCAAGCGCTGGGGCGTGCTGTTCCAGGGCGGCGCCCTGTTCTCGACGCTGACCGTCTCCGAAAACGTGCAGGTGCCGCTGCGCGAATTCTACGGCGACATGAACCCGGCGCTGATGGCGGAGATCGCGGCGTACAAGGTCGTGATGACCGGCCTCAAGCCGGATGCCGGCCCGAAATTCCCGGCCGAATTGTCGGGCGGCATGAAGAAGCGTGCGGGGCTGGCGCGGGCGCTCGCGCTCGATCCCGAACTGCTGTTCCTCGACGAACCGACCGCCGGCCTCGATCCGATCGGCGCCGCCGCGTTCGACGACCTGACGAAGTCGCTGCAAAAGACGCTGGGGCTGACCGTCTTCCTCATCACCCACGATCTCGATACGCTCTACGCGATCTGCGACCGGGTGGCTGTGCTGGCGGACAAGAAAGTGATCGCGGTCGGCACGATCGACGAACTTCTCGCGCTCGACCACCCCTGGATCGAAGAATACTTCAAAGGCCCCCGCGGACGCGCCGCCGTGGCCACGAAGGATGCGCAGGCCGATGCGCATCCTACTGAAATCAAATCACGGCAGATCGCGGCAAGCCCGGCCGCCGCCACAGAACCGGCCGAACAGGCGAGGACCACCGACTGATGGAAACCCGTTCCAACCACGTGATCGTCGGCGCGGTCGTGCTGATCCTGCTCGCCGTCCTGGCGATATTCACCGTCTGGATCGCCCGTCTCGGCGGCGCGACCGAACGCGAATATGACATCTTCTTCAAGCAATCCGTCGATGGCCTCGCCAAAGGGTCGACGGTCACCTACTCGGGCGTCCCCACCGGGCAGGTGAAGACGATCGCGCTGTGGAAGCCCGATCCCCAATTCGTCCGCGTGCGCGTGACGGTCAACGATGATACGCCGATCCTGCAGGGGACGACGGCCACCATCCTCGGCAGCTTCACCGGCACCAGCACCGTTGCGCTCGACGGTGCGCGCAAGGGTGCGCCGCCGATCGTCTGCCCGGAACAGCCCGATGCGACGCAATGTCCCTATGGCGTTCCCGTGATCGCGACCAAGCAGGGGGGCATCGGTGCCATCCTGAACAGCGCGCCGCAGTTGCTCGAGCGCTTGTCGACACTGACCGAACGACTGACCGGCCTGCTTACCGATCGTAACCAGGCATCGATCGCCGGTATCCTCGACAACACCAACCGCCTGACCGACGCGCTCGCCGATCGCGGGCCGGAGATCGCGGCGACGCTGGCGCAGACGCGGATCGCGATCCAGCAGGCGGGCGATGCCGCACAATCGATCGGCAAGCTGGCCGACACGACCAACGGCGTGCTGGCGGACGACGTCAAGCCGACGATGCAGAACCTCAACAAGGCGATCGCATCGGCGCAGCAGAGCGCGGAGACGCTGAACTCGGCCATCCAGGATGCGCGTCCCGGCCTCCAGACCTTCTCGAAACAGACCATACCGGAAGCCAACCGGCTGGTCCGCGATCTGCGCGTCACCGCCACCGCGCTGTCGTCGATCGCGGACAAGGTCGACCAGGGCGGTGCCAGCTCGCTGATCGGCCAGCAGAAGCTCCCCGACTACAAGGGCAAGTGAGATCATGAAGACCAGGCTTCTCATCCTCGCCGCAAGCTTGCCGCTCGCCGGCTGCATCAGCTTCGGTGCCAAGCCGCCGCCCTCGCTGCTGACGCTGGAGGCGACCGCCGCCCCGGCGGTCGGTGCGGAACAGAATTCCGCGAAAACGCGGTCGATCACCATTCAGGTGCCATCGACGCCGACCTCGATCGCCGGTGCGCGCGTGCCGGTGCAGGCGACGCCGACGACGATCGCATACGTCAAGGATGCGCAATGGGCGGAACCGCCGGCGCGTCTGTTCGCGCGTCTGCTGTCCGATGCGGTATCGGCGCGCAGCAACATGGTCGTGCTGTCCACCGTCCAGTCGATCAGCGACCCCAGTGCGACGCTGACGGGCGAGTTGCGCCGCTTCGGACTGGACGCGACGGCGCGCGATGCGGTGGTGACCTATGATGCCGCGCTCACCCGCGCCGGCGGCGACACGGTGGAAAAGCGCCGGTTCGAGGCGCGGGTGCCGGTATCTGCTATCGACGCCACCAACGCCGGGACCGCACTCAGCCAGGCGGCCAACCGCGTCGCCGGCGATGTCGCCGCCTGGGTGGCGGCGCGCTGACGCTTACGGCGCCCGCCTGACCGCGGGCAGCACGTCGCACACGGCGGCACCACTCAGGCCGACCATCGGCGGCTTGGGGTGCTCGCGCCCGGCCACGGCGGCGGCGAAGCGCGGATTGTCCGCCGCGCGATACTGGAAATGCGGCCGGGTGGCGGCCGGTATGTCGCTCGCCAGCCGGACCGCCGTGATCGGCGTGCGTTCGCCGACGCTGGCATACATGCCCATTGCCGCGTCGCTCCTCGGCAGGGCGGACAGATATTGCATTCCATCGACGATCCGGCCGACGACGGTGTAATTGCGATCCAATCGCCGCGCGGACTGGCCGATCGGGGTGAACAACTCGGCGCCCGACCCGGTGCTCGGCAGGGCATCGCGCGCGACGCCGACCATGCCATAGCAATGCGTCAGCCACGCCTGCGCACCGTTCGTCGCCACCGGCCACCCGTCGGCGGTGATCCCCGACGCGGTCGAATAGCTGTCCGCCCTGCTCATCGACACGGCCGGCCGGAATGTCGGGACCTCGAATTCCGCGGCCGGGCGATCGGTGATCCCGGCGGGCAGCGGCTTCTTCTCGGTCGCATCGCCCCATTGCGCGACCCAATTTTCCTGCACCCGATACACGCTGGCGTCATCCCACCAGCGGGCGCGGGCCAGCGCGCGGATATTGCCGACGTGCTGCGGTGCCAGCGCAGCGGCCAGCCGGATCACGACCTGCCTGCCGTTGCCGAGCGTCACCACCAGCAGCTCATCGTCGGGGATCGCGCGCCAATCGGCCTCGATCGGGTCGCTCGGCGCAGCGGGGGGAGCGGTCTGCGCGAGGAGCGCGGCGGCGAAGAACATCACGGTCAGCATAGCAGCGCCAAGCTGGCCGATCCGGCCGACATGCGCAATCACTTGCGGTGCGCCCAAGGACAGGCTAGGCGCGCCACTTCCAGGACATGCGGAGCGGTGGCCGAGTGGTCGAAGGCGCTCGCCTGGAAAGTGAGTATACGCCAAAAGCGTATCGAGGGTTCGAATCCCTCCCGCTCCGCCACTTTTCAGTGATAAGCCGTTGCGATAAATCGAATGTCGGTCAGCAGACAAAGCGGTCACCACAACCCTGCCACTGGCTGTCGAGCATCGACGTGGGTTGTGTGAGACGTGCGTGCGGCACGCATGGATCACCGGATGCATAGGCTTGACGTCGATTATCAGCGATCACGGTGCGCGCGGCGGTAGGTTCATCTAACCTGGAGGAGTGGCCAATTCGGGTCCTGTTCCAAGCCTGCTGCGTCCCGCCCCGATTTCTGCAAGGCCCCGCACTGCCGTGAAGGGAGCGCAACACTTACGCGTTCCCCCGCGGCGACGGTCTCGCCCGGGCTGCGCATGAGCATGTCATGGCCCAAGTCGGGGTGGGCGCTTGGGGAATAGGGGCAATCACTGCCGTATCAGGCACAGTCCCTGCGCCTTAGCCGAACGCGGGGTACGGCGGCCGCCGCGAGGCAGACCGCCGCACCGGCGCCGACGCCGCGCCGGCTGACGTTGTCGGCCCCGCTTATGCCTTGGCGCTGCCCGGCTCAGCCATCTTGCGATGCTGTTCGGCGAGGATCGATCCGGGAATGACGTTGGCCAGCACCCCCTGTACCTTTGTCATGAAGCCCGAGAACACCGACGCCTTGCCGCTCATCAGCGCGTCCCAGCCGTCCTTGGCCACATCGGCCGGGTCGCGCTTGTTGGGATCGGTGCCGACCGAGGTGTCATTCATATCAGCGCGGTCGAAGAATTCGGTATCTACCGGGCCGGGCATCAGCGTCGTCAGCGTGACGCCGTCCGCCTCCTTGATCTCGTTACGCAGCGCTTCGGTGAAGCTGTCGATGAACGCCTTCGATCCGTTGTATACGGCTTGGAACGCGCCGGGGATGTACCCTGCGACCGAACCCGTAACGAGCACCTTACCATCGTTGCGCGCGACCATGGCGGGCATCACCTTCTGTAAAAGGTAAAGGGTGCCGGTAATGTTCGTGTCGATCACGTTGCGCCAGTCGTCGACCGCCTGGTCAAGGAAGCCGTGGCCGAGACCGTGACCCGCATTGGCGCACAGCACGTCGACTTTTCGTCCGTTGGTCGCGGCTAATAGCGTATCAACGCCCTCGATGGTCGAAAGGTCTGCCTCAACAGCAGTCACGTCGGTACCGAATTGCTTGAAGTCGGCAGCGGCGGATTGGATCAACGCTTCGTTGGCGACGACGAGGATGTCATAGCCGTCCTTAGCGGCAAGCGTTGCGAGTTCGAAGCCGATGCCTGTCGAGGCACCGGTGATGATTGCGAATTTGTCGGCCATTGTCTCAGATCCTCTCAATTGAAGCCGGGCTTGAGCACGACCTTGGTCACTTCGTTCTGGTTGTTCTTGAACATGTCATAACCCTTGGGGGCATCCTCCAGGTCCATCCGGTGCGAGATCAGGAAGGTCGTGTCGATTTTGCCCTCCATGATCGCGTTGAGCAGCGCGGGCATGTAATGTTGGACGTGCGTCTGCCCGGTCTTGAGCGTCAGCCCCTTCTCCATCAGCGCACCGAGTGGGAATTTATCGATGAACCCGCCATAGACTGCCGGCATCGATACGCGTCCGCCTTTGCGACAGGCGATGATCGCCTGGCGGATCGCATGCGCGCGATCGGTGCCGAGAAAGGTCGACGCCTTGATCTGGTCGACCACGTTGTCCACGAAGAATCCGTGCGCCTCCAGCCCGACGCTGTCGATCACCGCATCGGGACCGATCCCGCCGGTCATCACCATCAGCGCCTCGTAGACTGCGCTTTCCTCATAGTTGATCGTCTCCGCGCCGAACGTCTTCGCCAGCTTGAGGCGGCGCGGGAAATGGTCGATCGCGATGACGCGTTCGGCGCCCATCAGGAACGCCGACTGCACCGCAAACAATCCCACCGGGCCACAACCCCATACTGCCACCGTATCACCGGGCTCTATCTGTGCATTCTCGGCCGCCATCCAGCCGGTCGGCAGGATATCGGAGAGGAACAGCACCTTTTCGTCATCGACGCCGTCGGGGATCACGATCGGTCCCACGTCGCTGAACGGCACACGGACATATTCCGCCTGGCCGCCGGCATAGCCGCCGGTCATATGGCTGTAGCCGAACAGACCGCTCATCGGCTGGCCGTACAATTCCTGTGCGATGTCCTGATTGTCGGCCGGAAGGCCATTGTCGCACGCCGAATATTGATGTTTGCCGCAGTGATAGCAGCTGCCACACGCGATGGTGAACGGGACGACGACCTTCTGGCCTTTCGCCAGGGTCGACTTGGCACCGACCTCGACGACTTCGCCCATGAACTCGTGGCCGAGGATGTCACCTGCTTGCATCGTCGGTATATACCCGTCGTACAAATGCAGGTCGGAGCCGCAGATCGCGGTCGCGGTCACCTTGATGATGCAGTCGCGCGGATTGATGATTTCCGGGTCGTCGACGGTATCGACGCGAACGTCGTGTTTTCCGTGCCATGCCAGAGCGCGCATCAGGCCATCTCCTCTTCGCGTTGCTTGCGGGTCATCGCCGCGGTCGCGATCTCGCCGGTTTCCATCAACTGCTTGAAGCGTCGCAGGTCCCGACGTGCCTGGATTGCGGGTTCGCGCTGGAACATCTTGGCGATCAGCTTGCCAACGATGCCGGCGGGGGGATCATAGGCAATCGTCGCGGTGACGACGGTGCCGCGCAGGCCCGCGTCGCGAAACTCCACGCGACCGCTGTTGGCAACATCAGCCCCCGGTTCGGAGGTCCATGCCAGCGAGCGATTTGGCTCTTCCTCGGTGATGACCGCATCCCATTCGACGGTTTTGCCCGCCGGGGCCTTCACAACCCAGTGCGATCGCGTGGCGTCGAGCGTATCGATCCGTTCGACATTCTCCATGAAAGTCGGCAGGTTCGTGAAGTCGCGAAAATATGCGTACACTTCGTCTACGGGCCGGTTGATCGTGACCGCGCGTGCCACGATGGAGCTTCCCTTGCCCTCGGGCGTGCCGTTCGCGCCCAGTGCATCGCCGTGTTTCCACGTGCTGGGCGGCGCGTCGTCGCCATGGGGATCGGTGTCATTCATGTCGGATCTCCTGCCGGTTAGCAGCGGCGCCAGTCTTCAGACGCCACGCGGGGCCGGCGTGCAGGTGCAGTGGCCGGCTTCAACGCATTGGTTCACATCGACGAAAGCTCGCCGATATGGGTCTGCACGACCGGCGCGATGGCGGCCGCGGTCGTCTTGAGCGGCGCTGCCGTTCCGGTCTGCGAATAGGCCTCGTGCAGCGTCAGCGCGCGCTGATGCGCGGCCTTCTGCTGTTCGACGTACAGTCGATCGCGCGCAGTCCCGGTGGTGGCGCGCAAGGCCGCAATGTTCTTGGCACCCATTGCATCGAGCTTGGGCGGCGCGGGGTGCAGGTCAGCGCGCATCGCCGCAGCCTTGACATCCGCGGTCGACTTGGTGTGGTCGGCGACCATCATCGCTGCGAATGAACGTAGCTTGGCGTTCTTGGTCGAGGCGAGCAGCAAACGGCTGGATTGGATTTCATACTGATCGCCCGCTCCCGCCTTCATGACATAGGTCGGCGCCGTCATGGGGGCCTGTGCGACCGCCGCGACGGCAGGCAGTGCCAACATTGCTGTGAGCGCAAGAAACTTCGTCATGACAATCTCCTAGGTGCTGCGGCACGTACAACGCGCAACTGCAAGCCGAACCGGTGCAGGTGGGCAATGTTCCAGACATCCGGGTCATCACGATCTGGATCAGTTCGTTTGGTCCCTCGACAGACATGCCGCGCAGCTATCGGGACAGAGCGTGTGCCAGCCAGGCTTAGCCATTTGTGTGGCCCGAAGCTTGGATAGGGCACTCTTCCTTGCGGCAGCTGTCGCCGCGTTCCTGTTTTCCCATGAAAGGCGATGGTGGGGCATGGGCCAACAGCACCTCTGTCGGTCAATGAGACAGTCCACCCAGTCGTCATTTCGTCGATGCCGATGATGCTGACGGCGATTAACGTGCCAACCCCGCTGGCAAAGCTCTTCACGGATCAAAGGTATCGATACGTCCTGCCATGCGCGCGGTCAGACGCTGGCGCGGAAGGATGTCGCGGTACGGGCATCGGAAAGTGACAGCGAGACTGCGGCCTGCTCGAACCAGGGCGTGACGAGCAGATGCGGGACGGCAAGCGCGGCGATGCCGGCAAACAGCGGCCGCACCCCGGATGGGTCCCAGCGGAGCAGCAGGCCACCCGCCAGCACGACGAGGAATAGCGCGGCAACGAGCACCGGTGCCGTGGCACGTAGATAGGCGGCGGTGGTGGCGCAGCCGAGCCGGGCTCGGCGCTCGACCGTCTGGGGCACCGCGTGGAGGATCAGGAATCCGACCGAGAAGCCGACCAGCGGCGGCAACACGATCAGCGCGACGGTCCCCGCCAGCAAACGCGTGTCGCGACACCGCAACCCGCAGACCAAAAGCCAGGTCGCTGCCGCACCGCCGGCGACGGCCATGGCCGCAGCCATCGCCATCGCGCTGGTCGTCCCGGCAAGGCGAAGGATGTCGGCCAGCGCCTCCATGTGCAGCGTCGCGGGGGTGGCGACGAGGCTGATGCCACGCGCAACCCTTTCCAGCGGTCTGTCCTCGGGGGCATCCTCCAGCCCGAAGTGAACCGCGGAGGCGATCAGGAAGGCCGGGAGCGCGATGGCGGGATCGGCGACCCACCACCACAGGCAGGTCGCGCCGACGAGGCCGTACAATGCGATAAACGATGCGCGTCGCGCGGGCGCCACGATCGCGAGGTCGCTGGCACCATGCGCCATGCCGACCACCCCGATTGCGACGACGGCAAAGGCGAGCTGGACGGCCAGCCCGCCAAAGGCGGCGGCCGCGGCCACCGCCAGCAACACGCCCCAGCCGATGGCCGGAGCGCGCATCGTCACGACTGCGGACCGCGTACGTCGTCGTGCTGCGCCAGCGCCTTGTCGACGTTGGTCGCAGCATAGAAGGCATAAGCGACCTTCGCGACGACATCCATGACGAGGATCGCCCAGACCGATGTCGGATCGGTGATGACCTTCATCCCTTCCGGGCCGATCAGGAAGACGACCGGATACAGGAACCAGACGACGGTGAGGAAGGCGACGTTCTTGTTGTAGGCGGCCCCCAGCGCCGCACCACGGCTCATCGCCAGCGTGCGCAACGGACCCCACAGGAGATACAGGACGCCGAGGAACGCGGCGCACGACCAGGCATACCAGATCCACTTCGCCAGCGAGGGCGCGGCCAGCGACGAAACCAGGCCGGCGACGATCATCAACACGTCGAGGACGATGATCGCGGTGAGGTGTCCACCGACCTCGCCGGTGCGCCCACGCTCGTGGAAGGCGAGGAGGACGAGGCTGGACAGGAGGATCGGCGTCGTCACCGACCAGTCGAGATAGCGCGCGAGATAGGTGACCGAACCGTCGAGCTTGACCAGCGTCCCGATGCCGAAGGCCATGGCGAGATAGGCGGTCGCGGCGATAAACGGCACGCTGGCGTGCAGCAGCGTATGGTGGCCCGACGGGTGCGTCTTCTTGCCCGTCGCATATATCGCCAGCGAACCAAGCGACATGACGGTGAAGCCAAGGATGAAGGCAGTCTGATCCATGCGGGGATACCCCAATACGAGGGGACGACCCGGCGCCGACCCAATGGCAATAACACGGATTGTATCTTTTTGTGTCCACGACGATCGGTAGCGTGGCGAACATCGGCTGGGCGTCGTCCATTCCCTTTCCAGGGCAATGATCGCGGCACACACGCGTCACCGTCGACCAAGGTGCGCCCTCCACAACTGCCTCCGCGCCCGCGTCCCACATCCCCTTTTTGCGACGCCGGTTTCTACGATGGGGTGGGCTGGCAAGCCTTCCGGCGCGCGCCACCCGCGTCTGGCGAGGCGGTCGCCGCGCTAATAATCGGTTAGGCGCCGCCAGGCGACGATTGCGGCGGCACTGGGATGCGGCTGCGCGAAGACGGCCGATACGCCGAAGATGAGACGTTCGGCACGGGGACATTGCACGGGGACTGCCCCGGGATCGATGACGGCGACCAGACGATCGCGGGGCACATCACAGGCATATCCAGGGATCGCCTCGCCATAGCGTGGATGGGCGGCGCGGAGACAATGCTCACCCGATGCACAGACCCGAACATGTCGAACCGGTGAGGCCCGGCGTTCGAAGCCGGCACGAGCAGCAGCGCAACGATCCGACGTTACGACCCCAAGGCGAGTTTCACGCCGATGGCGCGCGGTCAGGGCATTTTGTTCGTTTCCGGTCGCCCGGCGCGGGCACGGGCATCGGCTGCTCCTGGTCCGGGCGCAGGGGCAAGGTACGACGGACCGCTGCGTGGCAAATCGGCAACACCGCTACTGAATCAGCCCTATCGGAACAGGAAGGGTTTATCACAAAACTGAAATCGGCAACATTGCTGCCACATCACCGCGCAGGTGCAGGCACACAGGGGTTGTTTCATGATCAGATATTTAACGGCGACGGCGTTGGTGAGCACGCTCGGCCTGCTTTCCACTGGCGCAGTGGCGCAGAATACCGGTGCCCCTGCGCCCGGCGCACAGCAG
The DNA here is from genome assembly GCF_010450875.1 of Sphingomonas insulae. Classification (NCBI taxonomy): domain Bacteria; kingdom Pseudomonadati; phylum Pseudomonadota; class Alphaproteobacteria; order Sphingomonadales; family Sphingomonadaceae; genus Sphingomonas; species Sphingomonas insulae. The sequence goes on from NZ_CP048422.1 coordinate 1,116,472, forward strand.
GGCAGCAGCGTTCCCAACCCGGAAGGAAGTACGCCGATCGGCGGCGATCAGTCCTCGACGACGGATGCGGGGCCGGGTGCCAACGATGGGGATATCGTCGTCACGGGCTCCCGCATCCGGCGGCCCAACCTCGAATCGACAGTTCCCATCGCGTCCGTACGCCCGCAGGATATCTATAGCCGCGCCGACCCCAATCTTGGCGAAACGCTCAACGACCTTCCCCAGCTGCGCAGCACGTTCTCGCAGCAGAACCCCGGATCCGGCATCGGTATTGCCGGTCTCAATCTGCTCGATCTGCGTGGATTGGGGGTGCAGCGCACACTGGTCCTGGTGAACGGTCGCCGGCATGTCGCGTCCGATATCCAGAACACGGCTGCTGCGGTCGATATCAACACGATCCCGACCGACCTGATCGAGCGGGTCGATGTCGTCACCGGGGGCAACTCCGCCGTTTACGGATCGGATGCGATCGCGGGTGTGGTCAACTTCGTTCTCAAAACGAACTTCGACGGTCTTCAGCTGCGCGCGGGCGATAGCATCCCCGAATATAAGGCCGGCGGAAACCGCTACCTTTCGGCTATCGCAGGCAAGAATTTCGCCGACGGCCGGGGCAACCTGACCGCCTCACTTGAATATTCGAAGCAGGACCGTCTGTTTGCATCGAGTATCCCCTTCCTGCGGCGGGCCGACGGATTCGTGACCAACGATACCGATGGCGCCGGATTGACCAACGGAAGCGACGGTATCTTCGATACCGTGTTCGCGCAGAACATCCGTTCGTCGACGATTGCCCGCTATGGCCTGGTTCCCGTCGTGCAGACCCGCAATGCGGCTGCGCCCTGCGGAACCGGTATTCCGAGCGGTAGTGGCACCCGGACAAACTACAATTGCAATTACATCTTCGATTCCCAGGGCAATCTGGCGCTTCAGACAGGCAACCGCATCAGCACGGGGCCGACCGGGACGTTCCTGGGCGGAAACGGCGATAACAACCGCGAAGACCGCCTGCTGTCGGTGCTGCCGAAGAACGAGCGGTTCTCGGCGAACATCCTGGGCCATTTCAAGGCCAGCGATGCTGCCGACTTCTTCGTCGAGGCGAAGTACGCGCGGGCCCATACCGTCGGTGCCAATTCCGGCCCGGCCTTCAACCAGGGCTTCAACCAGACGTTTGCCGACTATCGCGCCAATTACCGGCTCGATAATCCGTTCCTGAGCACGTCGGCGCGGACCACGCTGACGAATGCCATCCTCGCGTCGGGCAGCAACACGAGCCTTACGGGTAGCGGCGGCGCGCTGACCGCTGCCGATCGGGCCGCCATTGCGAACGGTAGCTATCGCTTCACGGTCGCCCGCAACTTCACCGACCTTGGCATTCGTGATGAGGATACGGTCCGCGAGGTGTACCGCGTGGTGCTCGGCGTTCGCGGCGACGTCACCCCGCACGTGAACTATGAGGTGTCGGGAAATTACGGTCGCGCCAACCAGCGGATCACGATCCTCGGCAACGTCAATCAGCAACGTTTGCTGCTTGCGCAGGATGCCGGAATCGACCCCAACAATCCGGGTCTCGGCATTCAATGCCGTTCGAAGTTCGATCCTGCTGCGCGAGGGATCATCGCAGACCTCGACGGCAATCCTGCGGCTGCTGCCCGGCTTGCAAGCGATATCGCCGCCTGCGTACCCTATAACGCGTTCGGGGGGCTCGATAACAGCGCTTCCAGGGATTACATCGTCAGCAATTCGGGCAGCCGCGGCCGTCTGGAACAATATAACGCGACCGCCTTCGTCAACGTGGACAGCGGTGGGTTCTTCAACCTCCCCGGTGGCGCAGTGGCGGTCGTGGTGGGCGGTGAATACCGGCGCGAAAAAGCTCGCTTCGTCGCGGACCAGGATGTGCAGGATGGCTTGACGTTCCTCAACGCCCTGCAGACCTTCACGCCACCCGCTCTCGAAGTCGCGGAAGGTTTCGGCGAGCTGAATATCCCGATCCTGAAGGACATGCCGTTTTTCCAGAGCCTGAGCCTGAGCGGTGCGGCCCGCTATTCGCACTATAACTCTGCTTATGGTTCGACCGGCGGGGTGTGGGCGTGGAATTTTGGCGGAGAATGGTCGCCGATCAGGGACATCCGCTTCCGCGCCAATTACGGCAAGGCCGTGCGCGCGCCAAACTATACGGATACCGCGACTCCGTCGAACCAGGACTTTGCGCCCGGGTTCCTTGACCCGTGCAACTCCGGTCGCATCGGGGCCGGTACGCCGCAGCGCCAGGGGAATTGTCAGGCGGATCTCGGCGCGCTCCTCAACAACGCCGATTTCCAGGGTTTGACCAACCTTGGTTATTCGCTGGAGCTGGTCAGCGGCAGCAATCCCAACCTTCGTCAGGAAACCTCCAAGTCGTTGACTGTGGGTGCCGTATTGACGCCGCGTTTCCTTCCTGGCTTCGATCTCACGGTCGATTATTTCGATATCGATGTCAGCAACGTCATCACGGCCGCGTCGGCGCAGCAGATCGTCGATCTCTGCTACGATAATCGCCAGTTCTGCGACCTCTTCCAGCGGTATACCGGCACGGGCACTGGCCCTAACGGCGAGGTGCCCGGGCAGATTCTGCAGGGATCGCTTCTTCAGTCGAGCTTGAACTTCGCTTCTTTGAAGCGGCGTGGCATCGACGTTCAGGCAAACTACAACCATCAGATTGCGGATGATGTGCGCTTGAACCTGCGTGGATATTACACCCATCAGCTGAGGAACAGCAACTTCACCGATCCGACCCGGCCGAACTTCGAAACCCGCCTGCTTAATCAGCTGGGGGATCCGAAGGACGAATTCACGTTCAACGCGGATGTGAGCATGGGTAAATTCACCCTTGGCTATGGGATGCATTACATCGGCCCGATGCTGACCACGGCCTATGCGAACATCTACCCGATCAACGGCAATCCTCCGCTGAACGAGGATGTGATTTCGATCCGCAATTATCCGGACGTGTTCTATCACAATGTGCGCGCTTCGGTTCAGATCGGCGCCACGACGGAAACCAAAAAGGGGATGGAATGGTTCGTAGGTGTCGACAACGTCGGCAACCGTAAGCCGCCGCTGGGCTCGACCGGTACGGGTGCCGGCAGCGCCATCTACGAAATCCTCGGCCGCAGCTTCTTCACCGGGGTTCGCGCAACGTTCTGATGACCTTGTCGTGGATCGCCGTGACGGCGATCCACGATGCTATGTTGGTGCTGGCATGGCTGATCCTGTTCAACACGCTCGACAGATTGCGCGTGCAGGACACGGACCTGCCGCAGTTGCGCTGCTCGAAGACGCGGGCAGGCGAGGGAACAGCACCGCTTTTGCCGAACTTGCGGCCTGGCTGCTGCGCGGTGACATCATTCCGAGAGATGTATCTCGGGCCCGATCGACACTGCGCCAGGCTGTCGAAATCGGCCACGTCGATGCCGCCCTGCTGGAGGTGGCGCTGACGGCAAATGGTACGGGGGCGCCGGCTGACTGGCGTGGGGCCTTCTCCCTCCTCGCCGTTGCTGCGCGCAACGATCCGGTTGCCGCGCAGCAACTGGCACTGGTCCGGGCTATGAAGCTGGACGACGCCGGCTACCCTTCAACCGCGTTCGACATCGAGGTGCTTTCGGCAGAGCCTTATATCGCCGTGTGCCGGGGGGCATTGTCAGCGCAGGAAAGCTTGCATCTCGCCGCCATCGCGAACCCTCTGCTTGAGCCCAGCGTAGTTGTAGATCCGGTAACGCGCAGGCCGGTTGCGCATCCCGTCAGAAGCTCGTTCAACGCAACGATCGGGCCAGCGCAGGAAACCTTGCCGATCGCTGCATTCAGCCGCCGGCTCGAGGTGCTCACGAACACACCCCTGGGCAATGGCGAGCCATTGCAGATTTTGCGCTACACCGTTGGGCAAGAGTATAAACTGCACTCGGACGCGATCCCCGGCGAGCCCAATCAGCGGACCGTGACCGCTATAACATATATGAACGATGGCTATGACGGAGGCGAAACCTACTTCCCGTCCCAACAGATCGTCGTCACGCCCCGGGCAGGGGATATCCTGATTTTCCATAACACAACGGCAGATGGTGTCGCCGATCCCCGTAGCCGGCATGCAGGGCTACCGGTGACCAAAGGTGTAAAGTGGATCGCAACCAAGTGGTTACGCAATTCCCGATACAATCCATGGGACAGCTAGAACCGTCACGGCATTTATAGACGTGGCGCCTGTTCATGGCAGGCTTGCTACTAAAGCCTTAAGGCATACCGATCTTTTCAAATGGTTCGTCGCCTGATCCGGATCGACGTTCTGTAGAATTTGACCGTTCGATGGGCGGCCGACGCCTCACCAACAACAATGCTATGGGTTTTACCGTTGTGAAGAATTTTGCTTGAACGTGCCCGCGGAACAAGCCCGCACGCTTCGTCAGGGGGCTAGCGCTTTATGGAACTGCCTCGATAGCATTCAGCGTCGAACGGCTGGCTGACTGGCACGGCCATTCGCGTCAGCGGCGGTGCTGGTCGCTGCGTCGATCTCAGCCCACTCCGCTTCCGTGTGACATACCCGAACTTTGAAGCGGCTGCCGGTAGGATTGGTCTGACGGCAGACCTGCTTTTGCTTTTCCGGCTTGGTATCCTGAGCGGGTGCAACGCCAGGAATCGCAATGGTAATAACTGCCGCTGCTGCAAGAATAAGATTCATGACCTGTCCGACTCCTTACGCGAGCGACAGGATAACGGCAGGCCGTGCGATTGCAAAAGCATTCGCGGCAGGAACGCGTCCGGGTAACCTTCAAGGAAGCGCCGGCCATCCGAATGACGAAGGTGATATGCGACGGCTGTCGGGTCATTCGCCGCGATCGGCGAGCAGTGCGAATGCACCGCCCGACCCTTGTTGACCTCGATGTGCCGGGATCGCCGGAAATCGGACGCCGGTAGGATAACCGATAGCGAACAGCCATCGGCCGTTCCGACCACGGAAGCGAGCGATGCAGCGCTGCCGGGAGAATGCGGACGCTGCACGGATGCGCTGCACTGCGTAACGGCGGCCCCGGCGTCCCCCTTTCGGGCAGGCATCACGAGATGGTTGCGGCGGGCGCTCAGATACTTCGGGAGCGCGAATGAATGCGGTTATCCATTGGATAAACCCGTGCCGACCCCATACGATCTCCTCAAGCTGCTTGGCGTCCCATCGGACCATCAATCGCCATCCGCGTTGCGTACCCGCCGCCTGCACGAATATGTAAACGCGCGCCTGACCGCCCGCACCCCCGGCGTGGCGCTAGCCGCCCGGCCGATAGCGCCGTTCGACATGACCCTTCAGGTCGTCGGGATAGAAATAGACCGGGCGAAGCCTGCCTTGCGCATAGCGCGCGGTCTGGTCGGCGAAATGGCGCGATGTCGCATCGCCGCTCTGGCCGCCGGCCATCACCGCCATCGCCTTCACCCGCGGACCGAATTCGACGATGGCGACGAAGCTGTTGCCGCTGGTGCCGTAGTAGCGTTTCGTCCCCGGCCACGGCTTTGCGCCGAACGAGGCCAGGCTGCCCCATTGCGCCGAGGTGAAGGGCACCGGCAGGGACGGCTTTGCATCGTCGAAATGCGGCGCGATCGCATCGTCGATCCGCTGGAACCGGTTGATCGTTCCCCATGGCACGCGCCAGTCGCCGAAATCGCGGCTCAGCTGGTCGACCGCGGCGGACAGTGCGGCAAGCCTCGCGTCCGCGCCGACACGGGTGGCGATATAGTCGGGGACGTTCAGCCGTTCGGCTTGCGCGAAGCTGCCGACCTCACGCCACAGATGGTCGCCCCAGAACACGGCAAGGCTGGTCGCTGCCGAACCCTGGCTCCAGCGATAGTCCCAGCCCTTCAGCAAGGCGATCGGGGCGGCCAGCGCCGCCCGGCGCGGATCGCGGGCGGGCAGGGCATCCCATGCCCCGACCAGGCCGGGCAGCAATCGTGCGAAGGCGGGCAGATAGGGATCGAACGCGGCGGCGCGGAGCGTGTCGGGCGTCCAGCCGGTCTTGCCCGTCAGCAACAGGTCGGCATGCACGCCGCGCGCGTTGCCGCCGACCTGATCCATGTATCGCGGATAGTCCTTGGCCCGCGGACTGCCGGGGCCGGCCGCGCTCCATGGCCAATCGTTGGTATTGTGCACCCATCCGGTACGCGGGGCGGCGACGCTCGGCAGGCTGGCAAGGCTGTGCAGACCGTGCCAGTCGGTCGCCGGATCGCTGCCGTCGACGGGGCGGGTATAGTCGAACCGGTCGCTGCGCACCGGCATGAACTGCGGCATCAGGAACGCGATCTCGCCCGTGTCGTCGGCGAACAGCGTGTCGTTGGACGCATTCGCCTTGCGCTCGGCGACCGCCATATAGCTGGCAAGATCGCGCGCCTTGGTCCGCAGATAGCTCTGTTCCAGGGCGGGGACGGGCCGCCACATCAGGGCGGTCGCGATCCAGCGCCCCGCCTTCATCGCGACGATCGGGCCGTGATGCGTGCGATAGGTGGTGACGCGCCGCGCCGCCATCGCGCCGTCGGCCTTCCGATAGCGCAGCGTGAGCGTGCGCGTCGCGACCGGACGCTGCTGCGTGCCGTAGCGGTAGACATAGCCCGCGCCCCGCCGCCCGATCCGCTCGGCGAATTCATCGACATTGTCGACGGTCGACGAGGTGTGCATCCATCCGGCCCTGGGGTTGAAGCCCTGATAGATGAAGAACTGGCCCCAGGTGCTCGCGCCATAGGCGTTGAGGCCTTCGGCGCTCGTCATCTGCGCCTCGGACCGGAAATAGAAGCTGGTGTGCGGGTTGATCAGCAGCAGCGCCTTGCCGTTCGCGGTCAGGCGCGGCGCGATGGCGATGCCGTTCGATCCCGACGGCTCGCGCGGCACCATGCCCAGCTCCGCGGGCGTGGGCGGGGTGGGCGTGCCGTAGAAGATTTTCAGATCGCTGAGCGATATCCGCTCGATATCGCCGCCGATGCTGCCCTCGGTGAAGCTGAGCGCCATCCACGGTTCGAAGCGGGTCAGGACTTTGGGCCTGGTCTGCGGATGGGTCGCCAGATAGTAATTCAGCCCGTCGGCCCAGGCCTGCATCAGCGTGCGCAACCAGGCCGGGCTGGCGGCATAGTCGGCCTGCAGCGCGGCGGGATCGACGAACAGCCGTTGGCGCAGATCGGCCCAGATCGCATCCTCGCCATAAGCCTCCGCCGTCCGGCCGAGCGCGGCGAGGTAATTGGCCTCGATCCGGGGAAAGTCGTCCTCGGCCTGCGCATACATCAGGCCGAACACCGCATCGGCATCCGTCTGCCCCTGGATATGCGGGATGCCCCAATCGTCGCGCGTGATGGTGACGCGCGCGGCCTGCGCCTGCCAGCGTGTCGCGGGCGGCGGCGCGGACGTGGGGGCCATCGTCAGCAGGGCCAGCAGGATCACCGGATTGCGCGCGCACCGAAGGACCTTATCCATGCGAGGCAGCCTAGGGCGGGACAAGGGGAAAGACCATGCATCGGCAAACGATCACCGGGCTGATGCCGGCATGAACCTGCGCCATATCGAGGTGTTCCACGCGGTCTATGCCAATGGGTCGGTCAGTGCCGCGGCGCGGGCGCTCAACGTCTCGCAACCCTCGGTCACCAAGGTGTTGCAGCATGCCGAGACGTTGCTCGGCTTCGCGCTGTTCGAACGGACGCGGGGGCGGCTGGTGCCCACCCAGGAGGCGCACGCGCTGTTCAACGACGTGGCCGACATCCAGGAACGCGTCTACCAGCTGCGCAAGGCGAGCCAGAACGTGAAGCGCGGCCGCGGCGCGATGCTGCGGATCTCGACGTTGCCTTCGCTCGGGCTCGGCGCGCTGCCCGAGGCGGTTTCGCGGTTCCTCGCCGCGCAACCGGGCGTCGGGTTCGAGCTGCACACGGTCCACCACGACGACATGGTCCGCAAGCTGTACGAGCGCGAGACCGATATCGTCATCAGTTACGAGGTGCCGCGCGCCGCCGCGGTGGCGAGCCGCAGGCTGGGGCGCGGCGAGATGGTCGCGATGTTCCGGACCGCCGATTTCCCCGACGCCTCCGCCCGGCTGACGCTCGACCAGCTGCGCGGCCGGCCGTTCATCACCACCGTCGAGAGCGGGCCGCAGGGGCGTGCGCTGTCGGCGGAGATGGCGCGGCTCGACGTCGTGCTCGACGAGGTCGTCGCGTCGCGCACGTTCTTCGTGGCGGCCGCCCTGGTCCGGGCGGGCGTCGGCCTGACCATCGTCGATAGCTTCACCGCACAGGCGTCGCTGACCCCGGACCTGTCGATCCGGCCGCTGGACCCGCCAATCGGGTTCGACGTCCATGCCGTATATCTGGAAAGCCGGCCGCTGGGAAAACTCGCCGACCAGTTCCTGAAACATCTCGCACAGGGGCTGCACGCATAGCTCGACGTTATGGGTCACGTCGCGCTCGGTATGGGACGGCCCCGCTCGCCCGCGTATGATCCCGCCGTCTGCTATGAAAGTGCGCGCGTGATCGTCGGCCCCTTCCTGCTGTATATCGGCCGCATCGCCAATCCGCTCGACATCAAGACCTCGCGCGGCATGGCGGTGTTCCGGCGTGAGGATTGCGTCGGCGAATTCCGCCATGACGATGGTCCGTTGACGCTGGGCCTGCCGCGGTTCGATTTTGCGGAGGCGGTCGCGGCAGGGGCGCGAACGCTGATCCTCGGCGTCGCGGCGGCGGGCGGGCGCATGGATGCGACGATGATCGCCGACGTCGTCGCCGCCCTTGACGCGGGTCTCGACGTCGCGGCCGGACTGCACCAGCGGCTGCGCGATGCGCCTGCCATCGCGGCCGCGGCGCAGGCGGGCGGGCGGAAGCTGTACGACGTCCGCGACCCTGCCGCGCCGCCGCAGGTCGGCACCGGCCAGCCGCGGGCAGGGCGTCGGCTGCTGACGGTCGGCACCGATTGCGCGGTCGGCAAGATGTACACCGCGCTGCACCTGACGGCGGGCCTGCGCTCGCGCGGCGTCGCGGCCGACTTCCGCGCGACCGGGCAGACGGGGATCATGATCGCCGGGGCGGGCGTGCCGATCGACGCGGTCGTCGCCGATTTCCTGTCGGGCGCGGTCGAATGGCTGTCGCCCGCGCGCCACGATAACGGCTGGGACGTGATCGAGGGGCAGGGGTCGCTGTTCCACCCGTCGTTCGCCGGCGTTTCGACCGGTCTTCTCCACGGCGCGCAGCCCGACGCGGTGGTGCTGTGCCATGATCCGCTGCGCACGCATCTGCGCGGACTGCCGCACATGCCCGTGCCCGATATTGTTATGTGCCTCGACCGCAATCTGGCGGTCGCGCGGCTGACCAACCCCATGGTGCAGGCCGTCGGCGTCTCGCTCAACACCGCACGCATGGCAGCGCCTGATGCCCTGGCATTGTGTGGCGCGATCGCGGATCGCACCGGGCTTCCCTGCGTCGATCCCGTGACGACGGGTGTCGCGCCGATCCTCGACCGCCTGTCCGCGCGCGCCATCGCTGCCTGAGCGCGCTCGGCAAGCGGTGCGCGGCCCTTCGGCATCGTCCAAGGCGGGATGCATCGTCGCATCGTCGCCATATGTACGGCTCGCGTACCGTCGATGATCCGTCGTCACCGATACAGGTTCGGGCGGGCGGCATCGCCGTCCGGCGTCGACCGCGTCCCTGACCCATGCTGCGCACCGCCCCCAAAATCGATAGCTTTGGGTTATGGGTTGGCAAAGCATTGCGATGGCCGTGGCGGGTTTCCATGCATGCGCTTTGCCGTCATCATCTTGCAACAAGATAAGGAAAGGGCGCGGGTCCGCGATCGAAACGATCGATCGACGGATGTCTTAAGACATAACCGACGCATCATCCGGTCCCGGGAAGAACCGGCCGTTCGCGGCCCCATGGCAGCGCCCGCGCAAGGGCGCGCAATCAGGAGAGGAGCGATCATTTGCCGTCGCCGACGGCCACAAGGGGGTTCGACCATGTTGCCTGTACCGCTTCTTCGCGCGACGCTTGCCATCGGCAGCAGCGCGCTTGCCGTCACGATCGCGCTCGCGACGCCATCCCTTGCCCAGACGGGCGACACGATGTCCCGCCCTGCCGACGCTCCGGCCACCGTCGATCCCGCTGCTATTGCGGCGACCGGTACGACCGACATGGGCGATGCGGTCAATCCGCAGGACGAGGCGGGTCAGGACATCGTCGTTACCGGTTCGCGCATCGATCGTGCGGGCTATGATGCGCCGACCCCGACGATCCGGGTTACCGCCGCCGACCTCAGCATCGGTGCGCGCACCAATGTCGCCGCCGCGCTTAACGACCTGCCGCAATTCCGCGCGACGACATCGCCCGCCACGACGGGCACGAACACCGGGGCGGGCAACGCACCGGTCGACCTGCGCGGCCTTGGCATCAGTCGCACGCTGGTCCTCCTCGACGGCCGGCGTTTCGCGAGCGACAACGACCTGAACACGATCCCGACGATCCTGATCAAGAGCGTCGACGTCGTCACCGGCGGCGCATCGGCCGCCTGGGGATCGGGTGCGGTCGCTGGTGTCGTCAATGTCGGCATCGACGATAGGTTCGACGGATTGCGGCTGGGCGTCCAGGGCGGCATCTCGTCGTACAAGGACGCGGGCGAACGCCGGTTCGAGGGGGCGTACGGAACGTCGTTTGCGGGCGGCCGCGGCCATGTCCTGATCGGCGGCGAATATCTCGACAACGACGGCGTCATTCCCAAGATCAGCCGGCCGAACATCGGTCGCTGGGCGACGGTGTCGGACGGCGCCGGGCGCTTCGTCATCGCACCCGATGTCGGCTTTGCCAACGCGGCCTATGGCGGGCTGATCCTGTCGGGCGTCCTGCGCGGTCAGGCGTTCAACCCCGATGGGACGCTGCGGACCTTCGACGGCGGCCGGGTCAGCGGCACCAACTCGATCGGCGGCGAAGGCCCCTCGAACGACGACATCAGCCCGCTCGTTACCCCGCAACGCCGCTACAACGGCCTTGCCCGCGTCAGCTACGACGTGCTGTCCGACGTCAAGGCGACGCTCGAAGTGCGGCATTCGCGGATGTATAACGATTACACCTGGTTCGGCGATCACAACCGCGGCAACCTGACGATCCGGTCAGACAATGCGTTCCTGCCCGCGGCGGTCCGCACCCGCCTGGCGGCGGCGGGGCAGACCAGCTTCACCTTCGGGCGGTTCAACGACGACTTCGCCTTCTCGACCATCGATTTCGAACGCAAGACGACGCAGGGTACGTTCGCGCTCGACGGCAGGATCGGCACGAAGCTGCGCTGGAGCGGCTATTACACGCATGGCGAATTTCAGAACAACATCGACACGCCAGGCTTCATCCTGACGCAGAACTATGCGCAGGCGGTCGATTCGATCATCAGCCCGACCACGGGCCAGCCGATCTGCCGCGTGGCGCTGACCAACCCGTCCACCACCTGCGTTCCGATCAACCTGTTCGGCCAGGGCGCCCCGTCCGCGGCGGCCGCGGCCTATGTGACCGGCACGCCCACCTCGCGCTCGACGCAGAAGCTCGACGTTACGGGCTTCAGTCTGCGCGGCGAACCGTTCGCGCTGCCGGCGGGCGACGTCTCGTTCGCGGTCGGGGTGGAGGCGCGCAAGGAACAGATCGACACGCGCGTCGGTGCGCTCGACCTTGCCAAGGCCTATACCTCGTTCAGCTTCTCGCCGCTCGCGGGCGAATTCACCGTGAAGGAGGCGTTCGGCGAAATCCTGGTGCCGCTGGTCCACGACACGCCGCTGTTGCGCCAGCTCGACCTCAACGCCGCCGCGCGCGTCAGCGACTATAGCACGACCGGGTCGATCTGGTCGTACAAGGTCGGTGCCACCAACGAATTCTTCCCGGGCTTCCGTGGCCGCGCGACCTATTCGCGCGACATCCGCTCGGCCAGCCTCGCCGAACTCTTCACCCAGTCGACCACCGGCTACAACACGCTGACCGATCCGCAGACCAGGCAGAGCGTCTATGTCCAGAACATCGGCGGCGGCAACGTCAACCTGCGCCCGGAAAAGGCGAACACGCTGACCGCAGGCTTCACCTATTCGCCGCCTGCGGTACCCGGCCTCAACGTCACCGCTGACTATTACGACATCAAGATCGACGACGTGATCACCACGATCGCGCCGCAGGACCTCGTCACGCGCTGTTTTAACGGCAATACCGACCTGTGCAGCAAGATCGATCGCGATGCGGCCGGCACGCTCGTCCGCACCCGCTCGACCTATGTGAACCTGTCCAAATACATGACCAACGGCATTGATGCAGAGGTGTCGTACCTGCTGCCGGTGAGCAGGCTCGGCATGGACGGCGACGGGCGGTTCAGGTTCCGCGTGCTCGGCACCTGGGTCGACGGGCTGAGCACCGACGACGGCGTCAGCCAGATCGAATATGTCCGCTCGCAAGGGTATGCGTTCGGGCTGGGCGTGCCGAAATGGCGCGTCAACGGATCGGTCGGCTATGAAGACAAGGTGTATTCGGCGACGCTGCGCGCACGGTACATCTCGCCGGGCGAATACAACATCACGCAGGACATCACCAACAACCACATCAAGGCCTACACCTATTTCGACCTGCAGCTGGCAACGCGGATCCCGGTGACGAGCGGCCCTTCGCTCGAAGTCTATGCCAATGCGAGCAACCTGTTCGACAAGGATCCGCCCGTGGGCTCGCTCTATTCGCCGTATTACGACGTGATCGGGCGCTACATCACCGTCGGCGCGCGCGTCCGCTTCTGATCCCCTCCACGCCGGCCGGTCCGCGTGGGCCGGTCGGCGTCGTCCTCTCGTTCTTCCCAATGCCGGAGATGTCCGCATGACCTTCCACCGTGCGCTGCTGCTTGCCGCCATCGCGACCCCGCTCGCCCCCGCTCTTGCCGACGTGCCGAAACCCGCGGCGATCGTCGCGGACGGCGTGCCGGCCATCCCCGATGCGCTCGCCGCCGCGACGCAGCCCTATCTCCAGACGCGCAAGGCCGCGTTCCTCGGCTGGAACGAGGCGACACGTGGCATGCTGATCAAGACGCGGTTCGGCAACACCGACCAGCTCCACACCGTCGCCGTGCCCGACGCCGCCCGCCAACAGGTCAGTTTCGAGGGCGAACCGATCCTCACCGGCTCGGTGTCGCCGGGCAAAGGCGACGTGACGCTGGTGCAGAAGGATGTCGGCGGCGGCGAATTCTACCAGCTCTATCGCCTGTCCGCGGGGCGGCTGCAGCTGCTGACCGACGGCAAGAGCCGCAACTGGTTCGGCGCGTGGAGCCGCGACGGGCGCCATGTCGGCTATTCGTCGACGCGTCGCAACGGTGCCGACGCCGATCTCTACGTCATCGACCCGCGCGATCCCGGCAGCGAGCGCAAGGTCGCCGAGGTCAGGGGCGGGGGCTGGAACATCGCCGATTTCTCGCCCGACGGGACGAAGGCGCTGGTGCTCGACCGACAGTCGATCAACAAGGCGGACCTGTACGAGATGGATCTGGCGAGCGGCAGGATGACGCCGCTGACCGACCCCAAGGCGCAGGTCTCGTACGAGGCGCCGCATTACGCGCCTGACGGTCGGCTCTGGGTGATCTCCGATGCCGGATCGGACTTCCTGCGGCTCGGCACGCTCGATCGCGCGAGCGGCGCATTCAGGCCTGTCTCGCGTGAGGCGAAATGGGATGTCGGCGACTATGCGCTGTCGCCCGATGGCGCCACCATCGCCTATGCCACCAACGAGGCGGGGGTCAGCCGCCTCCACGTCCTCGATACCGCGACCGGTGCGGTCCGGGCGGTGTCCGGCCTTCCTGCGGGCGTCATTCCGTGGAGCATCGGCCCCGCGATCCAGATCTCGCCCTGGGGCCAGATCGGTTTCTCGATGTCCTCGGCGCGCGTCGCGGGCGACGTGTTCTCGGTCGATGCGAAGACGCTCGCCGTCACGCGCTGGACGCACAGCGAGACGGGCGGGCTCGATCCGAACGTCAACGCCGAACCGACCCTGGTCGAGGTGAAGAGCTTCGACGGCCAGCCGGTCTCGGGCTTCCTCTATCGCCCCGACCCGGCGAAATTTCCCGGCAAGCGCCCGGTGATCGTCGACATCCACGGCGGACCCGAAGGCCAGACGCGGCCCGACTATCTGGGCGCCACCAACTATCTGATCAACGAACTCGGCATCGCGGTGTTCTTCCCCAACGTCCGCGGATCGTCGGGCTTCGGCAAGCGGTTCGTCAATCTCGACAACGGCCCCTTCAAGCGCGAGGATTCGGTCAGGGACATCGGCGCGTTCCTTGATGCGCTGCAAAAGGATCCGATGCTCGATGCCGCCCGTTTCGCGGTGAACGGCGTCTCCTATGGCGGCTATATGTGCTATGCCACCGCCACGCATTATTCGGCGCGGCTGAAGGGCGCGAACTGCTATGTCGCGATCTCCAACTTCGTGACGTTCCTGCAGAACACGCAAAGCTATCGCCGCGATCTGCGCCGCGTCGAATATGGCGACGAACGCGATCCGGTGCAGCGGGCGCAGCTCTTGAAGATCTCGCCGTTGACCAGCGTCGACAAGATCCGGCTGCCGCTGCTGATCGCGACCGGCGGCAACGATCCGCGCGTCCCCGCCTCGGAGGCGGAACAGATCATCGCGGCGGTGCGCGGCAACGGCGGCACCGCCTGGCATTTGCTCGCGAAAAACGAGGGCCACGTCTTCCACAAGAAGGAGAACGAAGACTACTACTTCTACACCTCCATCCTCTTCTCCAAGACTACGCTGCTTAGGGGTGGCGCCAGGTGACCGGGCGCGGGGAGGCAAGGTGCTCGCAGCGATAATGTCGCTCGGCGGTCCCGTACGGCGAACCGCGGCCGCCGGTGCGCGTCGATCATCACGCGCGCGTACAATCGCCCGCGATCGTCGAATTCCTGCCAAGCTATTGCAACAGTCCCGGGCGGATCGAGAAATGCGATCCCGCCTTCCCTCGAACCTAACACCGCAGCATGTGCTGGGGGTTATGGACAGGGCAGGGATGGTCACGCAGCTTGTCATCGATACCCAGATAATTGCGGTCTGAGAGCGCGGAAACCGGACGTCCTGCTGCGCCACTCGAACCAAGGCAGCCCGTACACGGCAAGAATTTTAGCGTAGAATGGCCGACAATGGCGTAGCTTGCTCGATGGATCGAACGGGAACGGCCGGACAATGCGACGACGTAGCTTCTTGGGGTCCCTGAAGACCAAGTGGGTAGGCAAAAAAATCTACCGCACGCGCATACACGCAAATGCCGACGTGCTCGAATAAATTGAGCGCTTCTGTAACTAGACGGGATTTCACTCGAATTACCGGCTTAGACGGCGTCGACGTTGTTGTATTGTTTAATCTAACAGGACATCCTTCACCGTCGCTGGGCCTGAGATGTTTCAGCTGTGATTTGATCCGCAGCAACCTTTTGAAGCTGTACCGCTTCATCGGGAGAGATGCCGATACTGTCCGCAGCGGCTTCGTCTTTGCCGAAGGATGTCGGGTCAATGCCAGTGACGCGTCCAAAGACTATCAGTGCCTCCAGATAATAGCCGTGAACGCTCGCATGATAATGGTCGTACGTCCATAAATCCATCTGCCCGTAGGTGCGGCCATCGTACGGGTTCGGATCCGCCACGCCGGCGTTCATAGCCCGGTTCCACGCTTCCCCGACCGGTAGGATGCCCGTGACCCCTGGCGTGCGCGCCTTGGCGGTATCCGCCGCGGCGCGCAGGTCGACAGCCATCGCGCTCACCGGCTTTCCGTACCAGTGCCCTGTAGCTAGGTACGTCTCGTCAGCCCGCGTCCACGTCGACATAAGCTGGATCTGGACGTCGGGATTACGCGATCTGAACAATTTCGTCAGCCTGCCGACGTCACGGATATAGTCGATCGGATCGCCGGGTTGTTCACGACTAAGCGTACTTAGTTCCTGTAACACGACCACGTCCCAAGCCCGATCGAATAGCTGGCGCCTCTGCGCGTAGTGAAAGCCCAAAGTCTTGCCACCCTGCGTTTCGAGACTGACCGCGTAGTTGAGGCCCTTCTGCTTCGCCAGGGCAGCGAACAGCGACGGGACACCCCCATAGCCTGCGCCATTCAGGTCGGTGACATACTCCGGGTGCCAGTTGCGCACGCCGGAATGCGCACCCTGGGTGAAGCTGTTTCCTACGAACAGGATCGTACGCACCGGCTGTCCAGCGGCGGGTGCGTATTGGCGGTCCGATGCCGCAGGGGGCGCCGTCAGTGCCTCCGCGCGCACGGGTCGAGCAGGGGCGGGCTTCACGGCGTCCTGTGCAGCTGCTGGAGCAGCGACCAGCAGGAGCGGGAGCATCATGAAAAGGTCGCGCATGTTGTCGTCCTTAAAAGCGTTTGCCAATGCTCAAATACCAGTAGCGCCCGTACGGAACGTACAGCGAGCCAAGGTATCCATCAGCGGTGATCGGAGGCTGCTTGTCGAAGATGTTCCTGGCACCGACCCGGAAGCGTGTGTCATTCACGGCACCGCCCTTCAGCCTGTATTGTGCATAGAGGTTGAAGGTCGTCGTCCCCTCGACCATGAACGGGTTGCCTTGAGTATCGAGGAAGTTGGTGTCGTTTACGGGGCTGATGTAGTTCGCGAATGCGCCTAGCTGGAATTGCGAAAGCGACCATGTGAGCGACCCGGTGACACGCCATTTCGGCCGTCCGCGATCCTTGATCAGGTTGGTGGCGTCGGTGAGCGGGGTGGCGGCGTTGATCTGGCCGGCCGCGCGCGCGTCGAACAGCGCCTGGACGCCGGGCGGGGTGTCGCGGCTGAACTTGGTCAGGCGGGCGCCGTTGACGTTGAAGTCGAACTTCCCGATCGGCGTGCGCACGTTGTAGATGAGCGCAAGATCGACACCCTGCACGGTCTGCGGCAGCAGGTTCGTGAACTGGTCGTTGATCTGGGTGACAGCGCCGGCCGGGGCGAGGCCCGTCCCGGTGAACAGCGGCGTGTCATCGGCCGTCGCCGCCGCGCGCACGACATTCGGGTTGCTCGACCCCTGAAGGCGCAGGAGATAGTCCAGCACCAACGCGTTCTGCGGGCCGAACTGGCCGACGATGCCGACCTGCTTGATCGACCAGAAGTCGGCGGTCAGCGTCAGCTTGCCGAACCTGCGCGGCAGAAACTTGGGTTCGAGCACCGTACCCAACGAATAGCTGGTGCTGTTCTCGGGCTTCAGATCTTGGTTGCCGCTGACGAAGATCGAATAGCTGATACCCCTGGCGCAGGCCGAATAGGTCGCGATGCGGCCGGCGCGCAGGTCGGCTTCGCAGCGATAATAATCGGTGTTCGAGCCGAGGCGGGAATATTGGACGGTATTGACCTGTTCGAGGTTGGGCGCGCGGAAGCCCTTGGAGTAGCTGCCGCGCAGCCGGACACCGTTCACTAGGTCCCATGCAGCCGCGATCTTCGGCTTCGCGACATCGCCGAAGTCACTGTAATGTTCGTACCTGCCGGCAAGCTGCACATCGATGCGGCGGACGAGGGGGATGCCCATTTCCGGCGACACGACCGGTATGGCGAGTTCGCCGAACGCCGAGAAGACATTGCGGCTTCCCTTGGTGCTCGGCGTCGGGCTGACCGCGGCGACGTTGGAGATGTTCCGGTCCCCGGTGACCGCATCGGTGAAGGTGATGCTGCCGTTCAGGTTGGGATCGCGGATATCCTCCTGCGATTCATGCCGGGCCTCGACGCCCAGTGCGATGCCGAGGCCACCCGCCGGCAGCGCGATGAGGTTGGCGTTGCTGAGCTTGAAGTCGCCCAGCGTCAGCGTGGTGCGGTCCTTCCGCTTCAGCCGGAAGCGGATGGCGTCGATGGTGGACTGGCTTGCCGGCGAACAGTCGCCGATCGACGGCGTCGCGGAACAGCCACCGGAAAACGGATTATAGGCGTCGGGCGTGGAGAGCGCGAGACTGCGTTGCAGCGCCGTCATGTTGATCGCATCGGACGTGTCCGTCGCCTCCGCCACGGAATACAGAAGGGCGGAATCGAAGTCGAAGCTGCCGATCTTGCCCTTCACCCCCCGAGGAACCGTGCCTGCGTGTTGGTGACGTTCACCCGCTGCAGCCCGGCGTCGACGAAGCGGTAGGTCGACAGCCGAACGGGCAGGCCGGCGGCGGGCACGTTGGTGAGACCCGGAATGCGGTTCGGATTGAGCGACCCATCCGCAAAGCGCGTCGGCCCGAACGGATTCCAGTAGTTGGTGGAGGGGATGACGATGGCGTTGAGGTTGATCGTCGCAGGCTGCAACCGGCGGGTTTCTGCGCGGTAATAGCCGAGTTCGGTGTAAAGGGTCAGGCGATCGGAAACGTCGTAGTGACCGGTCAGGAACGTGTTGTACCGGTTGAACGACGGCGTGACGGTCGTGCCGGTGCGCGTGTCGTAGCGTTCGCTGCGCAGCGTCGTCGCGGTCGCCCGCGTTCCCGTGCCGTAGCACACGTCCTGATTGATCGTGACGAGGCAACCCGGATTGGCCGCCGACTGGGTATGGAAGGCGCCGGCCGACGAGGTGAGCGCGGTCGTCCCGCGCCGGATGATGCCCGGGCCACCCACCACCGCCAGGTTCGCCCAGGGTGATTGAGTCGCGCGTCCGTCGGGCGCGAGGCTGGTGGAGAACGCCGGATCGTCGGCGAAGTACGACAGCAGATTGTCCGTCGCGGTGTACGGCTGGTCCGACGCGCGCTGTGCCGTGCGGCGGGTATAGTCGAGAAAGACGGACAGGTTGCCCCGGCCTTCGGCGAAGTCGCGGCCGGCGGTGCCGGTCAGCTGCAATTCCTTGCGGCTCGTACCCTCGGCAAAACCGTAGCGGTAATCCAGCGAGGCGCCATCGAAGTTCGTCTTGGTGACGGTGTTGACCACGCCGGCAACCGCGTCCGCGCCGTAGATGGCCGCCGCACCGTCGCGCAGGATCTCCAGGCGTTCGATACCGGCGACGGGCAGCGAGTTGGCATTGTATCCCAGCACGGGGACGTTGCCGTCGCCGGCCTGGCTGGTGGGATGCTGCACCAGCCGTCGGCCGTTCAGGAGGACGAGGGTGTTGCCGACGCCGAGGTTGCGCAGGTTGATGGAGTTCACGTCGCCGCGCGCCGCATTGCTGGTCTGCGCGTTGTTGGCTTCGTTGAACGTGACGTCGCCCGCCTGCGGAATGCTGCGGAACAGTTCGTCGCCCGAGACGGCGCCGGTAGCATCGATCTGGGCGGAGTCGATCACCGACACGGGGAGGGCGGCGGTCGCGCTCGCCCCCTTGATCTGCGAACCGACGACGACGATGTCCGCATCGGCCTGCGGCGCCCGATCGGCGGTGCCCGACGTCGCGTCGTCCTGCGGCGTCGCATTCCCCATTCCCGGCACGGCATCGGCAAGCGGCTGCTGCTGCGGGGCAGTCGGCGTGGCCTGCGCCGGCGAGGGCGACGACTGCTGTGCGTTGGCGGACTGCGCGGCGATGATGGCCATCGCGGCGGTACCGGCGCGCAGGACGTGCCTGGTGCATCCCTTGATCATGTCACTCTCCCTGTATCGTGTTTATCGGCGCGGATCCGGCAGCCGTGGCCACCGGTCCCCGCTCGTTGAAGATTGCGTTCGGCAGCGGGAGGTCGAGCTTGACCGCCATGAGGAAGCCGGTGGTCGTCGGTTCGTGCGCCCCGTTCGCATGTTCGGTGACCGCGCCCGCATCGAGCGTCGCAGGATCGACGTTCATCCCCGCGCCCGGCTGCGCCACATTCCCGACGACGCGGCCGAAGATCAGCGCGCGAGTGAAGAAGAACGCGACATAACCGAAGGCCCCGGCCGCGACCCGCCCGACCGTGCGGCGTTCGCGAAGCCCGGCGATCCCGTCCACCAGCGTGAGAACGATCACCGGTGTGATGACCGTCATAACCAGCGTGGTGAAACCGCCGCCCGGTGGCGTCAGCGCCTCATCGGTCGCGGGCCAGACATGTCCGACAACCGCCGCCAGGACGATGGCGGCGACAACCCGCGCATCGAGATGCCGATACCAATGCCTTGGCCTACCATCGCGGTTCGCGCAGGCACCCGGAATCTGGGTTGCGACTTTCATATCCTCCCTCTCGCGCCCCTTGTGAACGAGGCTGCGTCGTGCATGCTAAGAGCGGGAGCGAGAGGTGCCAAACATCTAATCCTCTCGTATAAATCAATGAAAAATAACGACTATTTCTGGAGAGTGGTGATGCGGCGCGGCCGATGGCGCGAATTGCGAGGCAACGAAGGCGCAAAAGTGTGCAACATTCTGCCCATATGAGAATCGCCCGTCCGGCGTCGCTTTTGCTCGGCCTGGGGTGCCTGGCGGCGGCCGCAACGGCGGTCGGCGGCCGCTGGTCGGATAGCCGTGCGGATGCGGTCGCGGACCGTGCCGCGGCATCGCTGGCGCGGACGCATCTTGGCCTGTTGACCAGCGAGTTGCAGAAGTTCCGGCTGCTGCCGCTCGTGCTGACCGAATATCCGGACGTGTCGGCGGCGTTGCGAAACGACGACCCGGACGCCGCCGCCCGTCTGAACCGCGCACTCGAGCTTCTGGCGGCACGAACCGATGCTGCCGCAATCTATGCGATCGCAGCGAACGGCCGTTCGGTCGCTGCCAGCAACTGGCGGTTTCCGACCACGTTCGTCGGCCAGGATTACGGTTTCCGGCCCTATTTCCGCAACGCGATGAGACACGGCGGTGCCGAACTGTTCGCGCTGGGGACCGTCAGCGGGCGACCGGGACTGTATCTGGCCCGGCGCATCGACGACGGTTCGCGCGCGCTGGGCGTGATCGTGGTCAAGGTCGAGTTCGACAGGCTCGAATCGATATGGGCCCGCGCGCCGGGCGCGACGATCGTGACGGACCAGCGGGGCGTCATACTCATCACCAGCGTGCCGCAGTGGCGGTTCAAGCCGACGCGACGTCTGGACGAACATGCCCTGGCGGACGTGCGCCGCACCCGCCAATACCGCCTTACCGGCGCGTCGAGCGCACCGGTGACCATCGACGGGCGCAACGCCACCCTTGCGACGGGCATGGATCCGCCATCGTTCCGCGTGGCCGCGATCGGTGCGCCGATCGCCGAGGGGCGGCTGATCCACTTCACGCCGCTGGCCCCGGCGCTCGCCGCGGCCCGCTCCGTCGCCCTCATCTGGGCGATGGCCGCGCTGATCGTCGCGGGGATCATCGGCGGTCTGGCGATCCGGATGGCGGAGCGACGCCGCTTTGCGAGGGAGGCGAGAGAGCGGCTGGAGGGGAGGTCGTGCGGCGGACGGCCGAGCTGCGCGACGCGAATGCGCGGCTGATCGTGGAGTCGCAGGAACGCGAGGAGGCCGACCGGCGGTATCGTTCGGCGCGCGAGGAACTGGCGCAGGCGAACCGGCTGGGATCACTGGGACAGATCACCGCCGGTGTCGCGCATGAGATCAACCAGCCGCTGGCCACAATACGGATGTTCGCGGAGAGCGGAACGACGCTGATCGACCGCAATGCGCTGGATGCCGCCAGGCAGAACCTGCAGTCGATCGTCGGACTGACCGAGAGGATCGGGACGATCACCGGCGAGCTGCGCGCCTTCGCGCGGCGTCGCGTCCGGGTGAGCGGCCGGACGTCCCTCGGTTCCGTCATCGACGGCACGCTGCTGCTGATCGGCGAACGCGCGCGCGGCATCGTCGATGCAAGGCTGACCGACGAACAGCGCGGGTGGCATGTGGCGGCCGACCGCATCCGCGTCGAACAGGTTCTCGTGAACCTTGTCCAGAACGCCCTGGATGCCGTCGCCGCGCAGGCCGATCCCACCGTCGTCATCGCCGTGGAGGCGGCGGGATCGGACCGCATCCGCCTCAGCGTCGCGGACAATGGCCCCGGCATCGATCCCGCCCTCGACGATAGTCTGTTCACGCCGTTCGCCACTGCGAAGGCGGACGGGCTCGGACTGGGACTGGCGATCGCGCGCGACATCGTCCGCGAACTCGGTGGCGACCTCATCCTCGTCCCGGACCGGGCCAGGGGCGCCGAATTCACCCTGTCGTTGGGAAGAGCATGATGACATCGGACACAGCCCAGACCGTCGTGTTCGTCGAGGATGACGAACCCCTGCGCAGGGCCACCACGCAGGCGCTCGAACTCGCCGGCTTCTCGGTCCGGTCCTTCGCCGGCGCCGAGCAGGCATTGGCGGTGATCTCCGCACGGCTGGACGGTGTGGTGGTTTCGGACATCCGCATGCCGCGGATGGATGGCCTGCAGCTGTTGCGAGCGATCCGCGAAATCGACGGGGACCTGCCGGTCATTTTGGTGACGGGACATGGCGACGTGCCGATGGCCGTATCCGCCCTTCACGACGGGGCCTTCGATTTCCTGACCAAGCCGTTTTCCACCGATCACCTGATCGCCGCCATCAACCGCGCGCTGGAACGGCGCGGCCTGCTGATCGAGAACCGCAGGCTGAAGGCCACGATCGCGGCGAGTGAGGGCGACGGCCCCATGATCGGGCAATGCGATGCGATGGCCGAGGTGAAGGCCACGATCCGCCAGCTCGCACAGGCGGACGTGGACGTCCTGATCGAGGGCGAGAGCGGTACGGGCAAGGAACTCGGCGCGCTGCTGCTGCACCGTCTGGGGCCGCGACGCGCCCGTCCGTTCATCGCGGTGAACTGTGCCGCCCTCCCGCCCGACACCGCCGCCATCGAATTGTTCGGGCATGCGGCGAACGCGGTGCCGCACACGCGAACCTCCCGCACCGGGCAGATCGCCACCGCGAACGGCGGAACTCTGCTTCTCGACGATATCGACACGCTCGCACCGGCGGTGCAGACCGCGTTGCTGAGGGTGATCGAGGAGCGTGAGGTCCAACCGATCGGGGCGGAACGCGCCGACGCCGTGAACCTGCGCGTCGTCGCCACCAGCCGGATCGACCTTGCCGAGGCGGCGGCTGCGGGCCGCTTTCGCGAAGACCTCTACCACCGTCTGGCGGTTACCCGATTACGCCTGCCGCCCGTGCGCGAGCGGGATCAGGACCGTATGCTCCTGTTTGCCTTCTTCGCCGAGCAGGCGTGCGCGCAGTTCGCGCGTGCCGACTATACCATGACGGATCTGGAGCGCAGCCGCCTGCTGATGCACCATTGGCCCGGTAACGTGCGGGAACTGCGGAACTACGCGTTCGAGCGGGTGCTGGCATTCCATGGCGCGACGGGCGGCGGGGACGAGCAGGATCTCGCCAGCCGGGTGGCGGAGTTCGAGATCACCGTCATCACCGACGCCCTGCGGGCGACCCGTGGCAGCGTGACGCGGGCGATGGACGTCCTGAAGATTCCGCGCAAGACGCTCTATTACAAGATGACGCGTTACGGGATCGATCCCGACGTATTCCGGTCGCAGGCGCGCCAGGACGGCGGGACGTTCACCGCCGGGCCAAACCGATGAGCGCGGTGGACGGGGTGGCGAGATGCGTCCGGCTGCCCGTCTTCCGGGGTCGTCCAGCCGGGCCTTGCGACGACCGGAACAAATTGGGGAGGCGGGGATTGACGGCTGGGTGGCCGGCGCTTCGGGGCAAGCCCTTCCTCTCTAGCGCCGGACCTTCATGGCTGACCAAACTCCCGAAACGCTGAAGGGGGCGCCGCCGCCCCACCTGACCAACGGTCCTAATCACGACATGACGGACGACAGCAACAGCATCTTCTTCGCTGCTGTCAAAACGACGCGCATGCCGATGATCGTCACCGATCCCAATCAGCCCGACAATCCCATCGTCTTCGCCAATCCGGCCTTCATGGGGATGACCGGCTACACCAGCGAGGAATTGATCGGCACCAATTGCCGCCTGTTGCAAGGCCCGGACACCGACCGCGATACGGTCGCGGAAGTCCGGCAGGCCATCGAGCAGCGTCGCGAGGTGACGGTCGAAATCTACAATTACAAGAAGAACGGCGCCGGTTTCTGGAATGCGCTGTTCATTTCGCCGGTGTTCGATGCCGATGACAACCTCATCTACTTCTTCGCATCCCAGCTCGACGTCACCCGGCGGCGCGATGCCGAAGAGGGGCTTCGGCAGGCGCAGAAGATGGAAGCGGTCGGTCAGCTGACCGGTGGCGTCGCCCATGACTTCAACAATCTGCTGACCGTCATCCAGGGCTTTGGCGACGTGCTGAAAAGCCAGATCGAG
This sequence comes from Sphingomonas insulae, assembly GCF_010450875.1. Taxonomy (NCBI): domain Bacteria; kingdom Pseudomonadati; phylum Pseudomonadota; class Alphaproteobacteria; order Sphingomonadales; family Sphingomonadaceae; genus Sphingomonas; species Sphingomonas insulae. The sequence goes on from NZ_CP048422.1 coordinate 1,140,667, forward strand.
GGTGATGGCGAGTTCGACCGGAAAAAGGCGACGCGATCGATCAACGCGGTCCTCCAGGCGGCGGAGCGGGGTGCCACGCTCACGCAGCAGCTCCTCGCGTTTTCCCGGCGGCAGAAGTTGCAGGGCCGTGTCGTCAACCTCGTCGACATGATCGACGAATTGCAGCCGCTGATCGAGCGGATCGCGGGCGGTCTGGTGAAGGTAAGAATCGCGCACCAGCAAACGACCTGTAACGCCCGCATCGATCCGACCCAGGCCGAACTGGCGATCATCAACATCCTGCTCAACGCCCGCGATGCGATGCCGGACGGCGGCAATATCGTCATCGAGATCAGAAACCGGTCGATCGAGGCCGGCGACAAGGGCTTCGGCGAGCTGGAGGCCGGCAACTACGTCGCGGTGACGATCACCGACGAGGGCACCGGCATGTCGCCCGAAGTGCTGGCGCGCGTGACCGAGCCGTTCTTCACGACGAAGGATCAGGGCAAGGGTACCGGCTTGGGCCTGTCGATGGTCTACGGATTCATGAAGCAGTCGGGCGGATCGCTGCGGGTGTATTCCGAGGAGGGGCATGGCACGACCGTCCGGATGCTGTTCCCGTGCGAAAACGCCAAGACCGATCCGGTCGGCCCGTCGGCGGCCCGATCGCTGGCCGACAAGCGTGGCACCGAAACCGTGCTGGTGGTCGAGGACCAGATCGACGTCGGCGACTATGCCGAGACGGTGCTGTCGGAATTCGGCTATACGGTGCTGCGCGCCGATAACGCGGGTGAAGCCCTGGCGCTGCTGGACGGCGCCGGCCATATCGATCTGCTGTTCAGCGACCTTATCATGCCGGGCGGGATGAACGGCGTCATGCTGGCGCGCGAGGTGAAGCGGCGTCGGCCGAAGATGCGCGTGTTGTTAACCACCGGCTATGCGGAATCGTCGATCGAGCGCGTGGATGCCCGCGGTGCCGAGTTCGACCTGATCCAAAAGCCGTACAAGCGCAGCGAACTGGCGACGAAGGTCCGTCAGGTGATCGAGGGGCCGACGGGGATCGGCACGCACGGGGGGTAAGCATGTACAGCTGCGACCGTTACCGGCGCGACGGTGTATGCCGGGCAGGCCGATCCGCGACGCCGCGCGAGATCGTCCCCAAGGACAGGCGAGCGGACGCGGCATGGCGGATGATCGGCGAGCAGACGGGCCGGGCGTCATGGCCCATGCGGATCAGCGGTAATGTCATGATGTCGCGGCAGATTGCGACCGCGACGAGCATCGGCTAGAGCGTTCCCGTTTTGGACCGGCAGCCTTTAGACCCTGTTCCGCTACCCCCCTTCGAACCGTCGCCCGAGGTTCAGGCGGCGATCGATGCCTACGCGCGCGGGCTGAATGGATGCGACCCGATGCAGGTCGGTTTCAAGATGACCCCGGTCGCGATGGTGGTCAGCGATCCGACGCTGCCCGACTGCCCGTTGATCTACGTGAACCAGGCATTCGAGCAATTGACCGGATTTGCCGCCGGCGAAGTCCTGGGGCGCAACTGTCGCTTCATGCAGGGGCCGCTGACCGATCCTGCGGATGTCGCGCGGCTAAGGAGCGCCATCGCCCGGCGCGAGCCGATCGGACTCGACCTGTTGAACCATCGCCGCGACGGCACGCCGTTCTGGAATCGCCTGATGGTCGCGCCGGTATTCTGCGAAGGAGGATCGCTTCGCTACTTCGTCGCCTCGCAGATCGATGTCACGATCGAGCGGCATCGGGTGCTGAAGCTGGAGCAGGATCGCGAGGCACTCGCCGCAGAGATCGCGCAGCGGGACGCCGACCTGACGCAGCACAACATGCGGTTGCGGCTGGCGTTAAAGGCAGGTGCGCTGGGGACCTGGACGTTCGACCTGCCCGAGCAGGTTCTGACCGCGTCGTCGGGATGCAAGCGCATCTTCGGCCGTCCGACCGCAGAGCCCTTTACCTATGACGAATTGCTGGCATCGGTTCATCCCGAAGATCGTCCGGCGATGCAGGCCGCGGTCCTTCGCACGATCGAGCATGGCGACCCCTATCACATCGAATATCGCATCCTGACCCCGGCCGGCGAGCAGCGCTGGGTGTCGGTGCAGGGCGATCTCCAGCATCGTGCAGACGGCACGCCGCTGGCGATGTCCGGCTTCTCGACCGACATATCCGCCCGCAAGGTTGCCGAGGAGCATCGCGCTGTCCTGGCGCGCGAACTGACGCATCGGGTCAAGAACACGCTCGCCACGGTGAATGCGGTGGTCAGCCAGACGTTGCGCGATGCCGCGTCGCTGGAGGATGCCGCGACGGCGGTGTCCGGAAGGATCGCCAGCCTGGGTGCCGCGCACGAATTGCTGATCCAGGACGAGGTCGAGGGTGCCACGATCGGCGACATCGTCGATCGCGCGCTGCTGCCGTTCAAGGATCGGGACGGCGCGCGGTTCACTGCGCACGGCCCCTCCGTCCGGCTGTTGCCCGAAGTGACGTTGGCGCTCGCGATGGCGCTCCATGAACTGGCGACCAACGCCATCAAATATGGTGCGTTGTCCGTACCGGACGGCCGGGTCTCCATCGAATGGTCGATCAAGCGGGAGGACGGCGAGCGTCGCCTGTTCTTCTGCTGGGCCGAGCATGACGGCCCGCCGGTGTCGCCACCCGCCCGGACGGGGTTTGGCACGCGCATGATCGAGCGCGTGCTGCGCCGCCACGTGCGCGGCGGCGCAGCAATCCATTATCCCGAAAGCGGCGTCCGGTTCGAGATCGAGGCCGTCATCTAAGACGGCCTGCGTGACCGATATGTCACAACCGGTGCGAAAGCGTCCGTCCGCGCCGCACCCTTACCTCGCGCTGAAGCATTGAAGCGCAGTCATGTGTCATGTGCTCATCATCGAGGACGATTGGTTGATCGCCGATCATATCGCCCAATTGGTGGAAGCCGCGGGCGCGCGTTCGGTGGACATGGCCGATACCGAGGACGACGCCGTCACCCAGGCATTGGCCCGTCCGCCCGAAGTCATTATATCGGACGTCAATCTGCAGGCAGGCGGCAGGGGCCCCGACGCCGTCCGGCGCATCGTCGCCGCGCTTGGCGAGATGCCGGTCATGTTCGTGACCGGCGAACCCCGCACGTTCCAGCCGCATTCGCCGGCGATGCGGGTGTTGCACAAGCCGGTCGACGACCGGACGCTGGTCGCGACATTCCGCGCCATCGCACCGCTGCCCTAGCGGCGGCGTTACGATTCGCCGACGCGCAACGCCGCCCGGCTGCCATCGATCTTGCCGGCCAGCCCCGGCACCTCTTCGAGCTGGCGCAGATCGGTGAATTGCCCGCGCTCGCCACGATAGCGCACGATCTCGAACCCATGGCCCTGTAGGCCGGGAATAGCGTCCAATTCCTGTGCGGTGGCACTGTTGACGTTCAGTCGCCGTGCCTGTTCGTCTTGACCGGTATCCATCATCATCCCCTTGTCCGGGTCAAACGTATCGGCGGCGGGATCGGCTCCGCGGGCGTCTGCTGACGTTCGCAGTGGCCCGGCACGGCTGGTCTGACAGGGCGGGGCGTTGCACGGGGCGCCCGTGCCACCCCCCGCCCGAGGTCGTCAGGCCGCCGGAAATGGGGTAGGCCATTGCGATGTCAGTCAAACATATAAACCCGCGGGTGTTCTGGGGATCGTCGGCCATTATCGGTGCCCTGCTGGTCAGCACGCTGGCGATGCCGGGCATCGCGGATCATGCCTTCAAGGCTGCGCAAGCCTGGGCGATCGATACGTTCGGGTGGTTCTATATCTCCTCGGTCGCCGTGTTTCTGGTCGTCGTCCTTGCCCTCGGCTTCGGCCCTGCGGGCAAGCTGAAGCTTGGTCCCGACGATGCCGAGCCCGACTTTCCGTACGTCTCCTGGCTGGCGATGCTGTTTGCGGCCGGCATGGGCATCGGGCTGATGTATTTCGCGGTTGCCGAACCGGTCCAGCACTACATTTCGCCGCCCGAGGCGAAGAGCGGCACGATCACCGCCGCGCGTGAGGCCATGGCCATCACGTTCCATCATTACGGTGTCCATGCCTGGGCGATATATGCGCTGGTCGGCCTGAGCCTCGGCTATTTCACCTATCGCAAGGACCTGCCGCTGACCCTGCGTTCCGGCCTGTCTCCGCTTCTGGGCAAGCGCATCAACGGGCCGATCGGCGATGCGATCGACATCTTTGCGGTGTGCGGCACCGTCTTTGGCGTGTCGACGTCGCTCGGCTTTGGCGTTTCGCAAATGACGGCCGGCCTGGCGTATGAATATGGCGTGCCGGACGGCACCACGACCAAGATCGTCGTCATCGTGCTCGTCATGGGGGCCGCTACCCTGTCGGTGCTGAGTGGTGCGGACCGCGGCATACGCCGGCTGTCCGAACTCAACCTGGCGATGGCGGTGCTGTTGATGCTGTTCGTGCTGGCCCTTGGCCCAACGCTGTTCCTGCTGCGCGCCCTGATGCAGAATTTCGGTCTGTACCTCGATCATTTCGTCATGCGGACGTTCACGCTCTACGCCTACGAGCCGCGGGCGTGGATGGCGGATTGGACGCTGTTCTACTGGGCATGGTGGATTGCGTGGTCGCCTTTCGTCGGCATGTTCATCGCGCGCATTTCGCGCGGCCGGACGATACGGGAATTCGTCATCGGCGTGCTGTTCGTCCCCACCGCATTCACGTTCCTGTGGATGACCGTGTTCGGCAACACCGCCATCTCGCTCGATCTCGGCTCTGCCGCGGGTGGTATCGCGCGGGCCGTGCAGGCGGATCTTTCGACCGCGCTGTTCAAGTTCCTCGAATATCTCCCCGCCGCCAGCATCACCTCCACCCTCGCCATCGCCCTTGTGGCGGTGTTCTTCATCACGTCGGCGGACTCCGGGGCGCTGGTGATCGACACGCTTGCATCCGGTGGTGCGGAGGATACCCCGCGCTGGCAGCGCATCTATTGGTGCGTGCTGCTCGGGGTGACCGCTACCTTGCTGCTGGTGATCGGTGGCCTCGGCGCGCTGCAGGCCGCCACCCTGCTGGCGGCATTGCCGTTCTGTTTCATCATGCTGTTGCTGGCGGTCGGCCTGGTGCGGCAGACCAACGCGGACCTTGCCGGCGTGACTCTGTCGGACACGGCGCCGGCGGTGGCGACGCGGCTGAAGCGGTTGCTCGTGCCGGCACGGCGTACCGAAATCCTGCGCGAACTGGCGCAGACCGGCGGGCCGGCACTGCGATCGGTCCATGAGGCATTGCAGAAGGAGGGGTGGGCGGAAAGCGTCGTCGAGATCGACGAGGAACGATGCGTGCTGACCCTGGGAATGGAGGCCGGACGCTCGTTCACCTATCGCCTTGCGCCCCGTTCCCGTCCGCTGGCGGCCTATACCGCGCTGGAGGCGTCCGAAGAGCGCCGCAGCAAGGCGTGGTTCCTCGCCGCCCAGACGAACGAGGACAGCCGGATGCGCGACCTGACGGGCTTTACCGTCGAACAGATCGCAGCGGATGTCCTCACGCAGCTGGAGCGCTGGCGACCACGCTGAGGCCATAGAGGCCGCACGACGAAACGGCTGGCGACGGGCGGCCGAACCGCGATGGCGGTGGAACGTGCTGCTGCGGGCGTCGCTGCAGTGCCCGTAGCTAATATTCTATAATACCTGTAAAGATAATTTTTGAATAATTTATGGTTTAGTTCCAGTACGTGAGATTATCACAGAAAAATTACAACGTAATGCACGACCTTTAGAGGCACGATAATTTTTCACCAAGAGGAGGTCGCAAAATTGCGAACCTGGTCTGCCAAATTGTCAAATCGTGTTGGCGTTGGCCGATAGTATATTTGACGTGACCCCAGTCTTTCATCCAGCTGCGACCAGAGACCGACCGGTGTTGTTGCGCATGAGCGCAGTTGAAGCAATGGGCGGGGTTAACCCCGCCCATTGCTGTTCGAGCCCGGCAGCGAACGCAGCCGGGGTAGCGTAGCCTAGCGACGAGTGCGGCCGCTCGGTGTTGTAGTCGTCGACCCAGCGCGCCAGGATCGAGCGGGCCTGGCGAACCGTGAAGAATAGCGTCTCGTTGAGCAGCTCGTCGCGCATGCGACCGTTGAAGCTCTCGACGAACCCGTTCTGCGTCGGCTTGCCCGGCGCGATGTAATGCCACTCGACGCCCGCGTCGCTGGACCAGGCAAGCACCGCGTTCGACGTCAGTTCGGTCCCGTTGTCGCTGACGATCATCTTTGGCCTGCCACGTTCCGCGATCAGATCGGTCAACTCGCGCACGACCCGCCGGCCCGAAATCGACGTGTCCACCACTGCCCGAAGGCACTCGCGCGTCACGTCGTCGACGATGTTGAGCACGCGGAACCGTCGGCCAGTGACGAGCTGGTCGTGCACGAAGTCCAGGCTCCAGCGCTGGTTGGGGAGCGCCAGCACCGGCGCAGGTGCCCGCGCGCCACCGGCGCGCCTTCGTCCCTTCCGGCGCCTGACCGTCAGCCCTTCCTCACGGTAGAGCCGCTGGGTCTTCTTGCGGTTGATCGTGATGCCGTCCCGGCGCAGCAGGATGTGCAGCCGTCGATAGCCGAACCGTCGGCGCTGCTGCGCCAGCTCGCGCAGACGCGACCGAAGGTCGCCATCATCTGCCCGGCACGAGCGATACCGCATGCTCGTGCGGTCCGCCCCGACGACAGCACACGCCCGCCGCTCGCTCATCCCCAACGTCGCCTGGAGATGCGCAACCGCTTGTCGCTTCGCGGCGGGCGTCACCACTTTTTTGACAGCAGGTCTTTCAACCCCGCGTTGTCCAGCATCGTGTCCGCAAGCAGCCGCTTGAGCCGCGCGTTCTCCTCTTCAAGCGACCTCAGACGCTTCGCGTCAGATACCTCCAGGCCGCCGAACTTCGCCTTCCATGCATAGTAGGTCGCGCTCGACATGCCGTGCTTGCGGCACAGTTCCGTCACCACCGCACCCGCCTCGGCCTCCTTCAGGATGCCGATGATCTGCTCTTCCGAAAACTGCTTCCGCTTCATTCCGTCCGTCCCTTCGAGGGGCCGGTCTCTAGGTCCAGGTGGATGAAGAAACGGGGGTCACGTCATATTCCGCATTTCACCGGAATATATGGCTTCCACCATCTTGGGCATTCGAGCGGTCGTCCCTTGCTGTCGAACACCTCGTTCAGGTCGAAGAGCAGCGGCATGACATCGTCATGAGGGCTGGAGCTTGTGGCGTCGGACGCAGGGCAGTCCCCGATCCGGATGGCGTTAGAATACGTGATGTATCCGGCGAGCGCCTTGGTACCGCCGCGCCGATACGTCGCCGCACTACCCCTCTTGTCCAGCTCGATCATGTGACTGCGGTAATGGCATCCCGACGAGGACGCCTCCGCTTGTCTCTTCCATAAAAGAGTGACAGTTCATGCCGGGTGCCAAGGGACGTCAGGACGTTGTCGTCGGATCCCCCCTGAGCATGTGAGCCGGAGAATAGCGAACTCGCTGTCCATCGCGAGGTCCATCGGTCCGCAATTCTTCATACCGGGGCGTTGCAACCGCTCGTTGGCGGCACGGTCCAGCATCTGTCGTACCGACGTATCCGGAAGGCATAGGTTGAAGTGGTAGGCGCTGGATTCCGGCATTTCACCCGCCCCGCCGCTCCGGAACACATTCGTCCGCTCGATCTGCCATAAGGCACCACGGATCGGATTGCGTTGACCCTCTACCACGATCTCGTCACCCTCCCCGGCAGTGACGGGAGCGATGGTGACGGCCTGCGGAGGGGAGGCCGCCATCTCGTCAGCCAGATCATCCGACACCGGGGCGATCCGATCGTTGCCGACGCGTCGTGCTTCCTCGATCAGCGTATCGACCCTGCGGTTCATGCATCGCTTCGCCTTGTCGATCTTCGCATGCCCCTGCTTCACGCAGGTGCCCAATATCCTGCACATGATCCGGTCGATGTTGGCATCGCCGCTTGATGTCTCCACAAGGCAATGCTCCAGGGATCGGTCGGTCCAGCTATAGCTCAGGCGAACCTTGCGCATCTTTCGGCCGGTAACGACGATGTCGTCGCCCGACCCGTCCTGCGCAGGCGAGGATGCCGCGACGCATATGGCCACGATCGCCGCGCTCAGGATGCTAAGGTGCGCAGCTCGCATGCGATATCCCCTCGACGACGGTCATGCCGGGCCGGACAGGTGAGCATCGGCGGCGATCGCGATGGCGGTACGCCGGGGCGGCTGCGCATCGGCCATGCTAGAAACGCGCCCTGACGGCGAGCGATACGACCCGTCCGAGTGGATCGAGATAGGCCGGGCGGAAGGCGAACGGCGTATCCCCGTTCCGATCGCGCACGATCTGACGGCGACCGAGCACATTCCGGACGCCTGCCGTGACCTGCATCTTTTCCGCCCATGCTTGCGCCAGGAAGCGGTTGCCGGGCAGCGTGAGGTTCGCGTCGAACACGGCGAGCGATCCGAAGCGCAGGTCGGTTTCCGCGGTGGAGCCGCGAACGCGGGTGCTGCCCTGGATGCGGCCTTCGATCGCCAGCGTCGTGCCATCGCGCGACACCGATGTCTGGCCCAGCAATCCCACGCGCGGCTGGCCGCCCGCACCGCCGATGGAATCACCGGCCAGCTGATTGAGCGCCGGACCGTCGCGGCGCAGGATCAACCGGTCCGCAAGCGTGAGCGTCGGCCGCAGATTGAGCGACCATTGTGTCCCTGGTTGCTGCGGCTGTCCGTCAGGCGATGGCTGTGGCGAGATGTACAGGCCGACACCCATGCTGATTTCCCGCCTGCGCGATCGGTACAGGTTCACCGCGCGCGCATCGATCCCGACCAGCGCACCGGTTGCATCACGCGTGAATCGTTCGGGAAACGCTGCTGCCACGACCGGCAGGGCGGCGGCGAACGACGTCAGCGGATGGTGCACGATCGTGTCGACATAGCCGATGTCGATCGTGGCATTGCCTTTCTGCCAGGGGCGGACGGACAGGGTGGCCGTGCGTCGTTCGCGCCGTTCCGCGCGAAGGTCGGGACTGCCACCGCTGGTCAGGGTGACCAGTGCGGTGTCGCCCGTCGCATAGTCGAACACCGGCACGCCGGGCGTCCGCGTCGCGATCGACAGCAAGGCAGTGGCGGGAAGCGGCTGCTGGTCGATGGATATCCCGGCCGACAGGCTGACGATCCGGACCGGGGTCCATTGCAGGCTGCCGTCGACCCGGGGGGCAGGCCCCGATCCGCTCCCTCGTGCCATTCCGCCGGTGAGCGTGGCCGTAACGTCGCCGATCGCCGAATGCCGGCTGGCGGTCGTGGCCGCCAGGGGAACGGTCAGCGTCAGGCTGGCATCGCGATTGTCCTGTCGGACGTCCCGCGATTGGGACGCATCGGCGGATTGAAACACCGCCGTGCCGCGTTCGTACCGATAGCGGACGATGGCTGCGACCTGTAGCGGACCCGCCGGCAGTTCGAAAGGCGATCCGTTGATCTGCGCTTCGCCATCGATGCTATGGGATCGCGAGAGACTGTCCTGGCGCGTCGCCCCGGACAGTGCACTGTCGCTCGACAGGCGGGACGCATTGGCTTGCGCGTTCCACTGCCAGCGGCCGGCCGTGCCGCCGATCATCGCGCCCGCGCGATATCCGGTCGAGCGGGATCGCTGCCGATCCGGTTGACCATCGGGCGTGATCGGCATGGTCCCGAGCAGGCCAACGTTGGCTGATCGCCAGGCCGACAGCGACAGGGACGCCGTGCCCGAAGCGCCGACCGGCAGCGCGGCCATGCCGTTCAGGAATATGTTGTCGCCCGTCGGGATCAAGGAACGCGGCGGTTGCCGGGGGACGGCCACCGGGCCCGGTGCGGCGTCGCCCTCGATCACGCCGTTTTGCCGCGTGTAGTTTACGTTGAGGGTCAGGCGTCTGCGATCCGCCAGTTTCGCGAATATGCCGTTCGCTTGCGCATCCATTCCCCTGACGTCGGTCGGCGCGTTCAGCCGCGGTTCGACCTCCGCCGACAGGGATTGCCGCTGGAGCACCAGGTTCACCACCCGCCGGTCGGGTGCGCTGCCGAAGCGAGGCGCGCTGCGTTCCGCCAGGACCTGCAACTGCTCGATCGCTTCGGGAGGAAGCGTGGTCAGGTCCGCTTCCGACAACATCGGACGGCCATTGATGAGGATCAACGGCTCGCGTCCGCCCGGTGCCGTCAGGAGCGGGGTGAGCCGGCGCAGCAGATCGCGGATCGACGTGGCGCCGGTGCCCTTGAGACGTTCGGCGTCCAGCAGCGCGACCACCGCATTGCTATCGTCCGCGATCGATCGATTGTCGGGTTTCTTGCCGTTGACGATGATCTCGTCATCGCGAGGAACCGGCGTTTCGGTCGGTCCGCTCGTCTGAATACCGGCAGCGTCAAAAGAGACGACCGCTGCACAAAGATGAATGCCGATAAATAACAATATCTTGCATCATTCCTATTTATACGAATCATCTTCTAGTAATCTTTGCTTAAATTTGACATCCTGTTTGGAAAGTTGGGAGACAAAATTATAATTGACTGAGCGAAATGCGACATAATACATGCGGTTAGGTATCAGGACCAACATCTGGCGGCGATCAACGACGCGAGCCGGACTGTCGCGGGTGACGCGTAGCCATCAACGGGGTCGATCATGCCTGCACCACGCAACGCGCCGGCACTGCATCACGCCGATCGAGAGATGCCAGGCTCTTTAGGCGCGTTCGATCGTTCTGACCGTCATGAACCCGCCGCGACATGCGCGTCGCGGAACGAGCGATCCGGAGCGGGCGATGCATTGGTCTGAAAAGCGTTTAAGGGCTGCCGTCATGGAAAGCCGCGCCTGGACCTCGCCGCGATATGCGATGCACGATCGGCCATGGCACGGGCAGGGCGGCGGCTGCGATATCGCGCCGGCTGCCGAACCGATGACGGTCGACCGCACGCTGACGAACTGCATCAGGCGATGACGCGGGAAGGGGACGGGGCGGCTATCAGTATGTTGCTCGCCGCGGTCATCGGCGTGGCCTGGACGGTCATTCATATCGGCGCGATCTTCTTCTGGGAATGGCGGCCGTCGACCGCTGCGTTCGCGGTGGTGCTCGTCCTCGTGCAGGCGTGGCTCAGCACCGGTCTGTTCATCGTCGCGCATGATTGCATGCACGGCTCGTTCGCTCCGGGGCGGCCGCGCCTGAACCGCGTGGTGGGCACGCTCTGCCTCGGTGCGTATGCCGGCCTGTCCTATCGGGCCCTGTACCCCAAGCATCACGCGCATCATGCCGCGCCCGGCACGGATACGGACCCCGATTTCAACCCGGCGGCCCCCCGCCATCTCGGGTCATGGTTCCTCCGTTTCTTCCTCGGTTATTATACGCACGCGCAGATCGTCCGGATCACGGTCGCGGCGATCCTCTATCTGCTGCTGGGTGCGTCGCTGCTCAACATCGTGGTCTTCTGGGCGGTGCCCGCGCTGCTGGCGTTGGGGCAGCTGTTCCTGTTCGGCACCTACCTGCCGCACCGGCATGGCGCGACACCATTCGCTGACGCCCACAACGCTCGCGGTAACGGCCTGTCGCCGCTGGCATCGCTTGCCACCTGCTTCCACTTCGGCACCTATCACCACGAACATCATCTCAGCCCGGCGACGCCGTGGTGGCGATTGCCGGGGATGAAGCGATCATCCGAACGCCGGGTCGATCCCGGCCGCGGCTGACCACTCTGAACATAGCCGATAGCCGTGCGGTGAAGTCCCGTTCATGTTGTTCGCGTTGGGCAAGGCATTACGCCAGCCGCGCTCCGCCCGAAGCACGCCGCGGAACGCTCAGCCTGCTTCGCGTGCACGGGTGAGGGTGATGCGCGTGATCTCCGACGGCACGCCCAGCCTCAGGGCGAAGCCCGGCCACAATCCGGTGCCGTTGCTGACGTAGAGCGTCATGCCGCCGACGTCGTAGCGCCCGGATACGAACCCCGCGTTGCCGCGTGCGACCAGCCGGTCGAGCCCGACGATCATCCCACCATGCGTATGTCCCGACAGCTGCAGCGCGACGCCGCGCGCGGCGGCGTCGCGGGCGCGTCGGGGCTGGTGGTCGAGCAGGACGATCGGCGCGTCGGCGGGCGCGCCCCGCAGCGCCAGCGCCAGCTCGGGCGCCGCTTCGCCTACGCCCGGCGCCGACAGGTCGGTGACGCCGGCGATCACCAGTCGCGCATCATCGCGCGCGATCACCGCATGCGCATTCGGCAGCAGGCGGAACCCCATATCCGACAACGCTTGCATCCACGCGGCATAGCTGAAGAAATACTCGTGGTTGCCGGGAATGGCATACACGCCGTCCGGGGCACGCAGCCGGCGCAGCGGCGCCACGTCGTCGCGCCGCATGGCGACCGATCCGTCGATGAAGTCGCCGGTCACGACGATCAGATCGCCGCCGGCGGCGTTCGCCCGTTCGACCACCGCCTGCGCCCACCGGGCCGTGAACAGCCGGCTGATGTGGAGGTCGGTCAGCTGGATAATGCGATACCCGTCGAGGGCGGGGGAAGGTCGCGCACGGCCACCTGCACATCGACCACGGGGGGACCCGCACCGCGTTGCCGACACCGATCGCCGCGGCGACCGCCGCCAGCGCCGCCACGGCGTAGCGAAGCGCTGCCGGTTCCTGCACCGCCGCCTGCCGGACCAGCATCGTGACGAGCGCGCCGAGATCGAGCGCCAGCTGAAGGACGGCGAGCAGGACGAGCGCACCGAACGCCCAGTTGAACAGGATGACGATCCCCCGCGGGAATTCGGGCGCGAACACCGACCCGGAGGATAGCCGGCTCCACAGGTGGAATTGCGAGGCGGCGAGCATCGCCAGCCCGGCCGGTATCTTGATCCAGAGCGGCAGTGGCAGCGGCCATAGCCAGCGGGCCAGCACCACCAGCGCTGGCACGGCAAAGACGAGGTTGAAGATGATCGAGGCTCCGGATCGGCGTGCGGGGTCGTCGATAAACGACGCAGGGGTCGCGAATGTCCATAGCATCGCGCAGGGCATTTCCATCATCGCCCCCGCTCCCCATCTGATATGGCATGGATGAAGACCTGAACCACCTAGGCCTGATCGATGAGGACGAGATCGCCCTCGATCACGCCGCCCTGGCGCTGGCGCTGCCGGATCATGCCGGCACCGATCTCACCCCGTATCACGACCTCCTCGACGCTATCGCGACGCGGCTCGATCTTGTCGGCGCCGATGCCGACACACCGGCCGCGCGTGCCGATGCTCTGGCGACGGTGCTGGCCGGGGAATTCGGGTTCGCCGGCGACGCCGCAACCTACGACGATCCCGCCAACGCGGACCTGATCGGCGTCCTCGATCGCCGCCGCGGCCTGCCGGTGAGCCTGTCGATCCTGTGGGTCGCGATGGCGCGGCGGCTCGGCTGGAGCGCCGATGTGCTCGACGTTCCCGGCCACGTCCTGGTCGTCGTGGGGGAAAAGGCTGCTCCGGTGATCGTCGATCCGTTCGCGGGCGGCGTGCGCGTCGGCGCCGAACGCCTCGCCGCGCTGGTCGAGGCATCGGCCGGCGCGGGCCGCGCGGTGACACACGTCGCGGCGATGCCCAACCGGGCGGTGCTCGTCCGGCTGCTGCAGAACCAGGCCTCGCGGGCCGAACGGTCTGGCAGGGGGCGTCGCGCGCTCGACCTCTACGTGCGGATGACGGTGATTGCGCCGGCGTACCCACATGCGTGGTGGGAACGCGCCCGGCTCGAATGCGTCGACAACCGCAGATCGGCCGCCCGTGCCAGCCTGGGTGCCATGCTGGAGATCACGCGCGACCCGGATATGCGTCGGCGGGTCACCGCGATGCTCGGTGCGCTGCCAGCCGATTGATGCGGGGCGTCGCCATGCGCCGGTTGTCCCCGGTCATCCCTGCAGGACTATCATCGCAGGCGGGATGCGTCACCCATCACGCGGCGTTGCGCGCCTGGAACAGCTGGCGATCCTCGATCAGATATACGACCGCCAGCACCAGGACGCCGATCGCGAGATAGCCGATGGCGAGCGGATAGGTGGATCCGTCATAAGCCTGACCGATCATGGAACCGACGATCACGGCGCCGACGCTGGTGATGAAGCCCTGGATCGACGATGCGGTGCCGGCGATATGGCCGACCGGCTCCATCGCCATGGCGCCGAAGTTCGATCCGCACAGGCCGATGCAGGTCATGCTGAGCGCCTGGAACAGCATGTACGTCGCCAGCGTCTCCATGCCGCCGGCGATCACGGCGAGGTGGATCGACGACAGGGCGATGAGGGCGATGAGGGCGGTCTGCGAGATCAGCCGCGTGCCGAGCCGCTCGACCAGCCGGCTGTTGGCAAAGGACGCGCAGCCCATCGAAAAGGCGCAGACGGCGAAGAGGATGGTGAAGCGTTCGCCGGCGTGGAATTCATCGACGAAGATCTGCTGCGCGGAGGACACGAACGCGATGATCCCGCCGAAGGTCATCGACGCCGCCACGGCATAGCCGGCGGAGAAGCGGTTGGTCAGCGTCAGCCGATAGGCGCTGCCGAGCGCCGCGAGCGACAGCGGCGAGCGGCGCTCGACCGGCAGGGATTCGCGCAGGCGGATGCAGGACCAGGCGAGGACGAAGGCCGCAAACCCGGCGAGGGCATAGAAGATGAAGCGCCAGGGACCGAACGCCAACAGCACCTGCCCCAGGCTGGGTGCCATGATCGGGACCAGGAAGAAGATCATCTGCGCCACCGACAGCGTGCGTGCCATCTGGCGACCGGCGTAGCGATCCCGCACGATCGCGACCGCCAGCACGCGGGTCGACGCAGACATCAGCCCCTGGAGGACGCGCGCGCCCAGCAGCGCAGGAAAGGTTTGCGAACTCGCGGCGAACACGCTGGCGGCGACGAAGCCGGCAAGGGTGACGAGCAGGATCGGCCGGCGACCATAACGGTCCGCCAGCGGACCATAGACGAGCTGTCCCGCGCCGAACCCCAGCATGTACACGGTGATGATCCACTGCCGGTGGTTCGCCGTCGTGACGGCGAGCTGATGCCCGATATCCGCCAGCGCGGGCAGCATCAGGTCCACGCCCAGCGCGTTGACCGCCATGAGCGCTGCGACGAACGCGACGAATTCCCCGGCGCGCATGGGCGTGCCGCTTTGCTGATCGGTCATCGCCGCCATCTAGTTCGGGAATCCTCCGGTGGCCATGGCGCGGCGGGATGACGATGCGGGTGACGGGCGTTGGCTCGATCGCGATGCGACCGTCACGCGCTCGTCTGTATCCGCTCCTCCACCGCGGGTGCTAGGGCGTCGCCCGTCGATGGCGTCGCGGCGACCGGGTATCCTGTCAGCCGCGATGAACGAGGGGTGCTATGACGGCGACAGTCGAACGCGAGGCGCTGCCGGCGCTCAGCTGCCACCTCGCTGTGCGGCGGTGGCGGCGCGGATCGCCTTGAATTCGGATGTTGCGTTCCATTCCGGCCAGCGCGTGTCGTTGGCAAGGTCGAACCCGATGCGGCGCAACAGGTCGACATCGGCCGCCGCGCCCGCAAGGTTCCAGTCGGCCGACCATGCATCGCAGGTCTGGTGGTAACAGCGCATGTAGCCGTCCAGCCAGCGTTGTCCCGCAGCGCGACCGCCCTCCACCAGGTTGGGGGTGCCGCTGATGGCCATTAGCAATAGTGTTGGAACGCCTCGGCGGGCGAGCGAGAAATGGTCGGCGCGATAGAATAAACCGCGTTCCGGCAGCGATTCGGGCGTCACCGTGCGGCCCTGCGCCTGCGCGGCGCCGGCCAGGCGATCCTCCAGCGTGTTCTGCCCGGCACCGACGAGCAGCACGTCGCGCGCCGGCCCGGCGGTCTGGAGGATGTCGAGCGTCAGGTTCGCGACCGTCTTCGCCACCGGATAGACGGGGTGTGCGGCATAGGTTTCCGAGCCGAGCAGGCCGCGTTCCTCGCCGGTCCACAATGCGAAGACCTGGGTGCGTGCGGGACGCGGTGCCCTGGCGGCGGCACGGGCGATCGCGAGCACGCCGGCGGTGCCGAGCGCATCGTCGTTGGCACCGGGACGGATGCGCCGGCCCGCCGCATCCGGCGCCCCTTCGCCGTAGGCGTCCCAATGGGCGCCGTACATGATCGTCTCGTCCGGGCGGCTGCGACCGGTGAGCCTGGCGAGGACGTTGCGGCTTTCGGCGCGCGTCACGGTGACGGGCAGGTCGGCGGACAGGCCGGCGCCCGCCAGCGCGACGGGGCGGAAGTCCGATCGCCGTGCCGTCTTGCGCAATTGCGCCAGATCGAGCCCCGCCTGCGCGAACAGCCGGGTCGCGGCGTCGCCCGCAATCCAGCCCTGCAGGGCGACGCGGGATGCGGCGGGGGCGGCGACGTCGTAATTCTCGCCGCCGGGCGCGGTGACCGTCGCCCAGCCGTAACCGGCGCCGGCGGTGTCGTGGACGATGAGGGCCGCCACCGCGCCGCGCCGCGCGGCCTCTTCGAACTTATAGGTCCAGCGGCCGTAATAGGTCATGCGCCGCCCGCCGAACCGGCCGACGGCATCGTCACCCGCACCCGCTTCGAAATCGGGATCGTTGACCAGGAAGACGGCGACCTTGCCCTTGAGGTCGACGCCCTTGAAATCGTCCCACTGCCGTTCGGGCGCGCTGACGCCATAGCCGACGAACACCAGCGGCGCGTTCCGGACCACGGCGCGCGCATCCGGCCGCACCGTCGAGAGGTAGACATCGCGCCCGCCGACCCAGTCGGTTCCGTTGGCGGAGACCGTGCCGGATCCCAGCATCGTGCGGATCAACGGTACCGGCTGCGTCCAGCTGCCGCCGGGGCCGCCGGGCTCCAGTCCGGCCGCCTTGAACTGCGCGACCAGCCAGTCGACCGTCTTCGCCTCGCCCGGCGTTCCCGGCGCCCGCCCGCCGAACGCATCGGACGCGAGCGTGCGGACGTCGGCCGACAGCCGTTCGGCGGGAATCTGCACGGTAGCGGGTGCCGCGCCGATCAGCGGAAGGGCGATGATGGCGGCGGCGAAACGTGACATGCAAGGGTGCTCCGATAAGGGAACGCTTATGCTAGAGCCACCGGCGAGCGCGCGCGACCTGTTTGTCATATCGTCGGTGCGCATAGCCTGGGTGCGTCGCGTTGGCGGACTGGGACAATCCGTCCCATCGACAGCGCCGCCCCGCGCGCGCACGGTCCGTCGATGCCCCAGGACCCGATGCCACAGGACCAGATGCCACAGGACCCGATGGCCGAACCGGCCGCGCCGCCACGAGACACGTTCCGCTGGATAGTGCGGTGCGGCTGGAAGGGGCTTTGCCCGCGCTGCGGCGAGGGGCGGATGTTCCGATCGTGGCTGAAGATCGTCGATCGCTGCGACCATTGCGGCCTCGACTATCGCTTCGCCGCGCCCGACGACGGCCCGGCGTTCTTTTCCCTGTGCATCATCGCGCTGCCGCTGATCTTCTTCGTGGTGTGGGTGCAGGTCGCGTTCGATCCGCCCTATTGGGTGCACTTCGTCACCTCGGTGCCGTTCATGGCGCTCGGTACGCTGCTGCCGTTGCGCCCGCTGAAGGGTTGGCTGGTCGCCTCCCAATTCGTCAATCGCGCGCAGGAGGCGGGGACGCAGGGCCTGTGGACGCAATTGCACGGCAGCGATCCGCAGGCGAACGACTTCGATCAGTAAGCGGCGGGGCCGGACACCGTCTGGCGGATCGCATCCCCATACCGGCGCGCGGCGGCATCGATGGTGAACGCCTGCGCCTGTTCGCGGCCGGCATCGACCGCCACCGCCATCGTCCGTGCCGAGGCGATCCCCGCCGCGAAGGCGTCGACATCGCCCTGCGCGACGATCAGGCCGAGCCGGCCGTGGTCCAGCACCGACCGTACGCCGGCCCCGCAATCGGTCGCCACGATGCCCAGCCCGGCGGCCAGCGCCTCGATCAGCACCGCGGGCACACCCTCGTAGCGTGACGACAGCAGCAGGACGTCCTGCGTGCGCATCACCGTCGCCGCGTCGGGAACATGACCCATGAAGACGACCTGACCGGCGATGCCGAGGCGCTGCGCCTGCTGTTCCACCCGTGCGCGCAGCGGACCATCGCCGATGATCGTCAGCCGATCCGCGGGCAGTGCCGCCTGTGCGAAGGCGGCGACCAGCGTCGCCGGATCCTTCTGCGCGACCAGCCGCCCGACCGCGACGTAGCGGATACCCGCGCCCCGTGGCGGTCGCGCGACCGGCGGCGGCAGCGTGTCGATCGCGGGGTCCGGGATCACCGTGCGCGCGACCGGACCCAGATAGCGGTCGACATCGGGCAGGATCGCCGCATCCATCACCACCCAGCGATCGACGAAGCGCGCCTGCACGCGCAGCCACCACCGCCAGAACGGGCGCGCCGGCGCCGGCATGTCGGCGCGCGCCAGGTCGTTGCTGATCTTGACGACCACCGGCGGGCAATGCCGGCCCAGCCGCAGCTTCATCGCGCCGGCGACGATCGTATAGGTGTTGCCCGCGCAGAACAGCGCATCGGGGGCGGTGCGGCGGATTTCGGCCGGCAGGCGGGCGATCATCCACAATGTCTCCCACCAGCCGCTGCCGAGCCGCGGCTGATCGGGAACGGTATAGGCGAGGTCCGTGGCCATTTCGTCGCGCAGCGCGCCGTCGTTGCGGCCCATGAACAGCGGCGCGTCGATCCCCATCGCCCGCCAGCGCCGCACCAGTCGCAGCGCGACCCGCTCGACCCCGCCGGGTTCGAAGCTGTGGAGGAAGGTCAGGACGCGCATGCGCGGGCTCCGATGGCCGAGGGCGGCAGGGGCGGGCGCCCCTCCGCGCGTCGCCGGTAGACCAGCCGCATCCGCGCAGGGCCGGTGCAGATGCGGGCGGCGAGGACGTAATCGCTGGCCAGCGCGCGTTCGAGGATCCGCCGCGTCACCGGGTTGCCGCCATCGAAATGCGGCAGGTCGTCGATGATCGCGACCGGATGCGTGGCGAGAATGCGTGCGACCTCACGCGCCGGATCGACGCCCAGCGCCGCCGCGCGCGATTCCTCCTGCGTGGCGAGGTGGCCGGGGAAGGGCCAGCGGGTGGGCAGGCACGAACCGGTCAGCATGTAGAGCGCCGGATAGCCGTCATAGACATAGATGCAGCCGCCGCCGTCGACATGCGCGGCGCGGGCGACGGCGGCCGCTTCGCGCGCGCCGCCCTTGTGCAGAGCGCTGATCGCCAGCACCGCCTGCCCCCCGACCAGCCCGACGAGCGCCAGCGCCAGCCCGGCGATGCGATGCGCGCGACCGGCATCCACCGCCTGCGCGAGCAGGCACATCAGCGCCGGCAGCATCGGCATGGCATAATGCGGGCTGGCGAAGCGCCAGTACAGCAGCACGCCGGCCGCCGATGCCGCGAGCCAGCCGAGCAGGAAGCGATCGTAGCCCGCCACGGTCCGCCCGCCATCGCGCGACCGCCCGCCGGACAGCACGAGCAGCGACGGCAATGCCAGAATGCCGAGGATCGCACCCAGCCCCGCCAGTTGCGTCGCCAGCCCGCCGCGCCCCTGCGCCAGTGCCGACAGGACATTGGCGAAGACGAACGGCGATGCCTGCCCGATCGCGGCATAGGCGGCGAAGGCGGCAAGGGTCGGCAGCATCGCGAGGCCGATCCATATTGCGATCGACCGCGCCAGCCGCGCGCCGCGCTGCCCGGCCCGCCAGGCGAGCGCGATCAGCCAGCAGCCGAAGAACAGCCCCTCCGCGACGACGCTGTATTTGATCTGCAACGCGATACCGACGAGCAGCATCGCGCCGGCACCGTTGCGGGTGGGATCGCCGCGCACGCCGAGGATCAGTGCCGCGGCGGCGACCATCGGCAGGTTGTAGAAGACCGGCGACTGCCCGCCTTCCCCTTCCATGAAGTTCAGCCAGAGAATGTACGCTATCGCGGCGAGCGTGGCGGCGAACGGTCCGGCGCGGCGGCGCGCGATGCCGTGGATCAGCAGCGCGGTCACGACGACGAAGACCAGCGCCACCAGCTTGTATTGCAGGAAACCGTCGCCGCCCATCGCCCGTGCGGCCGCGAAGATCAGGAACAGGCCGATCGGCTTGCGATCGAATATGTCCACATAGGGAATCGCGCCATGCAGCATGCGGTCGCCGACCAGCAGGTAGAATTGTTCGTCGAAGCCGACCACCGGATTGCCGAAGGTTTGCGCGCGGGCGATCACCGCCACGACCAGCAGCAGGAGGGCGACCGTTCGGCGGCCGGTCCACGAATATCCACGACGGGAAAGGGGCGGCACCGCGTCATCCTGGGTTGGGCCGGATCGTGTGACGCCAATCGCGACGCAGGGCAATCGGTAAAGGGCGCAGCCGAAGGCTTCCCGGGCTTCCCAGGCGGGGCAGGCCCCGGCACAAGGCGCCATGCTTGTGTGACGGGATGGACCGCATCGTGATGAAAAGCCTGTGTCATGTCGCCCTGCTGGCGTCGCTGTCGGTATCCGCGATCGCGTCGGCGCAGCAGGCGCCGGGAATGCGTTCCCCCGCGGACATCTATGGTGCCCTGTTCGACGCGGTGCAGCGCGGCCATGTGTTCGCCGACGGCAAGACCTTCGTCGATGCGGTGCCGAAGCGCGACGTCGCTGCGATCCTGCGCGATTACGGGCGCACCCGCCCGCAGGGTGCGGCGCTGAAGGCGTTCGTGCTCGCCAATTTCATCGTGCCGGGCGAGAACGACCGGGGCACCACCGACCTGCGCACCCATGTCCGCACCCTGTGGCCGCAGCTGGTCCGCCAGCCGGTCGCGCCCGTTGCGGGCAGTTCCGCGCTGCCGCTGCCTGCCACGTACGTCGTTCCCGGCGGACGCTTTCGCGAAATCTATTATTGGGACAGCTATTTCACGATGCTGGGGCTGAAGGTCGACGGACAGCAGCCGCTGGTCGAATCGATGCTCGACGATTTCACCAGAATGATCGAACGGTACGGCCATATCCCCAACGGGACGCGCACCTATTACCTGTCGCGATCGCAGCCGCCCTATTTCGCGCTGATGCTCGACCTGTCGGCGAACGTGGACGCGGCGGTGGCATCGCGGCGGCTGCGCGCGCTGCGGACGGAGCACGATTACTGGATGAGGGGCGCGACCTGCGCCACCGCCCGCGCCGCTTGCCAGCGGGTCGTCCGCATGCCCGACGGCAGCCTGCTCAACCGCTATTACGACGATCGCGACACCCCGCGCGACGAATCCTATGCCGAGGACGTGGCGACCGCCGCGCAGGCCGCACCGCGCGCCGCGACCGATACGCAGCGCAACCTGCGCGCGGGTGCGGAAAGCGGCTGGGATTTCAGTTCGCGCTGGCTGCGCGACCCGCAGACGCTGGCGACCATCCACACCGTCGACATCGTGCCGGTCGACCTCAACAGCCTGCTCTACGCGATGGAGCGCGGTATCGCCGATCGCTGCGCTGCCGTGGCCGATAGGGCCTGCGCAACCCGCTATGCCGGGCTGGCGGCGCAGCGCCGGGCGGCGATCGACCGCTATCTGTGGCAGGCGAACGCCGGCCGCTACGCCGATTGGGACCTGTCGACGGGCAAGCCGACCACCAGCGTCAATGCCGCGATGCTCCATCCGCTGTTCGTCGGCATCGCCTCTCCGGCGCAGGCCAAGGCGGTCGCCGCGACGACGCGCAAGGCGTTGCTTGCGGAAGGGGGGCTTCGCACGACGACGCTGCGCACCGGATTGCAGTGGGACGAGCCGAACGGCTGGGCGCCGCTGCAATGGGTCGCGATCGCCGGGCTGGCGGGCAATGGCGAACCGGCACTCGCCAGGGAGATCGCGACGCGCTGGCTCGGCACGGTGCAGGCGGCCTATGCGGACACCGGCAAGATGCTGGAGAAATACAATATCGAACGGCGCACGCCGGGCGGCGGCGGCGAATATCCGGTGCAGGACGGCTTCGGCTGGACCAACGGCGTGACGAGCGCGATCCTGGATCGGTATCCGGCGCTGGGGGGCAAGGCCAGGCCGTAAGGGTGGGCCTCAGGGGGGGCGTTGAAGGCGTCCGTCACCCGCCGGACGGAAACCGCTGCAACGGCAGCACCATGCCCGCCACGACGAAAAAGCTGGCGTCCATCGCCGCTGCGACCTGCTGGTTGAGCCGCCCCGCCGCATCGCGGAACGCCCGGCCCAGCGGGTGGACGGGGACGATGCCCAGCCCGACCTCGTTGGTGACGACGTATACGGGCAGGGGGCAGGCCGCGATGGCGCGGAGCAGCGCCGCGCCCCGCTCGCCAAGGTCGTGCTCGCCCAGCATCACGTTGCTCAGCCACAGCGTCAGGCAATCGACCAGCACGACGCCGTCGGCGCAGGCGGCGATCGCCTCGGGCAGCGCCACCGGGCATTCCACCGTCCGCCACCGCGGCCCGCGGTCGTCGCGATGGCGGGCGATGCGGTCGGTCATCTCGTCGTCGTGCGCCTGTGCGGTCGCCAGATAGTGCAGCGGGCCGTCCTGATCCTCGGCAGCGGCCTGCGCGAGGCGGCTCTTGCCGGAGCGGGCGCCCCCTACGAACATCGTCTTCATCTTGCTTTCGCCTCGCCTCGGCCCTAGGGGCGCCTTCGCGACAGGTTCCCAGAGATGGGATGAAAAGGGAACCCGGAAGCGAGCGCTTTGGTCGCTCGCCATCCGGGGCTGCCCCCGCAACTGTGACCGGCGAGCCTTGCTCCTCCGCGTGCCACTGGATCCTCCACGATCCGGGAAGGCCGGGCCAGGCGACGACCCGGAAGCCAGGAGACCTGCCCGTCGTGGTTGTCCTTCGTGCGGACGGGGTGTTCCTGCGCGATCGAGGTTTTCCTCGCGTGACGACGGTGTTGGGGTCGTGCGCGGCGGAACGGCGATTTCCGTGCAAGCGCCGGCGCGTCCCCGTTGTTGAAACGAGGGGGATACCATCGTGAAGAATTATGCCTGTCTGATCCTGCTGCCGTGCATCGCCGCGGCCGCACCCGCCGTCGCGCAGAGCGCCCAATCCACCAGCGGCCTGACCGAAGCCGCCGATGCCGGCACCGACATCCTCGTCACCGCCAACCGCGAGGCGCGGCCCGCGTCCACCGTCGGCCAGGCGGTGACCGTGCTCGACACCGCGACGATCACGCAGCGCCAGGCGGTGACGGTGTCCGACCTGCTGCGCCAGACGCCCGGCGTCACCGTGACGCGCAACGGCGGTGTCGGCACGTCGACCTCGGTCAACATCCGCGGCGCGGAAAGCGACCAGACCGTCGCGCTGATCGACGGCATCAAGCTGAACGACCCGTCGTCGCCCGGCGGCGGCTTCAACTTCGGCAGCCTGCTGATCGGCAACATCGCGCGCATCGAGGTGCTGCGCGGTGCGCAGTCGGTGCTGTGGGGCAGCCAGGCGATCGGCGGCGTCGTCAACCTCATCACCCGCCAGCCGACCGAGCAGCTGCGTGTCAACGCCCGCGCCGAGGGCGGCTGGCACGAGACGGGGCAGGCGTTCGCCAACGTGTCGGGCAAGAGCGGCCCGGTCTCGGCGAGCTTCGGCGGCGGTTATTACACGACGGACGGCATCTCGGCCTATGCGCCGGGCAAGGAGCGCGACGGCTTCCGCAACTATTCCGCCAACGGCAGCGTCGGCATCGCGCTGGCGCAGAACGTGTCGGTCGACCTGCGCGGCTTCTATGCCAACGGCCGCACCGATATCGACGGTTTCGGACGCGACAGCCGCGAATATGGCGACAGCGAACAGTGGATCGGATACGCCGGCCTCAACGCCGCGCTGTTCGATGGCCGCTTCCGCAACCGGATCGGCTATGCGCATACCGACAGCGACCGCCGCAACACCGACCCCGACGGCACCCCGACCGAGACGTTCCGCGGCATCGGCCGCAACGACCGTCTGGAATATCAGGGGACGGTGGACGTCACCAAGGCGGTCTTCGCGACCTTCGGCGCGGAGCGGGAGGTTTCGCGCTTCTCGACGTCGAGCTACGGCGGTCCGGTGACGCGCGGCCGCGCCCGCATCTTCAGCGTCTACGGCCAGGTCGCGGTGACGCCGATCGCCGGGCTGACCGGCACCGCGGGCGTGCGCCACGACGATCACAACATCTTTGGCGGCGCGACGACGTTTTCGGGCAGCGGCGTCTATTCGCCCAACGGCGGCGCGACCGCGTTCCGCGCGAGCTATTCGGAAGGGTTCAAGGCGCCGACTTTGTACCAGCTGCAGAGCGAATACGGGAACACCGCGCTCGACCCCGAACGCTCGCACGGCTGGGACGCCGGCGTGACGCAAAAGGCGATGGGCGGCGCGGTCGAGGCGAGCGCGACCTATTTCAAGCGCAATTCGTTCGACCTCATCACCTTCGTGTCCTGCACCCGGCCGCTGACCGGCATCTGCACCGGCAAGCCCAACGGCACCTACGACAACATCGCACGCGCGCGGGCGCAGGGTGTCGAACTGTCGCTGCTGCTGCGCCCGGTAGAGGCGCTGACGTTCAGCGCCGCCTACACCTATCTGGATGCCAAGAACCGGTCGACCGGCACCGCCAATTTCGGTCGCGACCTTGCCCGCCGGCCCGACAACAGCATGACGGTGAACGCCGATTACCGCTGGCCGTTCGGCCTCACCACCGGTGCGACGATCACCGCGATCGGCGACAGCTTCGACAATGCGTCCAATGCGCGCCGGCTCGATGGGTACGTCGTCACCGACGTGCGCGCCTCGTTCCCGATCGGTGATCATTTCGAGGTGTATGGTCGCGTCGAGAACGTCTTCGACGAACGCTACCAGACGATCTACCAATATGGTCAGCCCGGTCGCGGCGCGTTCGGCGGCATCCGCCTGACCTATTGACGTGATCGACGCCCGCGTCCTCGCCACCTTCTGCGCCCATGGCGGGCGGATGGCGGCGGCGCGCGCGGCGTTCGGCGGCGGCGACTGGATCGACCTGTCGACGGGCATTGCGCCGTGGGGCTGGCCGGTCGATGACCTGCCGCTCGGGCTGGACCACCTGCCGGAGCCGGACGCGATCACCGCGCTGGAAGCCGCCGCGGCCGGTGCGTTCGGGGTGACCGATCCCGCCGGTGTCGTCGCGGTGCCGGGAACCGACCTCGCCATGCGGCTGCTCGCCACGATGCTGCCGGCGGATCGTGCCGCGGTCCTGCAACCGGGCTATGCCGGTCACCGCGCCGCATGGCCGGACGCGCAACCGGTCGCCGCGCTGCCGGCGCCCGACGCCGACCTGTTCGTCCTTGCCAGCCCGGCCAATCCCGATGGTCGCGTCACCGACCCCGTCACCCTGCGCGCGCTGGCGGCGCGGATGACCGTCGTGGTCGACGAAGCCTATGCCGATCCCGATCCCGGCCTGTGTCCGCAGGCATCGGATCGACTGATCGTGCTGCGATCGTTCGGCAAATTCTACGGCCTGCCCGGCCTGCGCCTCGGCTTCGTCGTCGCCGGGCCGGCCATCGCCCGGCGCCTGCGGGCGATGATCGGCGACTGGCCGGTGTCCGGTCCGGCGGTCGCGATCGGCACGCTTGCCTATGCGGATGCCGACTGGCGCCGGGCGCAACGGGCACGGATCGTCGAGACGGGCGGGATGCTGGACACGGTGCTGACCGCGGCTGGCATCGCCATCGTCGGCACGGCACCGCTGTTCCGGCTGGTGGCCTGCCGCAGCGCCCTGTTCGAGACGCTTGCGCGCCACGCCATCCTGACCCGCCCGTTCGCTGACCGGCCCGATCGCCTTCGTATCGGCCTGCCGCGCGGCAGCGCCGCCATCACTCGTCTTGCCACCGCCCTGGAGGTCCCCCGATGACCGAAGCCGACGATACCGGCGATTACGCCCGCCACAACGCCCGCATGGCCCGCGTCGCCGCGGCGCGCGAGAAGATGCAGGCGCGCCGTACGCTGGAGCGCGGCCTGCTGATCGTCCACACCGGCAACGGCAAGGGCAAATCCTCCTCCGCCTTCGGCATGGCGATCCGCAGCATCGGCTGGGGCCTGAAGGTCGCGATCCTGCAATACGTCAAGGGCAAGTGGGAGACGGGCGAGCGCAACTTTTTCGAAGCGCATCCCGACCTCGCCACGTTCGAGGTGATGGGCGAGGGGTTCACCTGGGACACGCAGGACCGCGCGCTCGATATCACCGCGGCGCGCGCGGCCTGGGAGCGATCGAAGCAGATGATCCTCGACCCCACGATCGACTTCGTCATCCTCGACGAACTCAACATCGTGCTGCGCGACGACACGCTGCCGATCGCCGAGATCGTCGCGTTCCTGAAGGAGCGCCCGCTCACCAAGCACATCTGCATCACCGGCCGCACCGCCAAGCCGGAACTGCTGGAGATCGCCGACCTCATCACCGATTTCACCGAGGTACGGCATCCCTACAAGGCCGGGTTCAAGGCGCAGCGCGGGGTGGAATATTGATGCGACGGCTGATCGCCCTCGCAGCCTTGCCGCTGCTCTCGGCGGCGCCGGTCCGCGCACCCCGCATCGTATCGATCAACCCGTGCATCGATGCGGTGCTCATGCACGTCGCCGATCCGTCCCAGATCGTCGGCATCAGCCATTATTCGCAGGATCCGCGGGCGACGTCGATCCCGCTGGCGCAGGCGATGCAATTCACCGCGACCTCCGGCACCGCCGAGGAAGTGGTGGCGCTCGCCCCCGACGTGGTGATGAGCGGACCGCACGTCGCCCCCGCGACGATCGCCGCGCTGAAGCGGATGCGGATCAGGCTGGTGCAATATCCTGTGCCGGATTCGGTCACCGAGAGCGAGGAGCAGGTGCGCGACATCGCCCGCATCGCGGGGCATGCCCCGCGGGGACAAGCCCTGGCGCGGCGGATCGCGTCCGCGGCACGGCCCATGACGGAGACGCAAGTCCCTGCGCTGATCTGGCAATCGGGCGGGCTGGTGCCGGGGGCGGGCACGCTGCCCGACGAACTGCTGTCGCGCGCCGGTTTCCGCAACATGAGCGCGGTCTATGGCCTGAAGAAATGGGACGTGCTGCCGCTGGAATATCTCATCGCCCGGCCGCCGCGCGTGCTGCTGTCGGTCGGTGCGGCGGAGGTGGGCGAGGATCGGCTGACCGCGCACCCCGCGGTTCGCCGTCTGGCGCAGCGGATCGCGATCGCGCCCTATCCGTCGCGGCTGATGAACTGCGGCGGGCCGACGATCGTCGCGGCGATGGCGCGCCTGCGCCGGATACGGAAGGGGATGGGGGCATGACGCGGCTCAACATCGGTTTGCTGGCCGCCCTGCTGGTCGCCGCCGCACTGTCGGTGGCAGCGGGCAAGGTGTGGGTACCGTGGGATGCGTGGACCGCCGCCGACCCCCGATCGATCATCATCGTCGAACTGCGCCTGCCGCGCACGATATTGGCGCTGCTGGTCGGTGCGGCGCTGGGGCTGTCGGGTGCGGTGATGCAGGGCTATCTGCGCAATCCGCTCGCCGATCCCGGCCTGTTCGGCGTGTCGTCGGGCGCGGCGTTGGGTGCGGTGCTGTCCCTCTATTTCGGCTATGCGGCGCAGGCGTGGCTGCTGCCCGGTTTCGCGCTTGCCGGTGCGGGCGCGACGATGGCGCTGCTCGCGCTGATCGCCGGCCGGTCGGGCAGCCTGATCCTGTTCACGCTGGCGGGCATGATCCTGACGAGCATCGCCGGGTCGCTGACCGCGCTGGCGATCAGCCTCGCGCCGACGCCGTTCGTCTCGTCGCAGATCGTCACCTGGCTGATGGGTGCGCTGACCGACCGCAGCTGGGACGACGTGACGATCGCGCTACCGCTGATCGTCGTCGGCGCCGCCGTGCTGGCGATGACCGCACGGTCGCTCGACGCGCTGACGCTGGGCGAACAGGCGGCGCGGTCGATCGGCGTCGATCCCGCACGGTTGCAGGGGCTGGTGATCGCCGGTGTCGCGCTGACCGTCGGCGCGGCGGTGGCGTCTGCCGGGGTGATCGGCTTCGTCGGGCTGATGGTGCCGCACCTCGTCCGCCCGCTCGCCGGCAATCGCCCCTCGGCGATCCTGCTGCCATCGGCATTGGGCGGTGCGCTGCTGCTGACGCTCGCCGATTGCCTCGTCCGGCTGTTGCCGACGGTCAGCGAATTGCGGCTGGGCATCGCCATGTCGATGCTCGGCGGGCCGTTCTTCCTCTACCTGCTGATCGCGATGCGCCGGAGGCTCGCATGACCCTGCTGACCGCCGAAGGCATCGGCCTGTCGATCGGCGGCAACCGCATCCTCGATGCGGTCGACGTCGCATTCCGCCGTGGCCGGGTCACCGCGTTGCTCGGCCCCAATGGCGCGGGCAAGAGCAGCCTGCTGGCGTGCCTCGCTGCGCTGCGTGTTCCGAACGAGGGCGCGGCACGGCTGGATGGTGCCGACGTCGCCGGCCTCGACCGCCGCGAACGCGGGCGGCGGATCGGTTTCCTGCCGCAGGCCGCCGACGTGCATTGGGACGTCGACGTCGCCACGCTGGTCGCCCTCGGCCGTCTGCCGCATCAGGGCCGCTGGGGCGCGACCGCGGCCGATCGTGCCGCGGTCGAGCGCGCGCTCGCCGCCACCGACATGGACGGCCTGCGCACCCGCGGCGTCGAGCGACTGTCGGGCGGCGAGCGGGGGCGGGCGTTGCTGGCCAGGGTGCTGGCGGGCGAACCCGAATGGCTGCTGGCGGACGAACCGCTCGCCAGCCTCGACCCCGCGCACCAGCTCGACGTGCTGGCACGGCTGCGCGGTGTCGCCGATGCTGGCAGCGGCGTGGTGCTGGTGCTGCACGACCTGCACCTCGCCGCGCGGATCGCCGACGATGCGGTGCTGATGCGCGGCGGCCGGGTGATCGCCGCCGGTCCCGCCGACGACGTGTTGACCGCGCCGCTGATCGCGCAGGCCTATGGCGTCGACGTCGAGATCGGGGTCACGCCCGGCGGCCAGCGGTTCATCCTGCCGATCGCGCGGTGACCCATGCGGCGCTTCTGCTCGCGGCGCTGATCGTGGAGGCGGCGCTGGGCTATCGGCGCCGATGGCCACATCCGGTGCAGGCGGCGGGTGCGTGGATCGCCGCATTCGAACGGCGTTGCAATCGAGGCGATCCCGCGACGCAGCGGCTGGCGGGCGTCGCACTGCTGGTGTCGCTGGTCGCGCTCGGCGCGGCGGCGGGCTGGATCCTCGGGCGTCTGGCGGGGAAGGGCTGGGGCCTGATCGTCGTCGTGCTGGTTGCCTCCACCGGCCTTGCGCAGCGCAGCCTGCACGATCACGTCGCCGCCGTGCTAGCCCCGCTCGTCGCCGGTGATCTCCCCGCAGCGCGTCGTGCCGTCGCGATGATCGTCGGCCGCGACACCGCCACGCTGGACGAGGCGGGGATCGCCACCGCAGCGATCGAAAGCCTTGCCGAAAGCTTCTGCGACGGGGTCGTCGCCCCCGCCTTCTGGTTTCTCATCGCCGGTCTGCCCGGCCTGTTCGCGGCAAAGGCGATCAACACCGCCGATTCGATGGTCGGCCATCGTACGCCCCGCCTGATCCGGTTCGGCTGGGCCTGCGCCCGTGCCGATGACGGCATCAACTGGCTGCCGGCGCGCCTGTCGGGCGTGTTGATCTGCCTCGCCGGCGGGGGCGGGTGGCGGACGATGCTGCGCGATGCCCGCCGCCACGCCTCGCCCAACGGCGGCTGGCCGGAGGCGGCGATGGCGGGTGCGCTCGACCGCCGGCTGGGTGGGCCGGTCACCTACGACGGCGAAGCGGCGATGCGGGCGACGCTGGGCAGCGGCGGCGCGCCCGATGCCGCCGACCTGCGCCGTGCACTGCACCTCTATCGCATCGCCTGTCTCGGGCTATGGATCGCTACGGGGGTCGTCGCATGGGCGCTGTGATGCTGCAGGGGACCGGATCGGACGTCGGCAAGTCGGTGCTGGTCGCCGGCCTGTGCCGCGCGCTGTCCAACCGCGGCCTTACCGTCCGCCCGTTCAAGCCGCAGAACATGTCGAACAACGCCGCGGTGAGCGCCGATGGCGGCGAGATCGGCCGGGCGCAGGCGTTGCAGGCGATCGCCGCCCGCATCGCGCCGACCACCGACATGAACCCGGTGCTGCTGAAGCCGCAGAGCGACCGCACCGCGCAACTCGTCGTCAACGGCAGGGTGCGCGGGCTGATGGGGCCGGGCGACTATCGCCGCCGCAAGACCGACCTGCTGGACGAGGTCCTCGCCGCCTATCGCCGCCTGTGCGCGCAGGCGGACATCGTCGTGGTGGAGGGTGCGGGATCGCCGGCCGAGATCAACCTGCGTGGCGGTGACATCGCCAACATGGGCTTTGCCCGGGCGGCGGGGGTGCCGGTGGTGCTGGTCGGCGACATCGATCGCGGCGGCGTCATCGCATCGCTGGTCGGCACGCGCGCGGTGATCGATCCCGATGATGCGGCGATGATCCACGGCTTCATCGTCAACAAATTCCGCGGCGACCTGTCGCTGTTCGACGATGGCCTGACGGCGATCGCGGACCGCACCGGCTGGCGCAGCGTCGGCGTGGTGCCGTGGCTGGCCGATGCCGCGCGCCTGCCGGCCGAGGATGCGGTGGCGCTGGGGCGTGATGGGACGCGCGGCGGGGGTGCGCTGGTCGCGGTGCCGATGCTCTCGCGGATCGCCAATTTCGACGACATGGACGCGCTGGCGCACGAACCCGGCATCCGGCTGGCGATGATCCCGCCCGGCCAGCCGATCCCGGGCGAGGCCGCCTGGGTGATATTGCCCGGTACCAAGGCGACGATCCCCGACCTCGGCTTCCTGCGCGCGCAGGGCTGGGACGTCGACATCGCCGCGCACGTCCGTCGCGGCGGACGCGTGCTCGGCATCTGCGGCGGGTACCAGATGCTCGGCCGCACCGTGTCCGATCCTGCGGGTATCGAGGGAGCGGCGGGGACGGTCGCCGGCCTCGGCCTGTTGCCGGTCGACACCGTGATCGCCGCCGACAAGCGCACGCGCGCGGTGACCGGCACCTTCGCCTCCTCGGACACGGGCTTTGCCGGGTACGAGATCCACGCCGGCGTCACCCGCGTCGATCTCGGCACGCCGCCGCTGTTGCGGATGGACGACGGCAGTGTCGATGGCGCGGTCGCGCGCGATGGCCGCATCGCTGGCTGCTACGTCCACGGCCTGTTCGACCGCGCCGACGCGCGCGCGCACCTGATCGCGCCGCTCGGCATCGCCTCGGACGGCTTCGACCGGCGCGAGGTGATCGACGCGGCGCTGGACGGCATCGCCGCAACGCTGGAACGGGCACTCGACATCGACGCGCTGATCGCGCTGGCAAGGACCGCCGCATGACCGAAACCGACGTCCGCAGCTATCTCGACGCCCTCGCCAAACCGCGTGGCAGCCTCGGCCGGCTGGAGGATATCGCCGTGCGGCTCGCCGTCACGCAGCGGCGGATCGATGCGCGCACCCGCCCGCGGCGGATCGTGCTGTTCGCCGGCGATCACGGCTGCGTCTCCGACGGCGTGTCGGCATGGCCCTCGGCGGTCACCGGCATGATGGTCGCGACGATCCTGGCTGGGCAGGCGACCAGCAGCGCGCTCGCCCGCGCGCACGACTGCCCGTTGCGGCTGGTCGATGTCGGTGTGTTCGGCCCGCGGATCGCGGCGGCGCCGTCGTTCTTTCGCGACGCGCGGATCGGTGATGGCACCGCCAGCCTCGCGCACGGCGCGGCGATGGATGTCGCCCGCTTCGACGCGGCGTGGCAGGTCGGCGCACAGGAAGCGGATCGCGCCGCCGACGACGGCGCGGCGCTGCTGATCGCGGGCGAGATGGGGATCGGCAACACCACTCCCGCCGCCGCGCTCACCGCGCTGCTGACCGGCGTCGCCGCCGCCGAAGCCGTGGGCCGCGGGGCCGGGGCGGACGATGCGATGCTCGCGGTGAAGTCACAGATCGTCGCCGATGCGGTGGCGCGCGCGGCACCGTTGCTATCCACCGATCCGATGCGGGCGATCGCCATGATCGGCGGGTATGAGATCGCGGCGATCGCCGGCTTCTTTGCCCGCGGTGCCGCGCGGGGGGCGACGTTGCTCCTCGACGGCTATGTCGCGACCGCGGGGGCGCTGGTCGCCGAACGCCTTGCCCCCGGCACCGTCGCGGCGATGATCGCGGGCCATCGTTCCGCCGAGCCGGGCCATGCCGCCGCGCTCGCGCATCTTGGCCTCGATCCGCTGCTCGACTGGCACATGCGGCTGGGCGAGGGCAGCGGTGCGCTGGTCGCACTGCCGCTGCTCGATGCGGCGGCGGCGGTGCTCAACGATGTCGTCCGGCTCGACGCGATCGGCGCGGAGCGAGCGGACTGACATGGCGACCGCGCCGCCATGGGCGCCGCCGTTGCTGGCGTTGCAGTTCCTGACCCGCATACCGGTGCCGGCACTGGCGCGGCTGACGGCGGCGCAGGCGAGGGACGGCATGGCCCGCGCGATGGCGTGGCTGCCGCTGGTCGGTACGGCGATCGGCGCGGCGACCGCGAGCGTGTTCGTCGCGGCGGGCGCATGGTGGCCGCCGCTGATCGCGGCGCTGCTGGCGCTCGCGATCGAGGCGCTGCTGACCGGCGCCTTCCACGAAGATGCCGTCGCCGATTTCTGCGATGCGTTCGGCGGCACCGCCCGCGGCGATGCGGCGCTGCGCATCATGCGCGACAGCCGTATCGGCAGTTACGGCACGCTCGGCCTCGGCCTTGCCGTCGCGATGCGCGTCGCGGCGATCGTCGCGCTGCCGCCGGCGCTGGCGGTGGCGGCGATCGTCGGTGCGGCGACGCTGGCGCGCCTTGCCGCCGTGCTGCTCGCCGCCATCCTGCCCCCGGCGCAACCGGACGGTGCCGCGGCACGGATGGGCCGCGGCATGCCGCCACGCCGCGTCCTGCTCGGCGTGCTGTTGGCGATCCCCGGCCTGTTGCCGATCGCGCTGCTGCGCCCGACGGCGCTGCTGGGCGCGGGCATCGTGACGGCCCTGCTGCTCGGCTGGCTGACCCGGTTCCTGCGCGCGCGGATCGGCGGCAGCACCGGGGACTGCCTCGGCTTTGCGGCCTATATGGCGCAGCTGGCGCTGCTGCTCGCCGCGGTGGCATGACCGCGCGCGTCCTGATCGTCCGCCACACGCCGGTCGCCAGTTCATGGTCCGGCCGCTGCTACGGCCGTTCCGACATGGGTCTCAGCCGCGCCGGCACCGCCGCGATGCGCACGCTGGCGGACGAACTTGCAGCACAGTCCTTCGCGACGATCGTGCACTCCGGCGCGATCCGCACCCGCATCCTCGCCGAACGCATCGCCGCGCTCACCGGCCGTCCGATCACCGCCGACCCGCGCTGGCTGGAGCGCGACTTCGGCGCATGGGAGGGGCGCAGCTGGCATGCGATCTGGCACGAGACCGGTGATCTGATGGACCGGATGATGACCGACCCTGCCGGCTTTCACCCCGGCGGCGGCGAGAGCGGCCAGGACCTCGCCACCCGTGTCCGCGCCGCCTGGGATGCGCTGCCGACCGACACCGACACGCTGGTGGTCAGCCACGGCGGACCGATCGCTGCGATCCGCACCGTGCTGGCCGGCCGGTCGCTGGAGCGGATGATCGACGCCGTGCCGCCCTGCGGCAGCTGGCTTGTCCTGCCGCGCTAACGCACCACCCGCAGCCCGGCGGATTTGCCGCGCGGCTGATGCAGCAGTTCGTCCACCCGCGCGGCCAGGTCGATCTGGCGGAACGGCTTGGCCAGCCGCGGCACGTCGGCAGGCACGTCGGCACCGGTCGCGGCATAGCCGGTGATGAGCAGCGCCGGCAGCGCATGGCCGCTGTCGCGAAGCTCGCCGATCAGCGCGGCACCCGTCATCCCGGGCATCAGGTAATCGGTGACCAGCAGCTCGACGTCGACGCCGCCGCGGATCGCCGCCAGCGCCTGGCTGCCCGACGCGGCCTCGACCACCTGATAGCCGATGTCGCGCAGCATGTCGGCGGTCGCGGCGCGCACGATCTCCTCGTCGTCGACCAGCAGCACCTTGGCGGCGCGGCGGGCGGGCACGGGTTCGCTGCGCCGGTCGGCGGCGGCGCTCGGTTCGTCCTGCGTCACCGGCAGCCACAATTCCACCCGCGTGCCGCGTCCCGCCTCGCTCGCCAGCGTCAGCGTGCCGCCCGATTGCGCGGCCAGACCATGGATCATCGACAGGCCCAGCCCGGTGCCCTTGCCGACGCCCTTGGTCGAGAAGAACGGCTCGGTGGCGCGCGCCAGCGTCGCCTTGTCCATGCCGATACCGGTATCACCCGCCAGTATCCGCACATAGCGGCCGGCGGCGAGGCCCACCGCATTGCGATCCTCGACGCTGGCGGCGGCGACGGTGATCGTCAGCTGCCCGCCGCCCGGCATCGCGTCGCGCGCGTTGATCGCCAGGTTGAGCAGCGCCAGTTCCAGCTGGTTGGGGTCGACCCGCGCCGGCGGCAGGCCGGCCGGCACTTCCAGCACCACCCGGATCGTCGGGCCGAGCGACCGGCGGATGAGGTCGGCCATGCCCTCGATCAGCGCGCCGATATCGACCGCCACCGGCTGCAACGCCTGCCGCCGGGCAAAGGCGAGCAGCCGCTGCGTCAGCGTCGCCGCCCGCTCCGCCGCTTGCAATGCGCCGTTGACCATCCGCTGGGTGCGCTCGTCATCCTTGTGGCGGCGGCGGACCAGGTCGAGGCTGCCGACGATTGGCGTCAGCAGGTTGTTGAAATCGTGCGCGACCCCGCCGGTCAGCTGGCCGACCGCGTCCATCTTCTGTGCCTGTGCCAGCTGCGCATCGGCCTCCTTGCGGACCGTGATGTCGGTCACCACGCCCGCCAGCCGTTCGGGCGTTCCGTCGGCGGCGTAGCGCGTTCGCCCCTTCTTGGTGATCCAGCGCCGGCTGCCGTCCGCGCCCTCGATCACGCATTCGACGTCGAAGCTGCCCGTCTGCGGTGCGGCGCGAAAGGCGGCGGCGACCGCTGCACGCTGCGCCGGGTCGACATGCGCCAGCATGCGTTCGACCGACCAGTGCGACTGCGGTTCGGCATAGCCGAAAATCTCGTCATGACGCAGACTGCGGCCGATCGTGCCGGTGGCAAGGTCGAGTTCCCAGCTGCCCATGCCCGCCGCCTCGAGCGCGAATTCCAGGGTGCTGCGCGCCGCCTCCAGTTCCGCGGTGCGCTGCGCCACCGCATCCTCCAGCGTCGCGGCGGCAGCACGCACCTCATATTGCCGCGCCCGCGCCTTGATCGCCGATCGCACCGCACCCAGCATCGCCTCGGCATGCAGCGGCCGTTCCAGCAGCACGACGTTGCCCATCGCGCCGATCCGCTCAGCCGCCTGCGCCGACCGGGGCGCGCGCCCGCCATTGGCCAGGATGACGAACGGCATGTCGGACCAGGTTGGCTGTGCCGCCACCCAGGCGACCAGTGCCGACCGGTCACCGGTCGCCATCACCTCTTCGGTCATCAGCACCGCCGCGACCCGGCCCGACAGCCCCTCGACCAGCGCAGCGAGCGTCGGCACCACCCGCGCCGTCATGCCGCCGCGCTGCAGCAGGTCGGCGGCGACCGCGGCATCGCGTCCGCGCGGCGCCAGGATAAGGACGGTATCGTCCATCTAGGCGGCCGACCCGACCCGTTCGTCGAGCGCCTCGGTGCGGCTGGAGAGCAGCGACCGGCCTTCGCCCGAGAAGGTCGGCACGCCGGTCAACACCCCCCGGAACTGGGCGAGCGGTTCGCCGAAGAACAGGCCCTGCGTGTCGATCCGGAATTCGCGGATCGTCCGTTCGTGCCGCGCGGTGCGCGTCTTGATGACCGAAATCGCCTGCCGCACCTCGCCGAACGCCTCGAAATAGCGCAGCTGGACGGCGGTGTCGGCCAGATAGCTGAGATCGACGTCGGCGCGCACGTCGCCCATCACGCCATGCATGCCCAGGATCAGCAGCGTCACCACGCCGCGCTGGCCGAGATAGGTGAGCAATTCATGCATCTGCAGGATCAGGAACTGCTCGCTCGGCATCGATTGCAGATACGCATTGAGGCTGTCGATCACGATCGTGCCCGCCGCCTCCTCTTCGACCGCGCGGCGCACCGCCGCGGCGAATTCGCCGGGCGACAGTTCCGCCGGGTCGATCGCGCGCAGCGCCAGCTGGCCGTTCGCGATGAACGGCTGCAGGTGCATGCCCAGCGCCGCCGACCGCGCAAGTAGCGTCGGCGTCCGTTCGTCGAACAGGAAATATGCCGCCTTCTCGCCCCGTTGCAGCGCCGCATGGACGCATTGCAGCGTCGTCGTGGTCTTGCCGACGCCGGCCGGCCCGGTCAGCAGCGTCGCGGTGCCGACGACCAGCCCGCCAC
This sequence comes from Sphingomonas insulae, assembly GCF_010450875.1. Lineage (NCBI taxonomy): Bacteria > Pseudomonadati > Pseudomonadota > Alphaproteobacteria > Sphingomonadales > Sphingomonadaceae > Sphingomonas > Sphingomonas insulae. The sequence goes on from NZ_CP048422.1 coordinate 1,177,004, forward strand.
CGAGCAGCGCGTTGAGTTCGGACGATCCGGTCGACACGAACCGCAACTCGTGATCGACGCCATGTTCGGTCGCGACCAGCCGCGGATAGACGCACAGGCCGCCGCGCTCGATCTCGAAATCGTGATAGCCGCCGCGATAGCGCAGGCCGCGCATCTTCACGACGTGCATCCGGCGGCGTTGCGCGCCGAAGCCGGACAGCGTCTGTTCCAGGCTGATGACGCCATGCGCGATGCTGTGCAGCTGCAGGTCGCTGCCGCTTGCGCTCTTGTCGTCCAGCACCAGCACGGTGCACTGCCGGGTGGAGAAGAAATGCTTGAGCGCCAGGATCTGGCGGCGATAGCGCACCGGGCTTTGCGCCAGCAGCCGCAATTCGGACAGGCTGTCGATGATGACGCGGGACGGGCGCAGTTCGTCCACCTTGGCCATGATCGCCCGCACGGTTTCGCCCAGCTCGACCTCGCTGGGATGCAGCAGCGTCTGCTCATGATCCTCGCCCAGGCCGTCCGCCGGCACCATTTCGAAGATGGTGATCGGGTCGAGCGACCAGCCATGCGTCGCCGCCACCGCGCGCAGTTCGACGTCGGTCTCCGCCAGCGTGATGTACAGGCCACTCTCGCCCGCGGCGGCGCCGGTCAGCAGGAAACCCAGCCCCAGCGTCGTCTTGCCGGTCCCCGGCGTCCCTTCGACCAGGTACAATCGCTCCGGCGTCAACCCGCCGTTGAGGATGTCGTCGAGCCCGGCGATGCCGGTGGAAGCGATGTTCGATACCGGCTGCACGCGCTGTTGTGTCCTGACCCAAAGCCATTCGGCCACACGGCGTTACCCGGTTTGTGACGGCGGCGATAGCGTGACGATCATCGTGACCGCCCGACGTGGAATATTGTCCCCTTGACCTCGACCCGCTTTCGCGTGTGAGGACCAGGGCCCCATGACCGATACCCCTTCCGCGCTTGGCCTCGACTTCGGCACGACCAATTCGGTCGCGGCGCTGGCCAGCGGCGATACCGCCGACCTCGTGATGCTCGATGCGCCGGATGGCCCCGATCCGGTGTTCCGCTCGGCGCTGTGCTTCTGGGAGGATGGCGGGGTGCACGCCGAAGCCGGACCATGGGCGATCGCCGAATATCTCGACTTTCCTGAGGGCAGCCGCTTCATCCAGTCGTTCAAGTCGGTCGCCGCCAGCGCCAGCTTCGAATATGCGACGGTGTTCGAACGGCGGATGCGGTTCGAGGATCTCGGCCGCCTGTTCGTGGCCAAGCTGGCGGCGCGGGCCGGCGGCGCGCTCGACGGGCGCGCGCGGCGCGTCGTCGTCGGTCGCCCCGTCGCCTTCGCCGGTGCCCGCCCGGACGAGGCGCTGGCGCGGACGCGCTACGATGCGGTGTTCGGCGCGCTGGGGGCAGAGGTGCATTACGTCTACGAACCGGTCGGCGCGGCGTTCAGCTATGCCGCCCGCCTGACCGGCGCCGCGACGATCCTGGTCGCCGACTTCGGCGGCGGTACCAGCGACTTTTCGGTGGTGCGCGTCGACGTGCCGGGCGCGGCGCGGCGCTGCACGCCGCTCGGCCATGCCGGCGTCGGCATCGCCGGCGACCGGTTCGACCAGCGCATCGTCGACCGGCTGGTGATGCCGCTGCTGGGCAAGGGCGGATCGTACCGCTCGTTCGACAAGGTGCTGGACATCCCCGGCGGCTATTTCGCCGATTTCGCGGACTGGTCCCGCCTTGCCCTGATGCGCAACCGCAAGACGCTGGCAGCGCTCGACACCCTGCGCAAATCTGCGCTTGATCCCGATGCGATCGGGCGGATGATCGCGGTGATCGAACAGGAACTGGGCTACCGCCTGTATGACGCGGTCGGGCAGTTGAAGCGCGCGCTGTCGCAGGCCGAGGTGGCGCAGTTCCGGTTCGAGGGCGCCGGTCTCGCGATCGCGGCGGAGGTGACGCGGGCGCAGTTCGAAGCGTGGATCGCGCCGGACATCGCACGGATCGATGCCGCGGTGGACCAGGCGCTGGCGGCGGCGGGCGTGTCGGCCGGCGATATCGACCGCGTGTTCCTGACCGGCGGCACCTCGCTCACCCCGCGTATCCGCCGCCTGTTCGACGAACGCTTCGGCGCCGAACGCATCGCCACCGGAGGCGAACTCACCTCGATCGCGCACGGGCTGGCGCTGATCGGCATGCAGGACGACATCGCCGCCTGGGCGAGCTGATGGACCGCCTTTGCGGCAAGCCCTTGGGACGTCGCGGCGAATGGCACCATGCTGTCCTACATCACGCAGACGGGCTAGCGACGCATCGACCGTCGGGATTGCGCCCACGCCACACCGAATCATGGCGCGAATGGAAACGATAGGCCCGGATCGTTTCGCCACGAGTGCCCACGTTGTTCATGTTGTTTAACTTGCGGTTGCGCTCGTCCCGCGCGTAGCATTGGGTCATCCTTTCTGTCGGAGATCGTCATGCGCCGTTCGGTCCTGTTGCTGTCCTCGTTCTCGCTGCTGTCGGTCGGGGTGCATGCGCAGCAGCAGACCGCGCCCGCCGGCGGCGACATCCCCGCCAAGTTCACGCTGGTCGACACCGCCAACGACTATATCAAGCGCGAGGTGATGATCCCGATGCGCGACGGGACCAAATTGTACACGGTCATCGTCATCCCCAAGGGCGCGACCAACGCCCCGATCGTCCTCACCCGCACGCCCTACAATGCCAAGGGGCGGGCCAGCCGCAGCACCAGTTCGTCGATGCTGGCGACGCTGCCGCTGGCGGACGAGATGTTCGTGCGCGGCGGCTATATCCGCGTCTACCAGGACGTCCGCGGCAAATACGGGTCGGAGGGGGACTATGTCGTCACCCGCCCGGTGATCGGTCCGCTCAATCCTACCAAAGTCGACCACGTCACCGATGCCTATGACACGATCGACTGGCTGGTGAACAAGGCGAACCTGCCGCAGTCGAACGGGCGCGTCGGCATGATCGGGTCGAGCTACGAAGGCTTCACCGTCGTCATGGCGCTGCTCGCGCCGCATCCCGCGCTGAAGGTCGCCGCGCCCGAATCGCCGATGATCGACGGCTGGATGGGCGACGACTGGTTCCATTACGGCGCTTTCCGCCTCGCCAATATCGCCTGGCTGGGTGGACAGACCGGCTACAAGGGCGGCGGCACCGTGCCGCCGACCGGCGGCTGGGACGACTATGACAATTTCCGCGAGATCGGATCGGCCGGCGACTGGGCGAAGAAGTCTGGCTACGACCAATTGCCCTATTGGAAGCGCATGTCGCAGCACCCCGCCTATGACGGCTTCTGGTCGGGGCAGGCGCTCGACAAGCTCCTTGCGGCGAACCCCTCGAACGTACCCACGATCTGGGAACAGGGATTGTGGGATCAGGAGGACATGTACGGCGCGATCACCGCGTGGGAGGCGTTGAAGGCCAAGGGCAAGATCGGCAACAACTTCCTCGTCATGGGGCCGTGGCGGCACAGCCAAGTCAACCGCGAGGGCCGCAGCCTCGGCCCGTTCCAGTGGGACGGCGATACCGCGGCACAGTTCCGCGAACAGATGGTGCTGCCGCTGTTCGATCAATATCTGAAAGACGGCCCGGCCGCGAACCTGCCCGCCGCCGCCATCTACAACACCGGCGAAAACCATTGGGACCGCCTGTCCAACTGGCCGCTCGCCTGTGAAAGCGGCTGTGCCGCGCCGCTGAAGCCGATCTATCTGCAGGCCGACGGTGGCCTCGGCTTCGACAAGGGCGGCGCGGGCGGCGACAGCTACGTGTCCGATCCCGCCAAGCCGGTGCCGCATCTGCCGCGCCCGGTGAACTTCGGCGATGGGCGCTGGGGCGACTGGCTGGTCAGCGACCAGCGCCACGCCGATGGCCGCCCCGACGTCATGACCTACACCACCCCGGTACTGACCCAGGCGATGCGCGTGTCCGGCGCGCCGATCGCCGACCTCTATGCGGCGACCACCGGCACCGACAATGACTTCGTCGTCAAGGTCATCGACGTCTTCCCCGCCGAAAATGCGTCGGACCCGAAGATGGGCGGGTACCAGCTGCCGATCAGCCTCGACATCTTCCGCGGCCGCTATCGCGACAGCTTCGCCAACCCGACCGCGATCCCCGCCGGCAAGGTCCAGCATTACAAATTCCGCCTGCCGACGGTGAACCACGTCTTCCAGCCCGGCCACCGCGTGATGGTGCAGGTCCAGTCGAGCCTGTTCCCGCTCTACGATCGCAATCCGCAGACCTACGTCCAGAACATCTTCTTCGCCAAGCCGGCGGATTACCGGAAGGCGACGGTGACGCTGAAGCGCGGCGGCACCACGCCCAGCGCGGTGCTGCTGCCGGTGGTGCCGGTCGAACAGGCAGGGGCGAAATAGCGGCGGACGCGATCCCGGCCCACCCCAGCCCCCCCGGCGCTGTTCCGCGGGACATCGTCCTTTATCCCCGGTTGTGCCGCGTGCTTCGGGCATAAGGGGAGGGTGGGACGACGGATCAGGGCGCCGCAACCGGCAGAGTCACGACGAAGGTCGTCTCTGCCGCTTCCACCCATGCGATCGTACCGCCGCCAGCCTCCAGCAGGGACCGCGCGATGGCCAGTCCCAGCCCGGTGCCGCCGTCCGTACGCCGCGTCGTGAAGAACGGCTCGAACAACCGCAGCCGGTCGCCGGCGGCGATCCCCAGCCCGTCATCGGTGACGTGCAGCGCGACCCGCTCGCCCACCGACCCCGCGACGCGCATGCTTCGCGCCCCCGCCTGCCGCGCATTGTCGAACAGCGTGGCCAGCGCATTCTCGATCGTCGCGGCGGGCAGCGCGACACGCGGCGGCGGCACCGTCCATGCGACCGCGATGGCGAACCCCTCGGCGCGATAGGCGTCCGCGGTTCGGGCCACCACCGGGACCGGATCGACCGCATCGTCCGCCGGCACCGCCATGTCGGCGCGCGCCAGTTCGAGCAGCCGCGTCACCAGAAGCGCCAGCCGGCCGGCATCCGCATCGGCGTTGGCGAGGAAGCGATGGCGGTCCCCCGCCGCCATGTCCGGATGATCCTGCAACAGCTCGATCGCGCCCCGGATACCGGCGAGCGGCGTCTTGAATTCGTGGCTGACCGCGTAGGCGAAGTCGCGCAGATAGCGGGACCGTCGCTCGATCGCGGCGGTCATCGCCGCGAAATCGGCATAGAGGCCCTGGATCTCGATCGCGGCGGTAGGCGGTACGTCCGGCACGCTGCCGCGACCGCCCGCGACCGCACGCGTCGCCTGGCCGAGCCGTTCGATCGGCAGGGTGATCCCGCGGGAGATCACGCCGCTCAGCAGCACCAGCAACCCGAAGATGGCAGCGATCCCGATCGCGATCTTGCCGCGATCCTCGTACACGCCGCGGAACAGCGCGCGCGCCGATCGCGACAGCAGCAGCACGCCGACGACGCGGCCATCCACGACGATCGGGCGTGCATGATGGACCCGGATCGCCGCGGCGCGTGAGAGCCATTCGAAGCTGTATACGGCGCGATACGACCCGTTGCGGCGCAAGACCGTCGTCGTCCGCCCGCGCAGCGCCCCGGCGACCTCCGGCAGCATGGCATAGCCGCCGCGCCGGCCATTGCCTGCGACGATCTGTCCCTTGTCGTCGAGCAGCAGGATGCTCGCCAGCGTCGTCATCTGCGTCGCGCGCAGTACCGGTGCCAGACGGAACGCCGCGTTGGCGGCATCGGCGGCGATCGACGTCGCTGCGCCCGGCGCGGGGCGCTCTGCCAGAATGGGCGTCAGGCTGAGGTCGATGCCGTCGCCCGGCGGCACGATCCGGTGCGGATACAATGGTCCGCCGCGCGCACCCGGCCAGTCCGCGGCGGCGGCCGCCGCCAGCGCTGCCCCCTGCGCGACCAATTCCGCTTCGGTGCGGCGCACCAGGGCATTCTCGTACACGCGCAGGAACACCGCGCCGAAGCCGGGCAGCGCCGCGACCAAGAACAGCGTCGCGAACAGGATGGTGCGCAGCCGCAGCCGCGGCCAATGGCGCTTCGCCCAGGCCTTCGCCCCACCGGCCAGCCGGCCGATCACGGCGCGGTACACGTCCCCAGCCGATAACCGATGCCCGGCCGCGTCTCGATCAGGTCGGCACCGCCGACGCCGGCGAACTTGTGGCGCAGGTTGCGGATATGGCTGTCGATCGTCCGGTCGGTGATCGCGAATCCCGGCCCGTGCAGCCGATCGATGATCGCGTCGCGGCTGAACACCCTGGCGGGCATCGACGCCAGCAGCCGCAGGATCAAGAATTCGGTGACGGTCAACACCACCTCCGTCCCGTTCCACAGCGCGCGCCACCCCTCCAGGTCTAGCCGCAGCCGGCCGTGTTCCAGTCCGCGTCCGTCCTCGACCGCCGGTGGCCGCGCCGCGGTGCGGCGCAGGATCGCCATCACCCGCGCCACCACCTCGCGGGGCGAGAACGGCTTCACGACATAATCGTCCGCGCCCAGTTCGATGCCGAGCACGCGGTCGATCTCGTCGTCGCGGCTGGACAGGAACAGGATCGGCACGTCGCTGTCCGCGCGCACGCGCCGACAGACCTCCAGCCCGTCCATCCGCGGCATGTTGATGTCGAGCACGACGAGGCTGGGGTCATGCCGCTGGACGAGCGCCAGTCCCGCCTCGCCATCCGCCGCCTCCAGCGTGTCCAGCCCGGCCTTGCCGAGCGCGAACACCAGCAACTGGCGGATATGGGGATCGTCGTCGACGACGAGGACGGTGCGCGGCATCGGACACAGGATCATCGTTGCGCCGCCTTAGTCAACAGCGCCGGCTCCACGGGATAGATCCAGCCACATTCCCGACCGTTCGGCGCGGCGCGCAACAGCGGTCGGCGTGGGCCCATCATCGCCTCCACCGCCGCCAGCCGGCGCGCGTTGCGGCCCGTCCAGCTGCGCCAGCCGCCCTGCCGCGCCTTGGTCTGCACCTGCGCCTCCCAGCGCAGATACGCCAGGCGATCGCGCAGGGTGGCATTGCGGGCGTGGCGTTCCAGCCGGGCCAGCGCCGTAAGGCCCGATGGGCCGATGGTGGCGAGGTAGCACAGGTCGAGCGGCGGCCCGGCCCGGCCCTGCGTGATCGCCACATCCGCGTTCCAGGCCGCGGCCATCGCCTTCAGGTCGACGGCGCTCGCCGCGCTCAGCACCAGCGCGGCGGCGAGAGCATTGGCATTGATCAGCCACGCCGCCGATCGTCCGCGCAGCAGCCGCCACAGGATCAGCGCGAGCCCGGTGGCGACCAGCGCCATCCATGCCAGCGCCGCCAGCCGCCATGCGGTCATCGCATAGGCCTGGATATAGTCGACCAGCCGCAGCGCGCTGGACGCGACGAGCAACAGGTTCTGCATGATCCACAACGTCACCAGCCGCCGGACGGCGGGGCTTGCCGTACCGCTGCTGCCGGGGCGCAGCGTCACCAGCACGAATACCGCGGCGAGCAGCGCGGTGACGATCAACGCATAGGCGCCGCGGTGCGCATAATCGGCCATGGTGACCCCGCCGGGCAGGGGCGCACCGCTCCACAGAAACAGGATGTCGAGCACGTTCTGGCCGGTAAAGATCACGTTGAAGGTCGCCAGCGACAGGACCAGAGACGCGCTGCCAGGATCGAATTGCGCGACGCGCGCCGGCAGGTCCAGCGTGTCGCCGGTACGGACCGACAATCGCGGTCGCAGCGTCGCCCACACCGCCGTCGCCATCACCGCCGCCACGGCGATCCGCCAGACGATGTCACCCAGGTCCGGCCAGGCGATGCGTTCGAAGACCCCGGCGATCAACGGATTGGCATTGGCGAACAGCGTCAGGAACACTGCACCGCCCAGCACCGGCACGACCAGCATCGCCGCCGCGGCACGCAGGCCGCCGCGCCGGCTCCGTCGCCGTGCCGCCGCGCTCCAGGCTAGATCGCGCCATGGTAGCCCGAGCGCCACCAGCGCATGCAGCCCGAGCCGCGGCACCCAGCGCAAGGCGTGGTCGAACCGCCGCCTGGGTAACAGCGCCGCCATCGAAATGGCGATCCAGCCAAGCAGCAGCGCGAGCGCATTGGGATCGTCGGCCAGCACAACGGCATAGCCGGCCGCCGCGATCAGCGCGATCCGGGACGACCGACTGCGCAGGACGATCGGCCGGCCGATGGACAGCATCGCCACCCACACGATTGCCAGCAGGCCGATGACGCCGCCGATCTCGCTGTCCTCGGCGAAAATCCATTCGGCCATGACCACGACCGGGGTCATCGCCGCGATCTTCATCGCCAGCGTTCCGGGCCGGGTCCGTCGTCCCGGCGTCTTGGCCGTCGTCGTCGTCGTCGTGGTCATCGCATCGCTCCTCCGGGGTCCGGCGATGACGGATGGACGCATCGGGTGCGCCGGCGATGGTGGATGCGGTGTCCGGCCGGACAATATTCGGTGCAGATCCCGTGCAGGGACTGCCCAACGCGGCTCAGCCCTGATCGCTCGCGCGCGTGGCGGATCCGTCGCGCAACGCCCAGCGCAGCACCGATCCGATCCCCGCCATACCGGCGCGGACCGCCGGGCGACCGACCGATGGGCGTTCCAGCCCGTGCATGCGTGCGGCCCAGTCGGGCAGCAGGTCGATGCCGCCCTCCATCAACAGCGTCTGCGCCGGCGCCATCGCCCGGCTGGCCGGCTGCTGGTGCAGCAACGCGCGGGCAACTTCGCGGGTACGATGGTCAGCGCGCAGCCGGGGCCGGATCGCGGCGAAATAGGCATCGACCTGTTTCTGCGTCTTCGGCACGCCGGTGGCGCCCAGCTTTTCCGCGACGATGGCATATTCGGTCAGGTAGCGGTCCTGCTGCGCGGTCGGAAAGCTGGGGTCGCGATAGCGGCGGTGCGCGGCCAGGAAGCTCGCCACTTCGGCGACGTGGACCCAGGTGAGCAGGTCCGGATCGTTCGCGCTGTACGCCGTGCCGTCGGGCAGGGTGCCGGCGACGCGATCGTGGATGATGCGGACCTTGCCGATCAGCGCCTCCGCCGTCGCCGTCGCGCCGTAGGTCGTGCCCGAGATGAACTGCGCCGTCCGCCGCAGCCGGCCGAGCATGTCGCGGCGAAAGTTGCTATGGTCCCACACGCCGGCCAGCGCGCCCGGATGCAGCATCTGGAGCAGCAATGCGGCGACCCCGCCCGCCATCATCGCGGTGAAATCGCCGTGCACGATCCAGGCGGCCGATCCCGGCCCGAACAGGCCGTCGTCGCCCTCCGGCCGGGTCAGGTCGACGGCGCCATCGCCGAATCCGACCAGCCGATGTACCTGTCGCTGGATTGTGTCGCGGATATCGCCCATGCTGCCCATCTAGGTTCGCCTGACGATCAAACCAGTGACGGGAGACGAAGGATGCGGTTGCTTGTATCGATGGTCGCGGCGGCCGCGATGACCACCGGCGTGCTGGCACAGGACAAGGCGGCGCCCGCCGGCTCCGCGATCACCCGCGCGCTCGCCGATCCTGCCCGCGCCGATCAGTCCGGCGACGATGCCCGGCGCCAGGCGGCGGCAGTGCTCGCCTTCTCCGGCGTCAAGCCGGGCGATACGGTGGTCGATTACCTGCCGGGCAGCGGCTATTGGACGCGTATCTTCACCAACGTCGTCGGGCCCAAGGGCAAGGTGTATGCGCTCTGGCCCGCCGCCGGCGCGAAATATGCCGCGAAGTCGCTGCCGGCGTTGCAGGCCCGCGGCCTCGCCAACGTCACCGCCGAGGTGCAGGCCACCAACCTGCCGACCATCGCGCAACCGGCCGACCTGTTCTGGACGGTGCAGAACTATCACGACATCCCCAACAAGGGGGCAGGCGAACCGGCCTTGCGCGCGTTCGACACGGCGGTGTTCAAGCTGCTGAAAAAGGGTGGCACCTATGTGGTGATCGACCATGCCGACGCCGCCGGCACCGGCATGTCCGGCACCGAAACGCGCCATCGCATCGATCCCGACGCGGTCCGCCGGCAGATCGAGGCGACGGGCTTCCGCTTCGTCGGTGCCAGCAAGGTGCTGGCGAACCCCGCCGACGATCACAGCAAGAACGTGTTCGACCCGGCGATCCGCGGCAAGACCGACCAGTTCGTCCTCAAGTTCCGCAAGCCATAACCGGAACGAATCTTCCGCCCGGGCGATGCGTTACCGCCTTACGATCGGGAGAACGCCAGTGACGTCAATTGCCAGGACCCTTGCCGCCGGAATCGCCGGAGGGCTCGTCGCCAGCCTCGCCATGAACCTGTTCCAGGGTATGGCGGCGCCGGCGTTCGGACAGGGCGGCAGCAACGACGATCCCGCCACCGTGAAGGCCGCGGACAGCGCCAAGCAGCTGGTCATCGGCGATGCGGTCACGCAGAAGCATCGCGAGACGGCCGGTAGCGTGGTCCACTACGTCACCGGCGCCGCGCTGGGCGCGGGCTATGCGCTGGCGGCGCGGCGCTGGCCGCAGACGACGACCGGTTTCGGCATCGCCTATGGCCTAGGCGTGGCGACATTGCTCGACGATGCCGTGGTCCCCGCGTTCGGTTGGGGACCAGCACCCACCGATACGCCGCCGGCGACGCATGCCTATGGTCTGGCGAGTCACGCGGTATTCGGCCTGGCGCTGGAAGCGACCCGGCGCGGCCTCGACGCCGTGCTGGACTGACCGTTACGCCAGCGGTGCGCGCAGCGTCGCGCGCACGCCGTGGTCGCGCGGTTCGTATTCGATGATCGATTGCAGGCTTTGCGCCATCGCCCTGATCAGCTTGGTGCCAAGGCCCGTCCCCTTCGGCGTCGCCCCGACCGGCATGCCGCAGCCATCATCCTCGACCGCCAGCAGGAACACGTCCTCGCCCTCGCGTCGCAGCATCACCCGGATCTCGCCGCCGGCGCCGGTCGGATAGGCGTATTTGCACGCATTGGTCACCAGTTCGGTGACGATCACGCCCAATGACACCGCCTTGTCCGTCGGCAGGCGGATCAGTTCGGCGACGAGGTGCAGGGCATGCGGGGCCGAGTCGCATGACAGCGTCTCGGTCAACTCTTCGATCAGCGAACCCAGATATTCGCGCATGTCGACGCTTTCGACGTCGTTCGCCGAATACAGCCGGCGATGGACCTGCGCGATCGCACCGATCCGCCGCTGGGTATCGTCCAGCGCGGCGCGCGCCGTCGGATCGACCAGCGCGCTCGCCTGCAACCGCACCATCGCCGACACCAGCTGCAGCGAATTGGCGACGCGGTGGTTCACCTCGCCCAGCAGCGCCTCGAGCCGGGCGTTGCTGGCGCGCAGGTCTTCCTCGGCCCGTGCCTTTTCTCGCGACAGGCGACTGCGGTCGAGCACCTGTTGGAAACTTGCGGCGAGCAGGTCGAAGAAGTCCTCGCCCACCGTCTTCACAACGTAATCCACCGCGCCGGCCTTCAGCGCGGCGACGGCGATCCGGCCCTCGTCCGATCCGGTGACGTAGACGACCGGCGGCGGAGCCGGCAGATCGCCGATCCGCGCCAGCGTTTCCAGCCCGTCCATGCCCGGCATGTAGTGATCGACCGCGATCAGGTCGAACGGCTGCGTGGCGGCGAGCAGCACGCCCTCGCTGCCGCCTTCCGCCATCGTCACCCGATACCCCCGCCGCGTCAGCGCACGCGCCGCCAGCCGGCGAATACCGGCGTCGTCGTCGATGTAGAGGACGCTGGGGAGCAGGTCGGGAGCGGCGGCCGGATCGGTCAGGATCAGTGTTCCTCGACTTCAGGCACCTGGATCACTGACAGGAACAGCCCGAGCTGACGGATCGCCTGCGCGAAGCTTTCGTAGTTCACCGGCTTGGTGATGTAGACGTTGCAGCCCAGATCATAGCAGCGCTGGATCTCGACCTTGTCATCCGTGGTGGTGAGCACGACGACCGGCGTGCGCTTCAGCGGGCTGCCCTCTTCCTTGATCTTTGCCAGGATGTCGGTGCCGCTCATGTCGGGCAGGTTGAGATCGAGCAGCACCAGCGCCGGACCGTTCTTGGCGGGGCCGTCGGATGCCTCGAACAGATGGTGCAGCGCCTGGGTGCCGTCCGTGAAATGCCGGATGTCGTTGAGGATACCGGCGCGGCGGATGTTCTTTTCGATCAGCCGCGCATGGCCCTCGTCGTCCTCGATCATGACGATGCCGACGGATTGATGGGCGTTCATGGCGTGCTGTCCTGGCTTTCGTAGGTCTTGGGAAGGTTGATGCGGAACGTCGATCCGCGGCCGAGTTCGCTGTCGACGTCGATCGTGCCGCCCAGACGATAGGCGAGTGCCCGCACGTGCGCCAGTCCGATGCCCTCGCCGGGCTGATCCTGCTGGCCCGACCGGCGAAACAGGTCGAAGATGCGCTGGTGGTCGCGCGGATCGATGCCGCGACCGTTGTCGGCGACCGACAGGATCACGCGCCCGCGGCGCTCCTCGCCCGATACGGCGATCGTGCCGGGGCGGCCGGGCTGGAGGTATTTGGTCGCATTCTCGATCAGGTTCGACAGGATCTGTTCCAGCGCCACGCGATCGGTGACGACGCCCGGGATCGGTCGCGCCACGCTCAGCGACACGCCGCGATCGTCGAGCAGGTGCTGGATGGACCCGGCGATCGTCTCCACCACGGCGGCGGGATCGATCGCTTCGGGCGTGATGACCCGCCGCCCCTCGCGCGATAGCTTGAGGATGGCGTTGATCAGCCGGTCCATCTTCTGCGTCGATGTGCGGATGAAGCCGACCGCTTCCGGCAGGTCCTCGCGCACCGCCAGCCGCGCGTCCTCGCTGACGATATGCGGCGCCTCCGCCTCGGCCCGGTCGAGCAACTCCGCCAGGGGCGCGGTGGCGGAAGCAAGTTCGGCCGTGAAGCCCATAACGTTGACTAGTGGCGATCGAAGGTCGTGGCTGACGATATAGGCGAAGCGCTGGATTTCCTCGTTGGCGCGGCTGAGGTCTGCGGTCCGCTCGCTCACCGTCTCTTCCAGACGATCGTTGAAATCGCGCAGCCGGTCGCGCGATTGCGCCAGGTCGCGGGTGTAGCGCGTCACCATCAGCAACGATGCCAGCGCCACCAGCACCAGCAGCACCGCCGCCACCGCGAGAATCGCGTAGAACACCCGCACGCTCGCCTGTTGCGCCGCATCGCGTTCCGCGAGCAACCGGCGCTCCTCCGCCGCCATATGGTCGAACGCGGTGCGGATCTTCGCCAGCCGGCGCACGCTCGCCTCCGTGCGGAACAGCGTGTTCGCCGTGCCGATCCGCCCGGCGTCGATCAGCCCGATCGTGCGCGCGCGCTGGACCAGCAACCCGGCGATCTCGGCGTTCAGGACGCGGAGCGAACCGACCTGGCGCGGGTTGTCACGCGTCAGCTGCTGCAACCGGATCAGCGCCCCCGGCAGCGCCGTCGCCCAGCGTCGATAGGCGTCGCGATATTCCGTATTGCCCGTCAGCAGATAGCCGCGCCGCGACGCCTCGCCCTGTTCGATCAACCGTCGCGCATTGCTGACCGACAGCTCCACCTCATAAGTGTGGTTGACCCAGCGGGTGTGGTCCTCGTTCCGTCCCGTCGCCCAGCCGGCGGCGATGCCCGCCGCGACCAGCGCCAGGAACCCGACGGCCATGAACGCGACGAGCACCCGGGCGACGCGGCCTTCCGATACGACAAGTGCGTTGCTGGCGGTGGTAAGCACGCCGTGGCCTTAGGGCAGCGATCGCAGTTGCGCCAGCGGTGCTGTCATCGTCGGTTAGAGCAGCAACTCCTGCGGATTGCCGCGCCCGACGGCGCCGCCACCGCTGCGCCGATCCATCTCGGCATTGGCGGTGAAGCGGATGTCGGGATCGCGATCGGTCAGGAATGCCATCAGGCTTTCATGGTCCAGCTCGCTCCACGCCTTGCCACGATGCGGACCGTAGCGCACCCGCGGGATAAGGCCGGGGTCGCGCGACCATTCGAGCAGTTGCGCAACGCCCGCCTCGTTCAGCTGGTCGCGCAGGTGATGCGCGGTGACATAAGCGTCGGGGAAGGCGCGATGCACCGGCAGTCCGCGGCTCTGCTCGAGTCCTTCCGGCTTGCGCCAATACCGCAGCACCTGATTCGAGAAGCTCGGCGAATCGGGCCATAGCCGCAGCGCGCATTTCCAGGTGCAGATCCAGTTCGCCCCATGGGTGAGGTTGGGCGTGCAGAACTGCTGTTCGAAATCCGCCCGGTGCGCGGCGAGTGCCACCCGCCGCGGATAGGGATCGAGCACGCGGCGCGCGACATCGTGCCACCACGGTGCCTCGGCGACGTCCTCGTCGAGGATGTGATGGATGGCCTGGGTGATCGGCGGAATGGCCCGACCCGGATTGACCAGAATCGACCCGCCTTCACCGTCCAGTTCCCACCGTTCGCCCTTGAGGGCGACGTCCTGCCAGCCGATCTCGCACACCCCGTGTGCGGGAGGTGCGCACCCGGTGGTCTCGAGGTCGACGACACGGATGATCTGGGGAAGGGGGCGCATCGACATTCAAATGGGTGCAGACGAGCGATTATGCCAGCGCGATCAGCGCAAGCCGTCTTCCGCATCCACATCCAGTTCGCGCACGCCGCGGATCTGGCGGGCGCGATCGACCAGCTTGCGAATGCCTTCGCGGCGTTCGCGGGCGGCGGGGATATCGCGGAGGACGAAGCTGGCATTGCCGGTGGTGCGATCGGACGAGGTGATGGTGATCGTGCCGATGTCGGCGATCTGGTTGAGCAGCGAGAAATCCACCCGCACGTCCTTGACGCGATACAGTTCGACCTCGTCGATCGACTTCATCACGAGCCCGCGCCGCACGATTAGGCGCTGGTCGGTGATCTCATAGGCCGCACCCATGTTTTGCAGCCAGCGCACCGCGATGACGACCAGGCCGACGCCGATCGCGCAGGACAGGATCGTGAGCCATCCGGTGAAGCTGCCGAACAGCCACCGGTTGGTGCTCGACCGAAAGCTGTCGACCGGTCGTTCCGCGTGGTAGGTCCCAACCATGGTCGCGACCCTATCCGGCGGACGAGGCGTGTCAATCGCGGGCGATGCCCGAAGCCGCCAGCTCCGTATCGATCGCCGCCACCAGCGCATCGAGCGCCGGCTGGCTGCCTGCCTCGGCACGCGCAGTCAGGACATCCTGCGTATTCGATGCGCGCAGCAGCCACCACCCATCCGGCGTCGTCACCCGCACGCCGTCGATTGCCACGACGTCGAGGCCCCGCGCCAGCAGCCGGTCGCGCACCTCGTCGACAACCGCGAACTTGCGGGCGGGGTCGACAGCAAAGCGCAGGTCGGGGGTGTTGACCAGCGGCGGCATCGCCGAACGCAAGGCGGTGAGCGACCGTCCCGACAGATGCACCGCGCGGATCAGCTGGACAGCCGCGTAGAGCGCGTCGTCAAAGCCATACCAGCCACCGTTGGCGCCGGCGCCGAAGAAGATATGGCCACTCAATTCGCCGGCGATCGGTGCGTCATGCGCCAGCATCGCCTCCTTCATGAGGCTATGGCCGGTCGCCCCCATCACCTTCTTGCCGCCGAGCGCGGCGATCCGGTCGAACACCATCTGCGACGATTTGACGTCGGCCACCACGGTTGCGCCGCGCAACTCCGTCAGCACCGGCTCGATCAGCAGGCTGAGCAACTGGTCGCCCCACAGCACCCGGCCCTCGCCATCGACCGCGCCGATCCGGTCGCCGTCGCCATCGAAGGCGATGCCGAAATCGAGGCCCCGTTCGCGCACCAGCGCCTTGAGATCGGCGAGGTTCGCTTCTTCGGTGGGGTCGGGATGGTGATTGGGGAAGTGCCCGTCGACGGCGGTGTGCAACAGGTGATGCTCGCCCGGCAGCAGCGCGGTCAGCCGCTCGATCGCGGGCCCTGCAGCGCCGTTGCCGCAATCCCAGCCGATGCGGAAGCTGCCGCCGGCATAGCCCGCCATCAGCCGTCCGACATAGGCGTCGCAGACGTCGAGGTCGGTGACGCTGCCCGCGCCCTCGCTCCAGTCGCCCGCAGCGGCAATGCGGGCGAGGTCCCGCACGTCGGCGCCGTAGAACGAACGATGGCCGAGCACCATCTTGAAGCCGTTGTCGTCGCGGGGATTGTGGCTGCCGGTGACGTGCACGCCGGCGTCCACCTCCAGCGTCGCCTCGGCATAATAGAGCATGGGGGTAGGGCCGATGCCGACCCGGACCACGTCGACGCCGCCCGCAGTGAGCCCGTCGACCAATGCCGTTTCCAGCTCCGGCGACGACAGCCGCCCGTCGCGACCCACGGCGACACGCGTGCCGCCCGCCTGCCGTACGCGGGTGGCGAAGCTGCGCCCGATCGCCACCGCATCGGCAACGCCGAGGTTGCGGCCGACCGTGCCACGAATGTCATATTTCCGCAGGATCGCAGGAGACAGGACGTGCGCCATCAGGCTCGCCGCAGCGCCCCGATCAACAGGTCGCGCGCCGCGTTGATCTCGGTGCTGCGCTCCGCCGATCCTCCCCGATCGGGATGCACGTCGGCGAGCAGGCGCCGATGGGCCGCGCGGATTTCGCCTTCGTCCGCTCCGGCCCCTACACCCAGCACCTGCCGTGCGCGCTGCGTGTCGCTCAGCGTCGCGCGCTTGGGCGCCGGCTTCAGGTAACGCCACGCGAGCCAGATCAGCCCGATGGCGATGATCCACTTCACGCCGCGACGTCCGGGACAGCGGGTTCGGGCAGTTGCAACGCGCTCATCATCTCACGCAATTCCTGGCGAGAGGCGACGTGGCCGAGCCCCATCGCGCCGAATTCCTTGGCATCGATCATCGTCAATCCGGCCGGGAACAGCTCGCGATAGATCACGCGCTCGCCCAGGCCCGGAATGATGCGGAAACCGACCCGTTTGGCGAGCTGGACCAGCGCGTCCGACACGCGCCGCATGTTGCGTGCCTCGATATGCTGCAACCGGTTGCGCAGGACGACCCAGTCGATCTGCGTGCCGTCGGCGCGGGCGCGCTGCTTGCGGGCATCCCAGATCAATTCCGAATAAAAGCTGGGCCGGGTGACGTTGAACGTTTCCGGATCGACCTGGCCGATGAGGTCGAAGTCGACGAAGCTGTCGTTCATCGGGGTGACCAGCGTGTTGGACAGCGCTGCTGCGGTGCGCGCGAAGTAATCGTCGCGACCGGGGGTGTCGACGATCAGGAAGTCGGCACCATCGCTCAATCGCGCCCATTTTTCCTCGAACACGCTTTCGGTGGTTCCGTCATGCGTGTCGTGGACGGGCATCGGCAGGTCGCTGCCGGTGCGCGCGATGGTGGCGGCGCGATTGTCCAGGTAGCGGCCGACCGTACGCTGGCGATGGTCGAGGTCGAAACAGGCGACCTTCGCGCCCTTGGCGGCGAGCGCGATGGCGACGTGCACCGCCGTCGTCGACTTGCCGGTGCCGCCCTTTTCGTTGGCGAAGACGATGACGTGTGGCCCTGCGGGCACGGTTCGTTCCTTATCGATGGGTTGCGGCTTGCCCGCTCTCGTCCCTCTCCATAGAAGCCGCGCGCTCAATGTTCGAGGGGTTAAACGTGCACACGGTTCGGGATGTGAAGGGCTTGCGCGACGCCGTGGCCGCGTTCCGGGCGGAAGGCGCGGATATTGCGCTGGTCCCGACCATGGGCGCGCTGCACGCCGGCCACATGGCGCTGATCGAGGCGGCCCGGCGGCCGGGAACGAAGGTGATCGCCTCGATCTTCGTCAACCCCAGGCAATTCGGCCCCAACGAGGATCTGGCCCGCTATCCCCGGCGCGAGGCGGCGGACGCGCGGCTGCTGGCCGAACACGGCTGCGACCTGCTGTGGCTGCCGTCCGTCGACGTCATGTATCCCGACGGCTTTGCGACCAACGTCAGCGTCCGCGGCGTCAGCGACGGTTTCGACGGCGCGGCGCGGCCCGGCCATTTCGACGGCGTCGCCACCGTCGTCACCAAGCTGTTTCAACAGACGGGTGCCGACGTCGCCTATTTCGGTGAAAAGGACTATCAGCAACTTGCCGTCATCCGCCGTTTCGTCGCCGACCTAGACCTCGACATCGAGATCGTCGGCGTGCCGACGCAGCGCGACGACGACGGTCTGGCGTTGTCGTCGCGCAATATCTATCTCGATGAGGAGCAGCGGGCGAAGGCGGTCGCGTTGCCCCGGACGCTGGGCGTCGCCGCGCGCGCCATCGGCCGCGGCGCCGATGTGGCGGACGCCCTCGCAGAAGCGCGGACGTCGTTGATCGCTGCGGGGTTCGAAATCGACTACGTCGCGCTGGCGGATGCCGAAACGCTGGCGGAACATCCTGCGGCAGATCGGCCGCGCCGTTTGCTCGCGGCGGCGCGGATGGGGTCGACCCGGCTCATCGACAATATAGCTATCGAACCAAATTACTGATCAATTTGGGTTTATCGTCGTTAACCATTTCGTAGTGCGAATCGCCCCAATGTTGCCTTATGAGCATTGGGGGCAAGCGATGGGCAACAGTTTCAAGAGCGCGCAGTTTCTTTTAGACAGCCGGATCGAGGACGCGCTGCGTGGTCGACCAGAGGCACTGTTTGATCTGGGCGTCTGCTATCAGACGGGCACCGCGGGGGCGGGCGTCGATCTGATCGAAGCGCACAAATGGTTCAACCTCGCTGCCGTGTCGGGGATCGCCGAAGCCGCCGATGCCCGCGCCGACGTGGCCGAGGATATGACGGCCCGCGAAATCGCCGAAGCGCAGCGCCAGGCGCGCGCCTGGCTCAGCATGACGCAGCGCCGCGCGGCCTGATTCTCCCGATATGACGGCACAGCGCCGGCGGTAACCGCGCTCGTCATCCCCGCATAGGCGGGGATCCAGACACGCGGACGTCGTGATATGCCTGAACCGCCAGCGTGTCTGGATTGCCGCCTGCGCGGGAATGACGGATATGGGTCACCGCGGTTATTCGGTCTTCTTCTTCGCCGGGGCCTTTTTCGCTGCGGGCTTCTTGGCGGCCGCATCCTTCGCCGCCGGCTTTTTCGCTGCGGCCTTTTTGACCGGCGCCTTCTTCTTTCCCTTTGGCGGGGCCGCTGCGGCGCGGTCGTCGATCAGTTGCGCCGCCTCTTCCAACGTCAGCACCTCGGGCATGATCGACTTGGGCAGGGTCGCATTCGTCTCGCCATCGGTGACGTAGGGACCATAGCGTCCCTCCATCAGCCTGATCTCCAGCTCGGTCCGCGGATGCTTGCCGAGTTCCTTCAGCGGCGCGCGCGCCGCCCCGCGCGCCGGACGTCCGCCACCCGCAGCCGCCTCGGCAAGCTTCACGACGGCGGCGTTCATGCCCGTCTCGAAAACATCGGCGGTGGATTGCAGGCGCGCGTATTTGCCGCTGTGCGCCAGATACGGGCCATAGCGTCCGATCGATGCGGTGATCGGCTCGCCCGTCTCCGGATGCGTGCCGATCGTGCGTGGCAGGCTGAGGAGCTTCAGCGCCCATTCCAGGTCTAGTTCACCCGGCAGGTCCTTGGGGATCGAGGCGCGCTTGGCCTCCTTGCCCTCGCCCAGCTGGATGTACGGACCGAACCGTCCCGACTTGCGCTCGACCTCGAGCCCCGTGGCGGGGTCCTTGCCAAGGCCTTCGGGACCGCTGTCCTCACCCTCTTCGCCACCCGGCTGCGCGAAGCGGCGGGTGTATTTGCATTCGGGGTAGTTGGAGCAGGCGATGAACGCGCCGAACTTGCCGCCGCGCAGCGCCAGCTTGCCCGCCTCGCACTTCGGGCACAACCGCGGATCGGTGCCGTCGCCCTTGTCGGGGAACAGATAGGGCGCGAGGAAGGTGTCCAGTTCCGCCGTGATCGCGGATGGCTGCTGCTCCATCACCTCGCTGGTGCGCGGCTTGAAGTCGCGCCAGAACGCCTCCAGCACCGCCTGCCATTGCGCGCGGCCGCCGGACACGTCGTCCAGCTCCTCCTCCAGCTCGGCGGTATAGTCGAAGCCGACATATTTCTCGAAGAACCGTTCGAGGAAAGCGGTGACCAGCCGGCCGCTTTCCTCGGCGAAGAAGCGGTTCTTCTCGACGCGGACGTAATTGCGGTCCTTCAGCGTCTTGATAATCGAAGCATAGGTCGACGGGCGGCCGATGCCCAGTTCCTCCATTCGCTTGACGAGGCTGGCTTCGGAAAAGCGCGGCGGCGGCTGGGTGAAATGCTGCTCGGCATCGACGCCCTTCTTGGCGGGCGCATCGCCCTCGCGCAGGCGGGGCAGGCGCCGGGCCTCCTCGTCCTGCGAATCGTCGCTGCCTTCCTCGTACAGCGCGAGGAAGCCGGGGAAGAGCACGACCTGGCCGGTCGCGCGCAGCACGTTGCGCCCGGTGCCGTCGGCTATCTCGACCGTGGTGCGCTCCATCCGGGCCGAGGCCATCTGGCTGGCGAGCGCGCGCTTCCAGATCAGCTCGTACAGGCGGCCGTGGTCGCCCGATCCCGCCTTGTCCTTCGCAAAGTCGGTGGGTCGGATCGCCTCGTGCGCTTCCTGCGCGTTCTTCGCCTTGGTCTGATACTGACGCGGCGAATCGGGGACGTAGCTGGCATCGTAGCGGTTGGCGACGGCGAGGCGCGCGGCGCTGATCGCGCTGCCGTCCATCTGCACGCCGTCGGTCCGCATGTAGGTGATCGCGCCATCCTCGTAGAGGCCCTGCGCGATCCGCATCGTATGGTCGGCCGAGAAGCCGAGCTTGCGCGCTGCCTCCTGCTGCAGCGTCGACGTCGTGAACGGCGGCGGCGGGTTGCGGGTCGCGGGCTTGGTCTCGACGGTCTGGACCGAGAAGCGGCCTTCCTCGACCGCAGCCTTGGCCTTCAGCGCGTCGCCTTCGGTGCCGATCGACAGGCGGTCGAGCTTCTTGCCCTCGAACTGGACGAGGCGCGCGACGAACGGCGTGCCGTCCTGCTCCATCCGCGCGGTGACCGACCAATATTCCTGCGGTTTGAAGACGTCGATCTCGCGTTCGCGCTGGACGATCAGGCGCAGCGCCACCGACTGGACGCGGCCCGCCGACTTGGCGCCGGGCAGCTTGCGCCACAGCACCGGCGACAATGTGAAGCCGACGAGGTAATCGAGCGCGCGGCGGGCGCGATAGGCGTCGATCAGGTCGGTATCGAGCTCGCGCGGATTCTGCATCGCGGTCGTCACCGCCGCCTTGGTGATCGCATTGAACGTCACCCGCTGCACGTCCTTGGGCAGCGCCTTGCGGTTGCGCAGCACCTCCTGCACGTGCCAGCTGATCGCCTCGCCCTCGCGATCGGGATCGGTCGCCAGGATCAGGCGGTCGGCAGTCTTCGACAGGTCGGCGATCGCCTTCAGCTGCTTGGACTTGTCGGCGTAATTTTCCCATTCCATCGCGAAGCCCTCGTCGGGGTTCACCGAGCCGTCCTTCGCCGGCAGATCGCGGACATGGCCGTAGGAGGCGAGGACGCGGAAGTCCGACCCCAGATACTTTTCGATGGTTTTCGCCTTGGCGGGCGATTCGACGATGACGAGCTGCATGGCGGCGGTTAGGGTCCTTACGTGTACGCGCGAGGGTGGAAAGCCACCGGGGCTGCTGTCAACGGGGCTGATCTATGATGTGGGGTTCGACGATGCGGGTGCGCAAGCCATGATCGACGCCGTGCATCGCCCCCATCACGACCGGCAGCAACTGGAACGGCTGACCTTCTTCTCCGACGCGGTGTTTGCGATCGCGATGACGCTGCTGGTGGTCGAGGTGAAGCTGCCGCACCTGCATTACGCCACCGATGCGGAACTGGGCCAGGCATTGCTGAACCTGATTCCCAATTACATCGGGTTCCTGGTCAGCTTCCTGGTGCTCGGGCGGTTCTGGCTGGTGCATCACGAGGTGATGGGGTTGCTGCGCGCGTCGAACCGGCGGCTGACCGCGGTCAACCTGTTGCTGTTGCTGGCCGTCGCGTTCATGCCGTTTCCCACCGCGGTCATCAGCGAATATGTCCAGCTGCGGGTCGGCATCGGCTTTTACACCGGCTGGCTTATCGTGCTGGGGCTGCTTAACCGTTTGCTGATAAGCAGCATCGTCGCGGCGCCGGACTTGCTCGATCAGGGGCTGACCGCGCAGGACATGCGGCCGTTCCTGCGGCGCAGCTGGATCGCGATCGCGATCGGGGTCTGCGCCTTTGTCGGGGGCATGGTGACGTGGGTCGCCGCCTTGGCGGTGCTGACGTTGGGCAGCCCGATCATCACGCTACTGATCGGGCGCTATGCGGAGCGCAGGGCGGCGGCGGACTGACGCCGGCCGCTGCGCTTACGGCAGCGAGAGGCTGACCCGTCCGCCCGCATGCCGTTCCAGCCGGGTGGCGAGCTCCAGTTCGAGGAGGACCGTCTGCACGATCGCGGGGGTGATGCCGCTCTGGCGGATCAGTTCGTCGACGCCGACCGGTACCGGGCCGAGCAGGCGGGTGATGCGGTGCCGGTCGCCGTCGCTGGCATCCGCCGGCGGCGGTGCGCCATAGGATGCCAGCGGCGCACGGACGCTGCGGGGATCGATCGGTCGCAGCTGTTCGAGTACGTCGGCCGCGGTCTGGATCAGCGTCGCGCCCTCACGGATCAACGCATTGCATCCCTGCGCGCGCGGATCGAGCGGACTTCCCGGCACCGCCATCACTTCGCGCCCCGCCTCGTTCGCCAGCCGCGCGGTGATGAGCGAGCCGGAGCGGGGCGCCGCCTCCACCACTACCGTACCCAGTGCCAGCCCGGCGATGATCCTGTTGCGGGACGGGAAGTGGCGGGCGAGCGGCTGCGTGCCGGGAGGTTGTTCGGCGATCAACAGGCCGTTGGTCGCGACCTGTTCCTGCAGCGCGCCGTTTTCGGGCGGGAAGACGACGTCGACGCCGCTGGCGATCACGCCGATCGTACGCGGCATCGCCCCGGCATGCGCGGCGGTGTCGATACCGCGCGCCAGTCCGGACACGATGGTCACCCCTTCGCCGGACAAGGCGTGCCCCAGCATCCTCGCGAAGCGGCAGGCCGCCGCCGACGCGTTGCGCGCACCGACGATCGCGACGCACATCGCCCCGGTCAGCGACAGATCGCCGCGCACGATCAGGGCCGGGGGCGCCGTGTCGATGTCCGCCAGCAGCGGCGGGTAATCGGCATCGTCCAGGAACAGGTAACGCGCGCCCAGCCGCTGCGTGGTCGCCATCTCGCGCTCGATCGCGCCCACGCCCGCGACCTTCGGCGGGGCGCCACCGCCCCGCCGCGCCAGCGTCGGGAGCATATCGAGCGCCGCCTCGGCGGTGCCGAAGCGGGCGATCAGCTGGCGATAGGTGACGGGGCCGATCCCGCCGGTCCGGATCAGGCGGAGGCGCGCACCATCACGATCAGCCACCGGGCAGGGCGTTCGCATCGACGTCGTCGCCCGTTCCACCCTCGGTATCCCTTGATCCGCCGATCCGCGGCTCGGTCCCGTTCGCCAGCCGTTCGATATTCTCGCGATGCTTCCACAGCACGATCGCCGCGAGCGCGAGCACCAGCATGACCAGGTCGAAACGGCCGAACAGGGCGCCGCCGACCGGGGCGCTGACCGCCGCCGCCATGCCCGCGACGGACGAGATGCGCACGGTGGCGAGCAGCCCCAGCCACACTGCGGCGTAGACCAGCCCCATCGGCCAGTGCAGCGCCAGCACGATGCCCATCATCGTTGCGACGCCCTTGCCCCCCTTGAAGCGTAGCCAGATCGGATAGCAATGGCCGACGAACGCGGCCGCTGCCGCGACCATGCCGTCGCCCGGGAACAGCCAATCGGCCAGCCACACCGCCGCAGCGCCCTTCAGCAGGTCGAGCAGCAGCGTCGCGGCCGCCAGCCCCTTGCGTCCGGTGCGCAGCACGTTGGTCGCGCCGATATTCCCCGATCCGATCGTGCGGAGGTCGCCGGCGCCCGCGAACCGCGTCAGGAGCACGCCAAAGGGGATCGAGCCCAGCAGGTAGCCGAGCAGCAACGCGCAAGTCGGTGCGATCCAGAGAACCTCGGTATGCAAGCCTGCCCCTCTTCTTGGTGCGACCATAGCGGGTTCGGCGAAGCTTCGCCAATGCCCGTGCACCAACTTCGGTCAAGTTGGCGCCATCCACCTCTTGCGGCGGTCGAAAGCGCGGTTATGGGCGGACCATATGGATAGCGGCGCGATCCTGTTCTTCGATTCCGGCGTCGGCGGGTTGTCGGTCGTCGGCCACACCGTCGCGCTGCTGCCGCAGGCGCCGATCGTCTATGCCGCCGATTCCGCGGGTTTTCCCTATGGCATCAAAAGCGAGGCGGAAATCGCCGCGCGGGTCCCGGCGCTGCTCGGCCGGCTGGTCGAACGGTATCGCCCGCGGCTGGTGGTGATCGCATGCAATACCGCATCCACCATCGCCTTGCCCGCCGTCCGCGGCGCGCTGGACGTGCCGGTGGTCGGTACGGTGCCGGCGATCAAGCCGGCGGCGCTGGCGAGCCGCAGCCGGGTCATCGGCGTGCTGGGGACGGAGGCGACGGTGCGCCAATCCTACGTCGACGATCTCGCGTCGCGGTTTGCGGGCGACTGCACGGTCCTCCGCCACGGTTCGGCCGATTTGGTGCAACTCGCCGAGGCGAAGCTTGCCGGGCGGCCGACCGATCCGGCGCGCTATCGTGCCGTGCTGGCCGGGCTGCTGGACCAGCGCGATGGCGACCGGATAGACGTGATCGTCAACGCCTGTACCCATTTCCCTTTGGTCGAGGCGGAACTCGCCGCGGCGGCGCGCCCGACCATCCGCTTCGTCGATGGCGGGCCCGGCATCGCCCGGCGCATCGCGTTCCTCACCGCCGGGCAGGCATGGTCCGGGGCGCGACCGCATCGGGCGGTGTTCACCCGCCTCGGCGCGGCGGAACACGCTCTGGCACCGGCGCTGGCACGGTACGGCATTTCGGTGAGCGAAGCGCTGTAGCTCGGGGCCTTTCGTGGCGGAGTGTGGCGCCGGGGTGGGACAAAATGCCCAAGCCATTCGATCACACACAGGTCTTTTATCCACTGGCAACCCGTCCCCGGCACAGTTACATGGCTTTTCCATGAGCAGCGACGGCACGGACGTGCGCGTGGATTATACGCGTGTCTTCACCCAGGCGATCGATCGCCTCCATGCCGAAGGCCGATACCGGGTCTTCATCGACATCCTCCGCAACAAGGGGATGTTTCCCAACGCGCGCTGTTTCGCGGGGCATAACGGCCCGAAGCCGATCACCGTCTGGTGCTCGAACGACTACCTCGCGATGGGCCAGCACCCCAAGGTGATCGAGGCGATGGAGGAAGCGCTGCACGATGTCGGTGCCGGCTCCGGCGGCACGCGCAACATCGGCGGCAACACGCATTATCATATCGACCTGGAACACGAACTCGCCGACCTGCACGGCAAGCAATCGGCGCTGTTGTTCACCAGCGGCTATGTCTCGAACGAGGCGACGCTGTCGACGCTGGCGAAGATCCTGCCGGGCTGCGTGATCTTCTCGGACGAACTCAACCATGCCTCGATGATCGCAGGTATCCGCAATGCGGGCTGTGAGAAGCGCATCTTTCGCCACAACGACCTCGCGCATCTCGAGGAACTGCTGGCTGCGGAAGACCCGGCGGTGCCGAAGCTGATTGCCTTCGAAAGCGTATATTCGATGGAAGCGGATGTGGCACCGATCGCCGCGATCTGCGATCTCGCCGACCGGTACAATGCGCTGACCTATCTGGACGAGGTCCATGCGGTCGGCATGTACGGCGAGCGTGGTGGCGGCATCTCCGAACAGGAAGGCGTCGCACACCGGCTGACGATCATCGAGGGGACGCTGGGCAAGGCGTTCGGCGTGATGGGCGGCTATATCGCCGCCGACCAGACGATCGTCGACGTCATCCGCAGCTATGCTCCTGGCTTCATCTTCACGACCAGCCTGTCACCGGTGCTGGTCGCTGGCGTGCTGGCCAGCGTTCGCCACCTCAAGTCATCGAGCGTCGAGCGCGAAGGGCAGCAGGCGTCTGCGACCCTACTTAAATCGATGCTCAACGATGCCGGACTGCCCGTGATGCTGGGCGATACGCATATCGTGCCGATCCTGGTCGGCGACCCGGTGAAGGCCAAGCGGATCAGCGATATCCTGCTTGCGGAATACGGTGTCTACGTCCAGCCGATCAACTATCCCACCGTACCGCGCGGGACCGAGCGGCTGCGTTTCACGCCGGGGCCGAGCCATACGCCGGCGATGATGCGCGAACTGACCGATGCGCTGGTCGAGATCTGGAGCCGGCTGGAACTGCGCAAGGCCGCCTAGACCCGGTCGTCATCGCGGCGGATCACACAAGGCGATGTGGGACGATCCATCGATCTGTCCCGCCATCGTCAGCTGTGCCGCGGTTGAGCGGTGAGATGTTCGGCCGGGCGCAGGCCGACGACATATCACGACGTCGTCGTGATTCCGCACAGGACGCCGGCCAGAATGGTCAGGCCGCCCAGGCCGACCGACAACGGGATGCGCAGCGCCATCCAGCCCTCCGGTGCATGCCCGGCATCGCGCAGGCGCCGGTCCACCAGCAGGGTCGTGATGACCGCCGAACCGAGCAGCACCAGCGCCCAGTGCATCGCCACGACATGGCCGATCGACAGCAGGATCAGGCCGGCACTGAATAGCGAGGGCATGACCGCAAGGCTTGCGATCCGGCCCTGTCCCCAGCTGACCGCATGGCCGTCGCCGGTCCGCATCGCAAATCCCCACCAGATACCGCCCAGGAAACTGAGGATCAGGGTCGCATAGCCGAACGCGAACATCGGCCCGATATCGCTACTGCCGCCAAATACGCAGGTCGCGACCGCGGCGATCTGCGGCAGCAGCCCCGCATAGCCGAGGATCAGCGGGGTTTCGCCAACGGCGCCGGGGCGGTGGGCAGGGGCATGGTCAGCCAAGATCGCGAACCGCAGCGAAGTCGGATGGGGGTGGCATGGTCTTATCCTGGGTTGGTCAGTCGTCTGTCACAGCGCGCGAGCGGGCAAGTGCGTTCCGCCCGAAGGTGTGGCAATTCCGGACGCGGATCGCTAAGGCGCGCTGCATCCGCTCCTCCTGCATGCTTGGATGCTCGTTTGCGAATCGCCTTTGCTTCCGATCACGCCGCCATCGCGCTGAAGGCGCTGCTGGTCGATCATGCCGAAACGCTCGGCCATCAGGCGATCGATCTGGGGCCGGAGACGGATGCGCGCGTCGATTACCCCGATTTCGGCCGCAAGCTGGCGCAGGCGATCGCCGCGGGTGAAGCCGACATGGGGGTTGCCCTATGCGGTTCGGGCATCGGCATATCGATCGCGGTCAACCGCAATCCCGCCTGCCGATGCGCACTCATTTGCGAACCGCTGTCGGCTACGCTGGCAAGGCAGCATAACGATGCCAACGTCATTGCGATGGGCGCTCGGCTGATCGGCCCCGACCTCGCCAAAGCTTGCCTGGAAGCCTTCCTTGCCACCCCGTTCGAAGGTGGCCGTCACCAGAACCGCGTCGACAAATTGTCGCGAAAGGACTGAACCCATGAGCACCCAGCCCACCGATTTCAGTGATATCCGCCCGGACGGCTTCTTTTCGCAGGGCCTGGCCGATGCCGATCCCGCGATCTTTGCCGGCATCGCACATGAACTGGAGCGCGAACAGACGCAGATCGAACTGATCGCCAGTGAAAATATCGTCAGCAAGGCTGTGCTCGAGGCGCAGGGTTCGGTTTTCACCAACAAATATGCCGAAGGGTATCCCGGCAAGCGCTACTATCAGGGCTGCGCGCCATCCGACGAAGTCGAGACGCTGGCGATCGAACGCGCCAAACAGATCTTCGGCTGCGGCTTCGTCAACGTGCAGCCGCATTCGGGCGCGCAGGCGAACGGCGCGGTGATGCTGGCGCTGGTCAAGCCGGGCGAGACCATCCTGGGCATGAGCCTCGATGCCGGCGGCCACCTGACGCACGGCGCCCGCGCCGCTATGTCGGGCAAGTGGTTCAACGCGGTCCAGTATGGCGTCGACGCTGAAACTCACCTGATCGACTATGACGAGGTCGAACGCCTTGCGGTCGAGCACCAGCCCAAGCTGATCATCGCGGGCGGTTCCGCCTACCCACGTGTCATCAACTTCGCCAAGTTCCGCGAGATAGCGGACAAGGTCGGCGCCTATTTCATGGTCGACATGGCGCATTTCGCCGGCATCGTCGCGGCCGGCCTGCACCCGACCCCGTTCGGCCATGCGCACGTCGTCACCACCACGACGCACAAGACGTTGCGCGGTCCGCGCGGCGGCATGATCCTCACGAACGACGAAGCGCTGGCCAAGAAGTTCAATTCGGCGGTTTTCCCCGGCCTTCAGGGCGGGCCGCTGATGCACGTCATCGCTGCCAAGGCGGTCGCGTTCGGCGAGGCGCTGCAGCCTGGCTACAAGAGCTATATCGCCGCCGTCGTGGAAAATGCGAAAGTGCTGGCGGCGACGTTGAAGGAGCGTGGCTCCGACGTGGTATCGGGCGGCACCGACACCCATCTGGCGTTGATCGATCTCACCCCGCTCGGCATCACCGGCCGCGATGCGGACGAGGCGCTGGAGCGCGCCGGCATCACCTGCAACAAGAACGGCATTCCCAACGACCCGCTGCCTCCAGTGAAGACCAGCGGTATCCGCGTCGGTTCGCCCGCCGGCACCACCCGCGGTTTCGGCCCGGCCGAGTTCCGCGAGATCGGCCACATGGTCGCCGACGTGCTGGATGGCCTTGCGAAGAAGGGCGAGCACGGGGACCCCGAGGTCGAGGCGAGCGTTCGGACCCGCGTGCGCGCTCTCTGCGCTCGTTTCCCCATCTATCAAGGATAAGCCATGTCGAAGATCGAAGAGGTTCAGGCGACCGTCAAGAACACCCCCGGCCTCGGCAAGAAGATGGCGAAGTACGGTGCCATCGGTGCCGTCGTGGCGATCCCGATCCCGTTCGTCGGCCCGGTGCTCGGCGCTTTGGTCGGTGCCGGCGTCGCCTATGCCAAGCGCAAGGATTGATCGCCTGAATGCGGTGCCCGTTCTGCGGCCATGAAGACAGTCAGGTGAAGGACAGCCGCCCCACGGAAGACGGGGCGGCCATTCGTCGTCGGCGCCAGTGCGAGGGCTGTGCGGCACGGTTCACCACCTTCGAGCGTATTCAGCTGCGCGACCTGTGGGTGGTCAAGAGCAACGTCGCGGGCGGCACCCGCCGCGAACCGTTCGACCGCGAGAAGCTGTTGCGCTCCGTCGCCATCGCCACGCGCAAGCGCCCGATCGAGCCCGTGCGGATCGAAAAGCTGGTCAGCGGCATCCAGCGCCAGCTCGAAACGCAGGGCGAAAGCGAAGTGTCGTCCAAGCGGATCGGCGAGATGGTGATGGACGGTCTGAAGGGCCTTGATTCGGTCGCCTATATCCGCTTCGCCAGCGTCTATCGCGATTTCAGCGAGGCGCGCGATTTCGAGGAATTCGCCGGCACCGTTGAACAGGCCGGGCGCGTCGAATGACCGCTGCCGCCGATCCCGTCATCATCCTCGTCCGGCCGCAGCTGGGCGAGAATATCGGCAAGGCGGCACGCGCCATGCTCAACTTCGGCCTCACCGATCTGCGGCTGGTCAGCCCACGCGACGGCTGGCCCAACCCAATGGCGGGGCCCGCAGCAAGCGGTGCCGACGTCGTGCTCGAACGCGCGCAGCTGTTCGATAGCGTGGCGGATGCGGTGGCGGACTGCGCGCACGTCTTTGCGACCACGGTACGCAAGCGCGGGGTCACCAAGCCCGTGGTGACGCCCGAGATCGCGGCGCGCGATATCCACGCCGCGGCGGAACGATCGGCGATCCTGTTCGGGCCGGAACGTTCGGGATTGGAAACGGACGACGTAGCGCTCGCCCGCACGATCATCACCGTGCCGATCAATCCCGCCTTCGGCAGCCTCAATCTTGCGCAGGCGGTCATCCTGGTCGCGTACGAATGGTCGAAGGGGCAGGCGCTTGCGCAACCCTCGATCAATCCGATTGCGCCACCCGCACCGCATGAGGAGCTGGAGGGCATGATCCAGCAGCTCGATGCGATGCTGGAACGGGCCAATTTCTATTTCCCGCCGGAACGTGTCGTCACCACCAGGCGCACGCTCCGCACCCTGCTGACCAAGCCCGGCTGGTCGACGCAGGAAGTCCGCACGATGCGGGGCGTGTTGTCGGCGCTCGACGGCGCGAAGGCGCGGCGGGGTTGATCCGCGGCATAGGATCGGTGAATGGTTCTAGGACTGGTCGTCATCCGGCCAAGCGCAGGAAACGATGATGTCTGTTGTGACAATGATGCTGGCGATGGTGGCTGGCGGAACGCCGGCAATGGCTCAGGCCACACCTAGCCCCGCCGTCGTCACCCCCGCCAAAGATGAGCCGAAGATCTGCAAGCGGATGGAGCAGACCGGCAGCCGCATGGGTGCCAGCAAGCGGGTATGCCATACCGCGGAGGAATGGCGGCAGCTGGAATCGAATAGCTTTTCGCGGAACGTCAATGGCGCGGGCGCCATGCGGGGCACAGGTCAGAACTGACGATTCGCGGATCGTCATGGTCGGTGATAGCGCCTCGCCGCGTCACCGTCGTCGATCGAACGCCGCCAGTTCATAGGCAATCGACGCCTCGACCAGGCGTTCCCACAGATCGGCGATCGCCGTGCCGGGCAGGCCCAGCCGCTCCGCTTCGGCGCGGGCGTTGGTGATCACCTCCGCCTTGCGGCCTTCGTCGCGGACATGGCCGCGTTCGGGCTTGATGCGGGCGGCGGCGTCCATATAGGCGAAGCGGCGCGCCAGCAGCGCCATCAGCTCGCGGTCGAGGGCATCGACGCCCGCGCGAACCTCGGTCATCGTCGCGCAATCGGGGGCGGAAAGGATCGTCGTCATGGCGGGTCGTGTGACGGCCCGTCGGGCCGCTGTCCAGCTTGACTTGCCGCCACGCCCCGGCTAGGCGCCCGCCTTCGCAATGCCCCCGCACCCCGGTGAAGCGGCGGGCCTGCCTCCTGACGGATCAGCAGCGCGATACCGGGACCAGGCCATCCGATCGTTAGCGATCGGGCGGTCTACGTCATTGTCGTTTGCAAGGAATACAGAATGTCGAAGCGCCATAGCGCCAAGCATAAGATCGACCGCCGTCTTGGCGAGAATATCTGGGGTCGCCCCAAGTCGCCGGTCAACAAGCGCGAATACGGCCCGGGCCAGCACGGCCAGCGCCGCAAGGGCAAGGTGTCGGACTTTGGCATCCAGCTGCGCGCCAAGCAGAAGCTCAAGGGCTATTACGGCGACGTCACCGAGAAGCAGTTCCGTGCGTGCTACCACGAGGCCGCCCGGATGAAGGGCGATACCAGCCAGAACCTCATCGGCCTGCTCGAACAGCGCCTGGACATGATCGTCTACCGCGCCAAGTTCGCGCCGACGATCTTCGCCGCGCGCCAGATCGTCAGCCACGGCCACATTCGCGTCAACGGCGTGAAGTGCAACATCGCATCGCGTCGCTGCTTCGTAGGCGATGAGATCACGCTGGGTACCAAGGCGAAGGAAATGGCGCTGGTGCTCGAGGCGCAGAACCTCGCAGAGCGCGACATCCCCGACTATGTCGCGCCGGATGGCAATGCCAAGATCACCTTCGTCCGCGTCCCGACGCTCGACGAGGTGCCCTATCCGGTGAAGATGGAACCGAACCTGGTCGTCGAATTCTATTCGCGCTGATCGACGGTTCCTGTCGATGAAAAGGGCGGTCCTGCGGGGCCGCCCTTTTTGTTTGGCGGCCGTTTCCGAGGCCTGCGCCCGCCCCCGCAGGACCGTCGGTTACGGTGCCATCTCGCCATGCGGCGCCGGTCCTTCGCGTGCCCGTGGACATACGCCCGCTCCCGCGTCACAAGGCCGGCTATTCTGACCCATTTCGCGGAGTCTCCGATGCGTCGTCTCATCCTCGCCGCCCTGCTCGCCACGCCCGCCATGGCGGCGGCCCAGACCACGCCGGCCATTTCCGTCGATACGATGAAGGCGGTGACCAAGACCCTGTCCTCGGACGCGTTCGAAGGGCGCGCGCCGGGCAGCGCGGGCGAGGAAAAGACGCTCGCCTACCTCCAGCAGCAGTTCGCGAAGGCAGGCCTGAAGCCCGGCAACAAGGGGCGATGGCTGCAGGACGTGCCGCTGGTCGAGATCACCGCGCAGAACGTCACCCCGCTGACGATCACCGGCGGCAAGACCCCGTTGTCCCTCGCATATGGCCCTGACATGGTGGTCGGTACCTATCGCGTCACGCGGCATATCGACGTGAAGGACAGCGACATCGTCTTTGCCGGCTATGGCATCGTCGCACCGGAGAAGGGCTGGAACGATTACGCGGGCCTCGATGTGAAGGGCAAGACGGTCGTCGTCCTCATCAACGATCCCGATTGGCAGACGCAGGGACTGACCGGCGATTTCGGCGGCCGCGCGATGACCTATTACGGCCGTTGGACCTATAAGTACGAGGAAGCGGCGCGGCAGGGCGCGGCCGCGGTGCTGATCGTCCATCAGACCGAGCCTGCCGCCTATGGCTGGAACGTCGTCCAGTCGAGCAACACCGGTGCCGAACATGTCGCCGATGCCGCCAACGGCCATATGGATGACACCGCCGCCCATGGCTGGATCCAGCTGGACAAGGCGCGTGCATTGTTCGCCAGTGCCGGCAAGGATTTCAACCAACTCGCGGCGGCGGCGAAGGTGAAGGGCTTCAAGCCGGTTCCGCTCGGCCTGAAGGCATCGGTCAGCTTCGATAACCAGATCAGGAAACAGATCTCGCACAACGTCGTCGGCATCCTGCCGGGCCGCGAGGCGCCGGACGAATATGTCCTGTTGTCGGCGCACTGGGATCACCTTGGCCGATGCACGCCGGTCAATGGTGATGGCATCTGCAATGGCGCGGTCGACAATGCGGACGGTACCGCCGCGCTGGTCGCGCTGGCAGAGGCGAATGCCAAGGCTGGCCCCGCACGCCGGTCGATGGTGTTCGTCGCGCTGACCGCCGAGGAATCGGGGCTGCTGGGGTCCGCTTATTATGGCGAGAACCCGGTATACCCGCTCGCGAAGACCGTCGGCGGTGCCAACATGGACGCGCTCGCGATGTACGGCCCGGCGAAGGACGTGATCGTGATCGGGCCGGGCAAGTCGCAGCTCGACGGCTACCTGAATGCGGCGCTGAAGGCGCAGGGACGCACCGCAACGCCCGAACCGACGCCGGAAAAGGGTTTCTACTATCGCTCCGACCATTTCAGCCTGGCGAAGCATGGCGTGCCGATGGTCTATTTCGAAACCGGCCAGGATCTCTTGAAGGGCGGTGTTGCCGCGGGACGCGCAGCGGCGAAAGATTACGAGGAGCATCGCTATCATGCCCCCTCCGACGAATATGATCCCAATTGGGACTGGACCGGCGTGCAGCAGGATGTCGGCCTCTATTATGCGCTGAGCCGCGCGCTCGCCGAGGGGCGCGATTGGCCGAACTGGATGCCGGGCGACGAATTCCGTGCCATTCGCGACAAGAGCCGCGCCACCGTGGCGGGAGGGACGAAATGAGCGCAAACATGCCCGTGCCGCCGGCCGAATGGGCGCCGCACAAGGCCGTATGGATCGGTTTCCCGAGCCATCCGGATCTGTGGCAGGACGATCTCGAACCGGCGCGTGAGGAAGTCGTCGCCTTTGCCCGGGCGATTCATGCCGATGGCGCGGGCGAGACGGTGATCCTGGTCGCTGCCGACGCCGAGGGCGGCTCCGCGGCCACCGCCATGGCACCGTTCGCCGAAGTGGTGGTCGAACCGTTTGGCGACATATGGCTGCGTGATACCGGCCCGATCGTGCTCGGCAACGGCGAAGCGCGCGATTTCGGCTTCAACGGATGGGGCGGCAAGTACGACCTGCCCGGTGACGATACGATCGGACTGCGGCTTGCCCAGCAGCGCGGAAAGCCCGTCGGCTATTGCAATTGGGTGCTCGAAGGCGGAGCGATCGACGGCGATGGCACGGGTGTCGTCGTCACCACGGAACAATGCCTGCTCAATCCCAATCGCAACCCGACGCTCGGCAAGGCGCAGATCGAGGCGCGGCTGCGCGACGACCTGGGCTTTACCAAGGTGGTGTGGCTGGGCGACGGGCTGCTCAACGACCATACCGATGGCCATGTCGACAATCTGGCGCGCTTCGTCGGCGAAGGCCGGCTGGCGCTGCCGGAAGCGGCGGAGAACGACCCCAATTGGCAAGTCTACAGCCACGCGATGCGCGACGCCAAGGCTGCCGGGCTCGACGTGGTGACGATCCCTTCGCCGGGCCGCGTCCTGCGGGACGAAGAGGTGGTGCCTGCGAGCTACATGAACTTCTACATCGGCAATGCCGCGGTGGTCGTGCCGGTCTATGGCAGCGAGAACGACGCGGCCGCGGTGGCGGCGATCCAGGCGCTGTTTCCCGATCGCCGCGTCACCGGGCTTCGCGCGGATCACATCCTGACGGGCGGCGGCAGCTTCCACTGCATCAGCCAGCAAATTCCGGCGAACTGACACCGCATCCGGGCGGAGGGGTGACGATCTCCCTCCGTCCCACTACATGCACGCGCATGACCCAGATCACCGTCGCCGCGCTCCAGCTCGCCTTTTCCGCCGACATCGACGCCAATATCGCCAACGTATCGCGCCTGGTGCGTGAGGCGGCGGGGCAGGGCGCGCAGGTGATCCTGCCGCCGGAATTGTTCGAGGGCGAATATTTCTGCCGGGTCGAAGACGAGGGCCTGTTCGCCAACGCGGCGCCGGCGGGCGAACACAAGGCGGTATTGGCGATGCAGGCCCTGGCCGAAGCGTTGAAGGTCACCATTCCGACGAGCTTCTTCGAGGCGGACGGCCCGCATCATTACAACAGCCTGGCGATGATCGGCCCCGACGGCGAGATCCAGGGTGTATATCGCAAGAGCCACATTCCCGATGGCCCTGGTTACGAAGAAAAATTCTATTTTCGACCCGGCAACACCGGGTTCAAGGTGTGGCCGGCCCCTCCTTCCGCCCCGGGGTGGAAGCTGGGCGTCGGCGTGTGCTGGGACCAATGGTATCCCGAAACCGCGCGCGCGATGATGCTGATGGGGGCGGAGGTGCTGTTCTATCCGACCGCGATCGGCAGCGAACCGCATGACACCAGCCTCGACACCGCCCGACTGTGGCGGCGTGCGATGGTCGGGCATGCGGTCAGCAACGTCGTTCCCGTGATCGCCGCCAATCGGATCGGCGTGGAGCATGACCAGACCTTCTACGGCACCAGTTTCATCACCGACGAGCGCGGCGACATCCTCGCCGAACTCGGTCGCGAAGAGGAAGGGGTGATCGTCGCGACGCTCGATCTCGCCCGGATCAGGCGGCACCGCGCCGCCTTCGGCTTCTTCCGCGATCGTCGTCCCGAACTGTACGGCCGCCTCGTTCAGGATATCTGATCGGGCTTCGGACCCAGCGCCACGGCGCGTGCGAACACGGCGTCGAACATCTCCTCGTTCAGCCGGCCGGTATTCTGGTTGTAGCGCGAGGGATGGTAGCTATCGATCAGCACGCGGCCGTCGGGCATGCGATGTTCGGCAAGGTGTGCGAAATTGGCCTTGGGAAGACGGCCGCCCAGGACCTTCACCGCGGATTGGTGGGCGATCTGACCCAGTGCGACGACCACCCGGACGTTGGGCAGGGCCGCGATCTCATTGTCCAGGAACGGGCGACACGTCCGGATTTCCTCCGGCGTCGGTTTGTTGGCGGGCGGCAGGCACTTCACCGCATTGAGGATCATCGCGCCGGTCAGCACGACATCGTCGTTCGCCCGGTTGGCGTAGGTGCCGGTCGCGAGGCCGAACCGGCCGAGCGTCGCGAACAACAGCGCGCCGGAATGATCGCCGGTGAACGGCCGCCCCGTCCGGTTGGCGCCGTGCAGGCCGGGCGCCAATCCGACGATCGCCAGCCACGCCGCGGGATCGCCAAAGGCGGGGACGGGGGCGTTCCACCACGTCGGATTGTCCTGGCGCAAGGCTTCGCGCGCGGCGACGAGGCGGGGGCAACGCGGGCAATCGTGCGGTGGCTCGATCGGAGCGAGCGGGCTGGATGCTAAGGTCATCGCATTCGCCTAAGGCGGGAGGATGGCGACGGCAATCTATGCGATCGGGATCGGTTCGAACCGGCGGGGGCGGCACGGCAGCCCGAGGCTCGAAGTGGATGCCGCGATCGCTGCGATCGGTGGCGTCGTCGCTCGCGCGCCGATCGTCGATTCGGCGCCGCTCGGCCCCTCGATCCGACGCTTCGCCAACACCGCCGTGCTGATCGCCAGCACCGAATCGCCGCCGGCGCTGCTCAATCGGCTGAAACGGATCGAGGCCGCATTCGGGCGGCGGCGCGGGCGCCGCTGGGGCGCGCGCGTGATCGACCTCGACATTCTGCTGTGGTCGGGTGGCGTCTGGCACGACAATCGCCTCACCATTCCGCACTCAGCCCTACACGCGCGGGCCTTCGTCCTGGCGCCGCTGAGCGCAATCGCTCCCGGTTGGCGCGATCCGGTCGGCGGGCGAACCGTCCGTCAATTGGCACATGCGGTTGACCGACCGCGCCCCCGCCCTTAGGTGCGCCGGATCGATGGCGGGGGTCCGTAGCTCAGTCGGTAGAGCAAGCGACTTTTAATCGAGAGGTCCCGGGTTCGAGCCCCGGCGGACCCACCATCGTTTTTCCGGATTGCCGATACAGACGCGTCAGGCCGTTTTCCGTCGTCCTAGCATCAGCGCTCCTAGCGACGATCCCAGGACGATGACGTCGATCACCAGGACGGGCGCCGGCGCGGTTCGGAAGAGCAGCAGGTGGATACCGGCGGTTACGATCAGCGCTGCCGCCAATATGGTGCGCAATGCACGGTCCGGGAACCACGATGGTCGTGCAGCGGCGACAGCTAGAGATCCGGCCAGCACAACCCAGAAAACGGTCGCGAGCGGAGCGTCGGGGCCGGCGATCGCGCGCAGCCAGACCAGCGCTACGATCAGCAGCGGGGAGCCCCAGATCACGACGCTCCAGCAGGCGGTCAGCCGTGTCCCGCCAAGCCCCCGTCGCTGGCGCTTGCGCAGCCAGAGCGAGGTTCCGGTCGCGGTGACCACGCACAGCCCAAGGCCGAACAGCATATAGGCGATTTCGACCGGCAGGCCTGCATAGTTGCCGAAGTGGAGGTTGTAGGCCGAGGCGGCAACCTGCTGCCCGATCGCGCCGTCGGCAAGGCCGATCGGTCCTCGCCAGCCGCCACGCGCGTCGAAGGCGTAGGTTTCGCCGTAAATAAGCCGGCGCGGATGTTCGGCGATGATTTGGACGTGCTGGCCCGCGGTGCCGGGTTCGTGAACGATGACATAGGTCGGCACGGCATGAGGCACCCGCGTGTGAAGCGCGGCGAGGGCGGTGGCGACATCAGGCAGGGTGGCCTTGGCCGGGTTGGGCGTGGGTTCCTGACCGAAGACGGGCGCGTAGATCGCTTCGAGCTTGCCCCCGGTATAGGCGCGGGCGAGCACGCTCGTCCCGATGCTGCCCAGGCCGATGAACGCCCCGGTCAGCGCGACCGCAAGGACGAAGGGGAGGGTCCAGACGCCGATGCGGTTGTGCCAGTCGGCACGGGCGATCTGCGGGTCCTGCCGCATGCGCAGGCGAAACGCATCGCGCACGATGCGCGGGTGCGCCAACACGCCGGTGATCACGAGCGCCGCCAGCGCGACCCCGAGTGCGCCGACCGCGATGAGGCCCCAGGTTGCCGGTAGATGAAGATATTCATGCAGGCCGATGAGGAATTCGGTCCAGTTGTGCGCTTCCCGCCCGACGATATCGCCCGCGCCATCGACATACGAGGCCCCATGATCGGTGGTCACCACGCCCCGCGGCAGATCTTCCGTCGGCATACGGACATAAAGGTGCGTCGTCGGCGGTTTGCCGCGGTCGCGGATCATCGCCGCCTGCATCGCCGTCTGCACCGCAGCGGGAGACAGCGTTGCGGTTTCGACGATGTCGGGCTGTTCCCAACGCTGCCAGCGATCGTGGATGACGATGATCGAGCCCGAGAGGGCGATCAGGTAGAGGAGGGCGCTGACGAGCAGGCCGATCGCGGCATGCCCGCCGAGTGCGCGCTGGACCGGGGTACCGCTCATGACGCGCACCAGAGGACGGTGCCGAGCACAACCGCGGCGGCAGGGGGTGCCACCATGCGGGCGGGGCTGGCGCGGGTCATCTGCCAGGCGATCAGCAGCGCCCACAGGATCGGTTGGAGCATCAATGTCAACACCATGGTATCCGCGTCGTTCGCGCCGGCGCGTCGGGCAATCGCCTGCGCGCCGAAGGCGAGCCACTGCGCCGCGCAGAAGGCGATCGGTACCACCAGCATGAATACGACGACGCGGCGACGCAGATCGTGCCAGCGGCGGGGCAATGTAATCGATGGGGCTTCACGCCCGGCGCGCGATACCTTCGCGGGCGAGGTCCAGCCGGCGTAGAGCACGAGCACCAGCGCGGCGGCAATGCCGACGACTGCGCCGACCGCGATGCCCCAGGCGCCGTTGCGTGCGGCCAGCATCACCAGCGCCGCAGCCGCCAGTAGCCAGCCGGCGCCGGCAGCACCCCGCCGCCCGCTCCATCCCCAGCGGATCAGCCCGACGCCGATGACGACAACTACGAGCGCGGCGACGATCATGCCGATGCCTCCATCTGTATGGCGCTCAATAGCGCACGCTGATCGTGCCGAGGATGCTCCGCGGTGCGCCGTAACGGCTCTGGTCGAACGTCAGCGCCGTCAGGTATTTGGCGTTGGTGACGTTGCGCAGGTTGGCGCTGACCGACACTTGCGGGGTCAGTTCGTATCGCGCGAGCAGGTCGAGCAATGCGTAATTGCCCTGCGTGACGCGGATCGGCTGACCGGTGGTGACGGAATTGGTGCCCGGTTCGATGTAGAAGCGGCTCTGATATTGCATCGATGCGCCGAGCTTGAGTGCCGGCAGCGGCGCGGGCGAATAGGTGACGTTGAGCCGGGCGGTATTGCGCGGCACGAACGTACGCACTGCCTGGTCGTCGTCGCCGCGGACGCGCATGGTCGTGAAGCCGCCGGTGACCTGCAGCCCCTGAACCGGGTTGCCGCCGACCTCCAGCTCGATCCCCTGCGACGTGGCATCGACGCCGCGGTAGATGCTGCGGCCGAGCACCGTGTCGAACCCAACGGCTTCGGCAGTGTTCTGCTGGCGCGCCTGGAATACTGCGGCGCTGGCGTTGAACCGGCCGCCGTACCATGCGCCTTTCAGTCCGGCCTCGATATTGTCGCCTTTGATGGGGTCGAGCAGGCGGTTCTGGGCATCGAATTCCGTCTGCGGATTGAAGATCGTCGTATAGCTGGCATAGGCGCTGATCGTGCTGGTCAGATCGTAGGTCGCTCCGATGAATGGCAGTAAGCGCTT
This sequence comes from Sphingomonas insulae, assembly GCF_010450875.1. Lineage (NCBI taxonomy): Bacteria > Pseudomonadati > Pseudomonadota > Alphaproteobacteria > Sphingomonadales > Sphingomonadaceae > Sphingomonas > Sphingomonas insulae. Next base: position 1,216,461 of record NZ_CP048422.1, read on the forward strand.
GTGATCATAGGCGGTCGGCGCGCCGTAGGATGCGCCCTCGCTCCGGGCGTGGGTGTAGCTGCCCCCGAGCATCACCTTCAACGGATCGGCGAGATTCATGCGGAAAAGCCCGTACACCGTCTCGCGCCGCGTGTTGGTGTCGAGGCTCAGATCATAGGCTGCCGGAAAGTTGGGTCGGGCGAAGGAGCCGCTCAGGAACGTCGAAAGCGGCAGCGAGACCCCGATCGCTGCATTGTCATAGCTGGAATATTGCCGATAGCGTTCGGCACCGCGCATGACGCCGAACATCACGTCGTGCTTCCGGCCTGCGATGGTGACCGGGCCGCCGGCATAGGCGTCGATCGTCAGGTTACGGGTTTCGCCCAGGAAGGCGCCGGGATAACTGGTGATGCCCAGACCCGTCGTGCGGTTCGGATTGCCAGTGACGTAGAACAGGCTGTTGTCTTCGGCCGTTGCCTTGCGCAGCACCGATAGCTTGGCCGTCCAGCCGTTCCCCATGTCATGCGTGATGTCCCCGAAGATCTGGCGATCGATGACGTTCCAGCTCGACCAATCGGGTGCGTAATTGGCGGATCGATCGTAATCGATGCGGGTGCCATCGGTATAGTAGAGCGGCAGCGCGCCCCACATGGCGCCGCGGCTCTTGTGCTCCTGATGCCCATAGCCGGCACTGACGACGGTGTTGGACCCGAGATCCGCCTCGACGATGCCATAGCCGGTCCAGCGCTTGAGCTTATAGCGATCGAGATAGCTGTCGCCGTTCGTATAGGCGCCGACCGCACGGGCACGCACGGTGCCGTCGGTCGTCAGCGGCACGCTGACGTCGCCGTCCAGTCGCAGCGTGTCGAACGAGCCATATTGGGCGCTCGCCGAGGCTTTCAGTTCGCGATACGGACGCTTGCGGATGAAGTTGATGACGGCTGACGGATTGCCGGTCGGCGAGAGCAGGCCAGGGGCGCCGCGCACGACCTCGATCCGGTCGTAGATCGCGGTGTCGATCGATCCGGTCTGGATGCCGAACGAGAAGGGCAGGCCGACGCCGTCGATCTGGAACGTCTGGATATCGAAACCGCGCGCCGAATAATAGATGCGATCGGTCTCGCCGGCGAAGACGCTGACACCGGGTACGGTCGTCAACAACGCGTTGACGTCGTTAAGCTGGAAATCCTCGATCTGCGCGCGGGTGACGACGCTGACCGATTGAGGCGTCTCGCGCTGGCTGAGCGGCAGGCGCGTGGCGGTCCGCTGGTTCTTGACGCCGTAATCATCGCTGCCTTCGCTGCGCTGGCCGGTGACGATGATGTCCTCACTTCGCTGCGGATCCTCGGAACCGGTGACCGGTGCGGCGACCGGGTCGGGCATCGTCGGCGAAACTGCGGCGGTAGCGGCCAGCAGGGCGATGAGGGCAGTCATGTTGTCTTACTCCGTGAACTCCGCGATCGAATAGCGGCTGATCAGGCTATTGCAAGTCGTTATCATTATCTTGTCGTCAGGGGGCTGGGTGTGTGAATTATCCGACGCACGGCAGTCGATGCGCGATGGTGATTTCGATAGATAAGGACGGCCGGACAGCGCCTTGCGCCGGGCGTGGTTCTCCTATCGTCGCACGGGGTTGTTCGAGCCTGTTCGGCACCACGTGATTGCTGATGCGTTCGTGCCGCATCGATGACCCAGACACCGGCTACTCCCCATATCGGCGCACGGCGCCTGCCCCCACTGCTCGCAGGCCTGGCGTTCATCGCTCTTGGGCTTGCAATCGTTCTCGTGGGGGCGTTTGCGACAGCCCATTATCCGTTCGATTTCGACCGCAGTCTCATCGTCGGGCTTCGCCAGTGGCATGGACCGGCGTGGCTGCCGAAAGTCGCGACCGACGTAACAGCGCTGGGCGGCGGCGTCGTGCTGACGCTGGTCGTCGTGATCGTGGCAGGTCTGCTGTTAATCCAGCGCTTGTGGCTGACCGCGCTCGCTATCGCACTGGCAAGTCTGACCGGTGGTTGGGCCATCGACCTTATCAAGGGACAGGTGTTGCGCGCCCGGCCCGATCTGGTGCCGCATCTGGTCGAGGCAGGCGGGTACAGCTTCCCGAGCGGTCATGCGACGTCGAGCGCTGTCGTCTACCTGACGCTCGCAGCGCTGGCGGGGCAGGTGACGCCCGATCGCGCCGCGCGCCGCTACCTGCTGGTCGTTGCCGTGCTGTTATCGGGCGCGATCGGATGCAGTCGCGTGTATCTGGGCGTCCACTGGCCTAGCGACGTGCTGGCCGGGTGGAGCTTCGGCACGCTTTGGGCGATCGGCTGGTGGACCGCCACCGCGCAAGCGCGCGCGGCGATCGGTGGAGAGCGCTAGTCCCGTTCAGCGAGCTTGCGCTCCCAGGCGAGGGCGTCCCTGACGATCGTGTCCAGATCGTCGCGTTGCGGGCGCCACGGCAACGCGGCCAGAATCGCGCTGTTGTCAGCGACCAGCGCAGCGGGATCGCCGGCGCGTCGCCCTTCGTAGCGGCGCTGAATGGTCAGATTGGTGACCCGATCGACCGCGTCGAGCACTTCGTTGACCGAGAAGCCGCGGTTGTAGCCGGCGTTGAGCGTGTGGCTACGCGTCGGTTCGGCGACGAGCAGTTCCAGTGCGGCGACATGCGCCGCGGCCAGATCGCTGACGTGAATGTAATCGCGCACGCCGGTGCCATCGGGCGTGTCGAAATCGGTGCCGAAGACCGACACCGTATCGCGTTTGCCGGTCGCCGCTTCTACCGCGATCTTGATGAGGTGGGTCGCGCCCACCGTCGACTGGCCCGAGCGGCCCTGTGGATCGGCGCCGGCGACGTTGAAGTAGCGGAGGGCGCAATAGTTGATCGGATGCGCGGCTGCGACGTCGCGTAGCATCGCCTCGGTCATCAGCTTCGACATGCCGTACGGATTGATCGGCACGGTTGGATCGCCCTCCTGCACCGGAACCTTCACCGGCGTGCCATAGGTCGCGGCGGTGGACGAGAAGATGAAGTGCGGCACGCCCTCGACAACGGCGCTTTCCAGCAGGGCTCGCGTCGCGACGGTGTTGTTGTGATAATATTTGAGTGGATTGCTGACCGATTCGGGCACCACGACCGATCCGGCAAAGTGCATGATAGCCACGACCCGATGATCGCGGATCGTTGCGCGGACGGTGGCGTCGTCCTCGATATTCGCCCGCACCAGCGTTGCGCGCGGATCGACCGCCCAGTCGAAGCCGGTGACGAGATTGTCGACGACGACGACGTCATGGCCGGCGTCGAGCAATGCGAGCACGGCGTGGCTGCCGATATAGCCGGCTCCGCCGGTGACCAGGACCTTACCGTTCAACGCCATCATCTGTGCTCCCGCCTTTCGGGCGCCCTAGCCGGTTCCTACATGGGAGCAAAGGAGACATGTGATGACGGAATATGTAACGCTGGCCGGTGGTTGCTTCTGGTGTACCGAAGCGGTGTTCAAAGATGTGATCGGCGTCGAAAGCGTCGAGAGCGGCTATATCGGCGGCTCCGTGCCGAACCCGACCTATAAGCAGGTCTGCGGCGGTGACACCGGCCATGCCGAGGCGATCCGGGTAGGCTACGATCCCGAACAATTGCAGCTTGGCGACCTGCTCGACATCTTCTTTGCGACACATGATCCGACGCAGTTGAATCGACAGGGGAATGACGTCGGCACGCAATATCGCTCGGCGGTATTCCCTGCGGACGAAGCCCAGGAAGCGCAGATGCGCGCGGCGATAGAGCGGGCGCAGGCGGATTCGCCCAAGCCAATCGTGACGACCGTAGAGCCAATGGCGACCTGGTATCCGGCGGAGGATTACCATCAGGATTATTGGGACACGTCGGGGCGCTCGAATCCCTATTGCATGGCGGTAATCCCGCCGAAGTTGCAGAAGCTGAGGAAGAGCTTTGCCGCTCGGTTGAAGGTGGTGGTGGCGTAACCTTATTGTTCGTCATTCCCGCGGCGGCGGGAATCCATGGTGGCTGAACGGGGTGATGGATCCGATACGTCAGCCAGTATGGATCCCCGCCTGTGCGGGGATGACGAAGGTTCGAGGGTTAGATTTTGCGCGCCAGCGCCTTTTTCAGTTTCGCATGCGCGGCGGCCTTGATCTGGCACACGCGGGCCGAGCCTACGCCCAAGACCTGGCCGATTTCCTCGAGATTCAGTTCTTCGACATAATAGAGCTGGACGACCTGCGCCTCGCGTTCGGGCAAAGCGCCGATCGCCGCGATCAGCGCGTCGCGCAGGTCACTTTCCGCCAGTTGTTCGAAGGCGTCGGGCGTGTCGTCGGCGAACCATGGCAGGTCGTCGGCATAGACGTCGTCCATCGATTCGAACCGTACGGCGTCCGCTGTCTCATAGTCGGCGCGCAGCTTGTCGACCGATACGCCCAACTCCGTCGCCAATGCGGCCTCGCCCGGTGTGCGGCCTGTCCTGGCCGTCAGTGTCGCGATCGCAGCCTGATATTGCCGCCGCCGCCGCATCGCGCCGCGTGTCGTCGTCGCCTGTCGCCGCAGTTCGTCGATCATGGCGCCGCGCAGCCGTGTCTGGAGATAGGCGCGGAACTGCGCACCTTGCTCCGCCGCCTGGCCGACCGCCTCGACCAGCGCGACCAGGCCGATCTGAACGAGGTCCTCGATATCGACAATCGTGCTCATCGATCCGTGGACGTGCCAGGCGATGCGGCGGACGAGCGGCAGATACTGCCGGATCATCGCTTCCTGATCGCCGCCGGGCCGCGTTACTCGCGTGTAGGTCAGCGGCTGTGGCGGGATCATGCCCGGTGGCGCCGGATGGGCGTCGGTAAACGCCAGTTTCATCGGTTCGGCGCTCATGCCGCCAGCGCCTGATGCTGCTGCGGTGCGCCGATGACGGCGACGACCTCGACCGCTTTTTCCTCGGGTACTTCAAAGAAGGAGAGGACCGGCGTGTCGGGCAAGACGGTCTTCACCAGCTTGCGGATGGCGATGCGGATCGCCGGCTGGACGACGAGCGCAAATGGCTTGGCCTCGGCTATCAGCGGCTGCGCTGCCTGTTGCAACGCATCGACGATACGGCGGCCAAGGTCGGGCTCGATCACGTGGCGGCGCGACTGGTCGGCCCGCGCCGCCTGGCCGAGCAGCCCTTCCAACTGGCCCTCCAGCGTCATCACACGCAACGGCTCGCGCACGCCGCACAGCTTCTGGATGATGAGCTGACCCAGCTCCGGACGGATCAGTTCGATGATCTCCTCGGCATCGGCACTGCGGGTGGCGGCGACGGAGATCGCCTGCGCGATACGACGGAACTCCTTCAAGGGGATGTTCTCCGCGAGCAGGCCCTTCAGGACCTGGGTGAGGGTGGTAAGGGGCAGCGGGTTGGGGGTCAGCGTCGCGACCAGTTGCGCGGCGCGCTCCTTCAGCCCGTCGAGCAGCGACTGGACCTCGTCCGGCCCCAGCAGATCGGTGGCGTGGGCGCCGAGCACGTGGTTGAGGTGCGTCGCCATGACGGTGCCGGCGTCGACGACAAGGAAGCCTGCGCCCGTCGCCGCATCGGCATCGCCGGCGGGGATCCACGTCGCATCGAGGCCGAAGGTCGGGTCCTTCGCCTTCTTGCCGGTAAGGTCGCCATAGGCCTGGCCCGTATCGAGCGCGAGCATCTCGTCCGGTGAGACCTGATCTTCGCCCAGCACGACACCGTTGACGACGATACGATAGGTGTAGGGTGCGAGATTGATGTCGTCGCGCACCCGGCATTGCGGCACGACGAAGCCGAGGTCGCGGCTGAGTTGGCGGCGAACGCCGGTGATGCGGCCCATCAGCGGCGCACCGCGACGCGGATCGACCAGCGGCACCAGGCCATAGCCGATGTCGAAATTGACCTGCATGCCGTCGGTCACCTCGTCCCAGCCGATCTTCGACGGATCGACGGGTTCCTCGGCGACTGCTGGCAGCGCTGCCACGACCGGACGGCGTTCGATCTGGCGCAGTTTCCAGGCGGCGAAGCCGGCGATGGCGGCGGTGGTGAGGATCACCATATGCGGCATGCCGGGCAGTAGGCCGAGCAAGCCGAGGATGATCGCCACCGGGGTCCAGGTGCGCGGGGAGCCGAACTGGCCGCCGATCTGGCCGGCGAGGTCCTTGTCAGACGACACGCGGGTGACGATGGCGGCGGCGGCGATCGACAGCATCAGCGACGGCAGCTGCGCGACGAGTGCGTCGCCGATCGCGAGCAGGATATAGCTTTTCGCCGCGGCGGCGATCGTCATGCCGTGGCTGACGGGACCCAGGATCAGGCCGCCGATCACGTTGGCGGCGAGGATCAGCATCGCGGCGACCGCGTCGCCCTTCACGAACTTGGACGAACCGTCCATCGAGCCGTAGAAATCGGCCTCGGTGGCGACCTCGACACGGCGCTTCTTGGCGTCTTCCGGCGTGATGAGGCCGGCGTTGAGATCGGCGTCGATCGCCATCTGCTTGCCGGGCAGGGCGTCGAGGGTGAAGCGCGCGCTGACTTCCGAAACGCGGCCGGCGCCCTTGGTGACGACGATCAGGTTGATGATCATCAGGATCGCGAAGACGAAGATGCCGACGACATAGTCACCGCCGATCAGGAACGTGCCGAACGCCTCGATGACGTGACCGGCGGCGGCTTCGCCCTCATGTCCATGGACCAGTACGATGCGCGTCGAGGCGACGTTGAGGCCGAGGCGGAACAGGGTGGCGAACAGCAGGACGGTGGGGAAGGACGAGAAGTCGAGCGGCTTTTGCGCATTGAGCGAGACCATCAGCACCGCGAGGCTGATCGCGATATTGGCCACGAAGAAGATATCGAGCAGGAACGCCGGGATCGGCACGACCATGACGACGACGAGCAGCAGGATGGCGAGCGGCAGCGCGGCGCCACGACCGTGGCGGAGGAGCTTGTTCACGTCAGCGGCCCCCCATGCTGGCGAGCATCATATAGGCAAGCCTTGCGTTGTTGGGCGATGGACGCAGCAGGCTGTTCGGCATCGCCGCGCCAGCGCTGAAACGTCCGCCCATCCGGGTCATGGCCTGCGTCGCCCAGGCGAGGGCGTCTTCGGCACTTTCGTTGTTACCGGTGACGACGGTCGATCCGTCGACATCGAGTGCCTGTGCGGCGAAGGCGAGATTGGCTCGACGCGTTTCGCTGACGCTATCGCTACCGTTCGCCGCGCCGAGCTTGTCGGCGAAGCGCTGGTAGATCGCCGAGAGGGTGCGCGGCTGCCCGTTCGAGGCGTAGAAGATCGAGCGGTTGGCGCCGGCAGCTTGCGGGAACAGCGACGCCGCGGTCGCGCCCGGATTGGATTGCATCGCCGACAGGAATTTCTTGGCGCCGCCGATCCCCAGGAAATGCGCCATGTACAAGTCGGTACCGTTGGTGGAGCGACCCAGCGCATCCTCCAGCACGTCCTTGTTGTCGGAGGCATGCTCGGCCGCCATCATCGAGGCGGCCGTGGGATCGTTGCGGAGGTTGAGGATGGCGGAACGGGTGGCGCTGTCCCCCACCGTGTAGCGGCCGCCGGCGGACTGGCCGATGCTGTCGGCGGCCCAGGCCATGCCATGTTCCGCGCCGTGTTTCTTGACCACCGCCAGCCAGCTCTGTTCGACGAACTGATACAGGCCCGATGCCGAGGAGGTGCCGGCACGCGCGTTGGTGTTGAGCCCGCTTTCGAGCTTGGCCTGGCCGAGGAGATAGTCGAAATCCACGCCCGTCTTGCTGCTTGCAAGCGCGATCGCCGATTGAACGCGGCTGGCAGAGATCGGATTGACGGTCATTGCGAAAGAAGCACACCCCTGTTGTCAGAGGGTGTTCAGCAAGAGCCGTGCCAGTTTTCCCAAGGTGTTGCCGCGTCACTCGCAGGACTGACGCACGGCATGAAACGCCGTCAGGCGTAGGCGGACACCAGCGTCGGGCGGAAACCATGGCCGGCATCACCGGTCAGGATTTGCAGGCGGCGGCGAACATTTGCCGCCATCAGATTCACATAGATGCGGCAGGTTTCGTTCAGGCGGTTCGCCTCGTCGGCCAGCTCGCGGATCTCATCGCCTGCTGGACCCGTGCCGAGCGCCGCGATCTGTTCGATGCCGGCCAGCTTGTCCTGCGTAGCGCGTTCCAACGCGACCACGTCGTTGGATTTCAGCGCGGCGATCTCTTCATGCAGCGCGTCGATGACGCGGATCAGGGCTTCACGCCGCTTCATGGCCGTCCCAGTTCATCTTGAGGGCAAGGAGCCGGTCCGCGATCGTCGCGGGCAGAATGGGAAACGACCCGTTCTGGATCGCCTTCCTGATCTCCTCGACGCGATCGCTGTCGACCGGGGGCGACGCGGCGAGCGTCTTGGCCAGATTGCTGAGTTGCGTATCCGCCGTCACCGGCGCCTGTTGCGCCGCCTTCGTCAGCGTCGGTTGCACCGTCGGCGCAGCCGCGGGTGCGGCGACGCGTGAGACGCTCCCACTTCCGTTCAGCGGCGTTGAGCCGATCGATTCCACCATGTCCGCACCTATCTGTGTTGCCTGACACAGGGATAAACGGCTGGGTCGAACGCGACTTTAGCAAAAAAGTTTACGTGGCTTAACGCGTCATTCGCCCCAGCCGGGAAGCGTCGCGTGGCCGGGCTCGATCGCGATCGCCTGTACCGGTCCCTTGGCATCCTCGACCTTGACCATGAAGCGACCACCGGGCGGGGCATCTGCCATCGCCACGCCTTCGCGGCTGATCGAAAAGCCATTGGAGCCCGCCTCGATAACGACGGGGTCGCCGCGACGGATGACCGGTTCCGCCTTCACCGCAGCGGCGACCGCGGGGCGCGCTGCCGTGGTTGGTGCCACTGCCACGGCGCGGATCACCGGCACGAAGATGCGCCAGTCCGGTCCCGAGCACGAGACGACGACGGCATCATGCGCCTCGGTACGCCACGCGAGCGCCACGGTGGAGCATTGGGCCAGCCGCAGCCGCGGATCGATCGGCGTGCGCGCGCCCCCTTCCGCGCCGACCGGCCGGCTGGTGAAGGCGGCGACGGCGCGATCGAGACCGCCGATGTCCTGGAAGGCGACGACGCCGCCCATCGGAGCGGCCGCAAGCAAGGGAGCGAGCAGGAGGGGGAACAGGGTCATGGCTGATGGTCCGAAGGCTGTTCGCCGGCAAAGGCGAGCGTGACGATCGCGGCGCGGCGGCCGGGGCGATTGGTGGTGGTGACGGTGATCCGGCGGCTGGTGCCGGTCAGTGCCGCCGCCAGCGCGCGGGCGCGGTCCGCGGCGAGGATTGCGGCACTGCCGGTGCCGGGGTCGACGTCGGCACGGGAGCCGTCGGTCGAGCCGGTCACGGTAAGCGCGACGCGTGGATCGCGGGCAGCCTCGCGCGCCCAGGCGATGACCGCGGCGGGGCTTTCCGGCAATGTGGCGGAACCGGCACCGAAGTCGAGCAGTCCCGCCGCCATGACCGGCAGCGGGACGGGCGCAGCGGCGTCGCCCGGGGCAGCTTTGCCACCGAAGCTGGCCCGCAGGGCATCGGTTACCGCTTTTGGTCGCTCGCTCGCCTGAAGCAGGACGAAGAAGCCGACCAGCAACAACGCCAGGTCGGCCAACGTCACCAACCAGAGTGGCTTCGACGGCGGCGGGTCGGGATAGAGCGCGGCGTTGATCATGCGACGCTTTGCAGTTGGTGGCGAGGCGTCTCGCGCAAGGCGAGAGCGACCAGCGGCCCCTCGATACGGGCGCGTTCGAACGCTTCGATGCGACCGGCGGCACGCAGGCGGTGGCAAATCGGCATCAGCAAGAGATTGGCCAGCAGAGCGCCATAAAGCGTCGCAAGGAGAGCGATCGCCATCGCGCCGCCGATCGCCTTGGGATCCGTCATATTGGCAAACATGCCGGCCAGTCCGATCAGCGTTCCGACCATGCCCATCGCCGGTGCGGCCTCTGCAGCGGCGGACCAGATGTCGGCGGCGGCCACGTGCCGTTCGATCCGCGCCTGCCGGAGGTAGCGCAGCAAGGCTTCGGTCTCGCGCGGCGTGGCGCCGTCGACGATCGCGGCGATGGCGGCCGCGACGTCGGGATCGGCGATCACGGATTTATCGAGCGCGACGATGCCGTGGCGCTTGGCGATCCGCGCCTGTGCCGCAATCTGGTCGAGCAAGGCATCGGCGCAGAACGGACGACGGATCAGTACGCGCAATGCCGACACGGCCCTCGCGGCATCCCGCGCGGGCGCCCGCAATAGCGTCGCGAGCAACGTACCCCCGCCGACGATGGCGAGCGCGACGGGATCGAAGAGCTGGGCGATCAACATGCCCCGTATAATGCAAGGGGCAGGCCAGTTTGCCCCAGCTCGCATGTCCGCGGTCGCGAGGCGGAGCTGGCGCACCATAGAGAAAGGAGGAATATCCGGTGCGCCGCATGAGGAATTCCATCCGGTCGTCGCAGCCCGGCTCCAGCACCGACGCACCCGGTTCGTTAAAGCGTCGGTTACCTTTGCCGCATGTCCGGCAAGCGGCGGCAATGCGCGGCAACGGCTTGCCGGCCGCCTTGCCGGTTGCGGGCATCGGTTCGGCAAAGCATGAAAAACGGCGTTTCCGACCCGTCGTTTCCAAAGTTGGCACGGGGGTTGCTTAGGTTCGGGGCAGCGCAATGGTGCGCCGGAGATTTGGGCCGATGGCCGCAGACAGTCTGTTCGGAGTTCATGGGGCCGCCCTCGAAGTGCGTTCGCAGCGCATGGGCGTGCTGGCATCGAACATCGCCAACTCCTCGACGCCCGGCTTCAAGGCGCGGGATATCGACTTCAAGTCGGCGCTTGCGTCGATGGAAGGGGACGGCGGCGATCGGGGGATCGCCGCCGCCACCAAATATCGCGTGCCGCTGCAGACGTCGATGGACGGCAACACCGTCGAGCTGAACCAGGAGCAGACCGCCTTCGCCGAGAATGCCGTTCAGTACCAGACGACGCTGTCGTTCCTGAACGGGCGTATCGGCCAGATCACCCGCGCGTTGAAGGGAGAATAAGCCATGGCCGACCCCATCAGCGTGTTCCAGGTCGCTGGCCGCGCGATGAGCGCGCAGTTGGTTCGCATGAACACGACCGCGTCCAACCTGGCGAACGCCGGCGGTACGACCGGTTCGGCGGACACTGCCTACAAGACGATGAAGCCGGTGTTCCGCACCAGCTTCGATGCGGCATCCGGTCTGGCGACCGTCGATGTCGAAAAGATCGTCACCGCGGGCGAAGCGCCGACCAAGGTCTACGATCCCAATAACCCGCTCGCCGACAAGGATGGCAATATCTACCAGGCCGCCGTCGACGAAAGCCGCGAGCTCGTCGACATGATGGAGACGGCCCGTTCCTACCAGAACAACGTCGAGGTGATGAACACTGCAAAGCAGCTCACCATCGATACCCTCAAGCTGGGCCGCTGATCATGGTGACGACTGCTTCCGCCTTCGACAACACGCTGAGCCAGCTCGGCATCAAGCGTTCGACGCCGACCACCGCGAACACGACCGCCAGCGGCGCTTCCACGGCGACTGGCAAGACCAAGACGACGCTCGACCAGTCCGATTTCCTGACGCTGCTGACGACGCAGCTGAAGAATCAGGACCCGTTTGCGCCGATGGACAACACCCAGATGGTCGCCCAGATGGCGCAATTCTCGTCCGTCGCGGGCATCAGCGAGATGAACAAGACGCTGAGCGGCGTCGCGACCAAATTGGGCTCGACCACCGCCAGCGATGCGATGAGCTATGTCGGCAAGACGGTGCTGACCGAAGGGTCGACCGCCTATCCCAAGTCGACCGGCGGCATCGACGGCGCGGTCGAGCTCGACGACGCCGCGACCTCGGTCACCGTCTCGATCGCCGATGGGAAGGGCGGCACGCTGCGCTCGCTCCAGCTCGGCGCGCAGAAGAAGGGGACCGCCACCTTCGACTGGGACGGCAAGGACGGCGCCGGCAACGATGTCGGCTCGGGTCCCTTCACCATTACCACCTTCGCCACCAGCGGCGACAAGACGGTCACCAGCCGCACGCTCGTCTGGGCGCCGGTCGAATCCGTGTCGCTGCCCTCCAGCGGCGCACCCAAGCTCAAGGTCGTCGGGATCGGTGATGTCGATCCGTCGGACGTCCGCTCCGCCACCTGATCCCGATCCAACGACAATTGCATTCCAAGGAGTAATCCGATGTCCTTCTACACCTCGCTCTCCGGTCTCCAGGCTTCGCAGACCGACATGAACACCATTTCGCACAACCTCGCCAACGTCTCGACGACGGGCTTCAAGAAGAGCCGCGTCGAATTTTCCGACGTCATCGCCTCCAGCGTGTCGACCGATCCGCGCAAGATGGTCGGTTCCGGCGTCGTGGTGAAGGCAACGACGCAGCAGTTCAAGGAGGGCAACCTTCAGGGAACCACCAACGCGCTCGACCTCGCCGTGATGGGCGAAGGCTTCTTCACCGTGAAGACCACGGGCGCCAGTGATTCCATCGCCTATACCCGCAACGGTGCGTTCTCGGTCGATTCGAGCCGCAACGTCGTCGATGGCCAGGGCAGCTTCCTGATGGTCTATCCGGTCGACGGCGATGGCAACGTCACCGCGACGGGTGAGGACGGGCTCACCAACCTGCAGCTGCAACAGACCAGCGGCACGCCGGAAGCGACGAAGGATGTCGCCACCTCGATCAACGTGTCGGGCACCTCGACGGTCAAGACGACGAAGTTCGATCGTACCGACACGACGACCTACAACAATTCGGTCGCGACGCGCATCTACGATGCCAACGGCAATCCGATGACGATGACCAGCTATTACGTCCGCACCAAGGTGCCAGACGCGACCGCCGGCACCGAGAGCACGTGGGAGGTCCACACCTACATCGGCGACAAGCCGCTGGAAGTGGGTGGCAGCACCGATCCGGTCGAGATCACCTTCGGCAGCACCGGGGCGATCACCAAGCCGCTGACACCGATCAAATACGACAAGTTCATCCCGCTTTCGGGCGCCGCGGAACAGCAGATCTCGCTCAACCTCGCCAATTCGACGCAGCTGTCGTCGGCGTTCGCGGTCAACAGCAAGAGCCAGGACGGCGTCGCCGTCGGCCAGCTGTCGGGCGTGACGGTCAATTCGGAAGGCCTGATCCAGGCGAGCTTCTCGAATGGCGACATCGTACCGCTGGGCAAGGTGGCGCTGGCCAAGTTCTCAACGCCGACGGGCCTCAGGCAGATCGGCAACAGCTATTGGTCGGCGACCGGCCTGTCGGGATCGGCGACGATGGGGTCGGCGAGCGCGGACGGCTTCGGTTCGCTGATGTCGGGCCAGATCGAGGGATCGAACGTCGACATCACCGAAGAGCTGGTCAACCTGATCGCGGCGCAGCGCAACTTCCAGGCGAATTCGAAGGCGCTCGATACCGCGAACCAGGTCTCGCAGACCATCATCCAGATCCGCAACTAAGCGACAGCGGAGCGCGGGAGCCCTAAATGGACAAGTTGGTCTACACGGCGGCGACAGGCCTGCGTGCGCACATGCAGGCGCAGGCGGCGATCGCCAACAATATGGCGAACGCGTCCACCACCGGCTTCCGCGCCGACCGCGTGATCTTCGACCGGATCGAGCTGAAGGGCGGTGGCACACAGCTGGAAGCGCGGATGCCGACCAGCGAAGAGGTGACCGACGCCGATCGCGCGCCGGGGGCGATCCAGTCGACCGGACGCGCGCTGGACGTCGCGATCACCGGCAACAGCGACTGGCTGGCGGTGCAGGCGGGCGACGGCAGCGAAGCCTATACGCGTCGCGGCGACCTAGACGTTGCGGCATCGGGCGTGCTCCAGACCGGCGACGGCTTCATCGTCCAGGGTCAGTCGGGCCCGATCACGGTGCCGCCGCACGACAGCCTGTCGATCGCAGCCGATGGCACGATCACCATCGTGCCGCAGGGAGGCGACCCCAAGAACCCGCAGGTGCTCGACCGGCTGAAGCTGGTCGATACCAAAGGGTCGGTGACGCTGAAGGGCATGGACAATCTGTTGCGCGTGAAGGGCGGCGGCACGCTGCCGGCCAATCTGGACGCCAAGGTACAGGGCGGGGCGCTGGAAGGCTCCAACGTCAACATGACGCAGGCGCTGGTCGACATGATCGAGAACCAGCGCAATTACGAGGTTCAGGCCAATTTGATGAAATCGGCCAAGGATATGGACGAGAGCAGCACATCCGTGATGCGTCTCCCGAGTTAAGGAACAGACACGATGTCCTCTTCCGCCATGCATATCGCGCGTACCGGGCTCGACGCCCAGGATACGCGCATGCGGGTCATCTCGAACAACCTCGCCAACGTCAACACGACGGGGTTCAAGCGGGATCGTGCCGCATTCGAGACGTTGGCCTATCAGACGATCACCGCGCCCGGCGCGCAGTCGACCGCGGAAACCAAATACGCGACCGGCCTGAACCTTGGCACCGGTGTGAAGGTCCAGGGCACCGCCCGCATCGACACGCAAGGGTCGCTGACGCAGACGGGCAACAGCTTCGACCTGGCGCTGGACGGCGATGGTTATTTCCAGGTGCAGCTGCCCGGCGGCGAGCTGGGCTACACCCGCGCCGGCAATTTCAACCGCAGCCCGGAAGGCCTGCTGGTAACGTCGGAAGGCTATCAGGTGATGCCCGGCATCACCGTGCCGACCAACGCGACGCAGGTGACGATCGGCACCGACGGCACCGTCACCGCGCAGGTGCCGGGCCAGACCGAAGGCACCAACATCGGCCAGATCCAGGTGGCGAGCTTCGCCAACCCGACGGGGCTGCAATCGACCGGCGACAATTACCTGAAGGAAACCGCATCGTCGGGCGCCGCCAACCTCGGCATCGCCGGCGAGGACGGTCGCGGCCGGGTGCGTCAGGGCAATCTGGAGGCATCCAACGTCAACGTCGTCGAGGAACTCGTCGACATGATCGAGACGCAGCGCGCCTATGAGGTCAATTCCAAGATGATCTCTTCCTCCGACGAAATGCTCAAATACGTGAATCAGAACCTGTAAGATGGCATCCGCACCCAATCCTTTTCGCCCCGGCGCGTTCATCGCCGGTCATTGGGCCGAGATCGCGCTGGCCGCAGCATCGGGCCTGCTCGTCCTTGCCGCGCTCGTGCCGGGGCAGGCGGACGCCAGCATCTTCGGCAAGAAGACGCCGCCGGAAGACTTCACCGTCGTGCGTGCGCCAATCGCGCCGCCGCCCGTGCCCGCCAACGGTTCGATCTTTCAGGCGAGCGATGGCTATGCCGCGCTGTACGAGGGCTGGCGCGCGCGCCGGGTCGGCGATCCGCTGACGATCGTGCTGGTCGAGCGCACCGCGGCGTCGAAATCGTCGAGTTCGAAGCTGGATTCGAAGGGTCAGGGCAATATTACGCTGCCGACCACCGGCGCGCTCAACCTGTTCAGCCCTACCGATGCGACGCTGAGCGGCGGTCGCGGCTTCAACGGGCAGGGACAGGCGGATCAGGCCAATTCGCTGTCGGGCGAGGTGTCCGTCACCGTCGCCGAGGTCTATCCCAACGGCACGATGCTGGTGCAGGGGCAGAAGCGCGTCACGCTGAACCGCGGCGACGAATTCGTCCGGATCAAGGGGATCGTCCGCACCGCCGACGTCGGCGCCGACAACCGCGTATTGTCGACCCGGGTCGCCGATGCGCAGATCGCCTACACCGGCAAGGGCGACGTCGCCCGTGCCGGACGGCAGGGCTGGCTCAGCCGGTTCTTCTCCGTCGTCTCGCCATTTTGACGCTCCGTTAACCATCTGATGCGCAGGCTGTCCGTCATGTTCCGCTGTCTTCTCGCTTCGCTGATCGCGACCCTGTGCACTGCCGCGCCCGCATCGGCGGACCGGATCAAGGACCTGGGCGGTTTCCAGGGCATCCGTTCGAACCAGCTGACCGGTTACGGCGTCGTCGTGGGCCTGCCCGGCACCGGCGACGACAACCTCGAATATACGGTGCAGTCGCTGAAGGCCGTCGCCTCGCGCTTCGGCCTGCAGCTGCCGCCGGGCGCCAATCCGGGGATGAAGAACGCCGCAGTCGTGCTCATCACCGCCGAACTGCCGCCCTTCGCCAAACCCGGCCAGCGGCTCGACATCACCGTCGCCTCGATGGGCAAGGCGAAGTCCTTGCGCGGCGGCAGCCTGGTGCTGACCCCGCTGCTCGGTGCCGACAACCAGATCTATGCGATGGCGCAGGGCAATCTTGCCGTCGGCGGCCTGGGTGCGGAGGGCGCGGACGGGTCGAAGATCGTCGTCAACGTACCGTCCACCGGCCGCATTCCCGAAGGAGCCACCGTCGAGCGCGCCGTGGCCACGGGCTTCGATTCCGCGCCGATGCTGACCTTTAACCTCGCCCGGTCCGATTTCACAACCGCGCAGAACGTCGCGCAGGCGATCAACGCCAAGCTCGGTTTCGGCACCGCGCAGGCGGTCGACGGCGTGTCGGTCGCGGTGCGCGCGCCGCCCGGAGCGGATACGCGCGCGACGCTGATGTCGACGATCGAGAACCTCGATGTGACCTCTGCCGAGCCGTCGGCAAAAGTAATTGTAAATGCGCGCACCGGAACGGTCGTTATCAATTCTGCGGTCAGGGTAGGTCCTGCCGCGGTGACGCACGGCAAGCTGACCGTGCGCATCGACGAGAACCAGCGGATCAGCCAGCCGGCACCGTTCAGCCAGGGCCAGACCGCGTTGGAGCGCAAGTCCAACGTGTCGGTCGAAGAGGAGAAGAAGCCGATGTTCCTGCTCGCTCCCGGCCCCAAGCTGGCGGATGTGGTGAAGGCCGTGAACGCCATCGGTGCGTCCCCTGCCGATCTCGTCGCGATCCTGGAGGCGCTGAAGGAAGCCGGCGCGCTGCGTGCCGAACTGATCGTCCTGTGAGTATCGCACCCGTTTCGACCGTCGGCGGCATTTCGACCGACACGTCCCGCCTAAAGAGCGCCGACAACCTCAAGAAGGCGGGGCAGCAGTTCGAGGCGGTGTTCACCGGCATGATGCTGAAGAGCATGCGGCAGGCGAAGCTTGCCGACCCGCTGTTCGATTCGAAGGCGCTCGACACCTTTACCGAGATGCAGGATGCGCGCGTCGCACAGAGCATGTCGGAGACGACGCCGCTCGGCATCGGCAAGGCGATGACCGACTTTCTCAGCAAATCGCAAGCCGATCTTAACGAGTCCAAGGCAGACCCGCCGCAATGAGCGACATGCTGTCGATCGGCGCGTCAGGCGTCCGCGCGTACCAGACCGCGCTAGCGACCGTTGGCGAGAACATCGCCAACGTGGGCACGGTGGGCTATGCCCGACGCGCGGTGACGCTGAACGAGGTCGCCGGCGGCAGCGGTTCGGTGAATGGCTATGGCGCCGGCAACGGCGTGTATCTGTCGGGGGTCAATCGATCGACCGACGTCTATTCGGCAACGGCGCTCCGGGCCACGACCAGCGACCTGACCCGCACCACCAAGGGTGCGGAATGGCTCGATCGCATCCAGAATGCGCTGACCGGCAACCAGCTGACGACACGTGTCACCTCATTCTTCGGATCGGCGCAGGCGCTTGCCGCCGAACCCGATTCGACCGCATTGCGCACCGGCATGCTGAGTGCCGCATCGTCGGCCGCGCTGGCGTTCAGGACGACCGGTCAGGCGTTCGACCAGGTCGATGCCGATTTGCAGACGGCGGGGACCCAGGCGGCGCAGACCCTGACGTCGCTGGGCAATTCCCTGACCAAGGTCAACGAGGGGCTGAGCCGCTCGCAACCGGGCAGCACCGCCGCTGCGCAGCTGATGGACCAGCGTGACACGATCCTGTCGCAGATGAGCGAACTGGTCGATGTCGACGTCAAGATGGACCCGATCGGGCGCGCGACGGTGAAGCTCGGCGGGGCGGAGGGGCCTGCGTTCGTACAGGGCGCGATGACCGGCACGGTCAGCTATACGCGCAACGAGAACGGCACCGCCGCCTTTGCCGTCACGATGCGCAACACCACCACCGAAATCACGCCGAACGGCGGTACGCTCGCCGGCATCGCCGACGGTGCCCAGCGCGTATCCGCCATTCGCCAGTCGCTGAACGCGGTGGCCGAAAGCTTCGTCGCCGCGGTAAATGACAATCAGCGCGCGGGCGCCGATCAAAAGGGGGCGGCCGGCATCAACCTGTTCGTGGCCGGCGATTCCGCGACCGACATCACGATTTCCGACAAGTTCACCGATGGCAGCAAGATCGCCGCAGCGACCGGTGCATCCGGCACGAAACCTGCGGGCGGGGTGCGTGATGCGAGCAATCTCGCCGCGCTGGAAGCGACCCGCAATTCGCTCCGCTTCGAAGCGTCGCTGACGACGCTCGTCACCGACAATGCGACCGCCTACAAACAGAAGAACACGATCGCCGATGCGCAGGCTGCGATCCGCGATGGGGCGGCGACCGCCCTGTCCGCGTCGACGGGCGTCAACCTCGATTCGGAAGCGGTCGACCTGATCCGCTTTCAGCAGGCCTATGCGGCATCCAGCCGCGTGATCCAGATCGCGCGCGAGACGATGCAGTCCATTCTCGACATCCGGTAGGACGCGCGATGCAGATTTCCACCAACCTGTTCTACAGCAATGCATCGAACCGCCTGTCCAAGATGGGCGAGCGCGCATCCGAATTGCAGACCCAGATCGCAACCGGCAAGAAGATCATCAAGCCGTCCGACGACCCCGCCGCATCGCAACAGATCGCGGAACTGGACCGCAAGGATGCCGATGCCGTAGTCTATGGCGCCAACATGACGCTGGCCGGGTCGCTGCTCAATCAGGCCGACAGCGTGCTGGGCCAGATCGCCACGCAGCTCAATCGCGCGACCGAGCTTACGGTGCAGGCGGCAACGGGAACGCAGACCGATGCGACGCGCAAGGTCATCGGCACCGAATTGAAATCGATCGTCGAATCGCTGGTGGCGCTGGCCAATTCGAAGAACGTCCGCGGCCAGCCGTTGTTTGGCAACGCCGCCGGCGGCGCGGCGGTGGCCACCGCGACGGACGCCAGCGGCAATACCAGCTTCACCTTCGCCGCCGCGACGCCGGCGGTATCGGAAGTGCCGATCGCCGATGGCCAGAGCGTGCAGGCGACCGAGAGCGCCGAGCGCATTTTCGATATCGGCAACAAGGACAATACGCTGGCGATGCTCACGCGTCTGGCCGCCGCGCTGACGGCGGGCGGCGACGTGTCCGCCGTGACGTCGGCATCGCTCGATGGTCTGAACGCGGCGACCGAGAAGGTCGCCGACGTGCAGGCATCGGTCGGTGCGCGCGGTGCGCGCGTCGACCTGCAGCAGCAATTGCTGACCACTGCCAATACCGATCGTGCCGACCTGCGCGGCAAGCTGGAACAGGTCGACATCACCGATGCCGTCGTCCAGCTTCAGCAGATGATGACGGCGCTGTCCGCGACGCAGGCCAGCTTCAGCAAGCTCTCCGGCCTGTCGCTGTTCGATTACCTGAAGTAACGGGCGTTTCGTCCGCGGCGTGCCGTCGCGAGAGCGGCCATCGAACGGCGCCGCCTGCACGATCCCTTCCGGTAGCAAAACCTTCGCGCCTGGTAACCACTTGTCTAGGAAATGCGGTTAACCCTGTGCCATCGGGTTTGCCGGCATGCCGGCGCAAACGGGGTATCCCACAGTGTTTCCTGCCATCGGTCTCGTCGTCCTTCTCGTCATGGTGTTCGGCGGCTTCGCCATCACCGGTGGTGCGCTCGGCCCCGTCATGGAGGCGATCCCGCACGAGATGCTCATCATCGGCGGCGCGGCCGCGGGCGCACTCATCATTGGCAATTCGGGCACCGAGCTGAAGGCGATGGGCGGCGGCCTTGCCAAGGTGTTCAAGGGCCCCAAGTACAAGAAGCAGGATTATCTCGACGTCATCTTCCTCGTCAGCAAGCTGATGAAGATGTTGCGCATGGATGGCCCGATCGCGCTGGAACCGCATGTCGAGGATCCCAAGTCCTCCGCCGTCTTCAGCGAATATCCGCGCCTGCTCGCCGATCACACGCTCGTCGCGCTGATCGCCGATACGCTGCGGCTGGTCGTCGTGTCGTCCGGAACGCTCGACGTGCATGCGGTCGAGGAGGTGATGGATCATTCGATCAAGACCCACCATCATGAGGTGGAGGGGCCGCACACCACGCTCACCAGCCTGGCCGATTCGCTGCCCGCGCTGGGCATCGTCGCGGCGGTGCTCGGCATCGTGAAGACGATGGGGTCGATCGACAAGCCGCCATCGGTGCTCGGCGGGATGATCGGATCGGCGCTGGTCGGCACCTTCATGGGCGTGCTGCTGGCCTATGGCATCGTATCGCCGCTGGCCGGCCGGCTGAAGCAGGTGATCGATGCCGATGCCGCCATCTACGACGTCGTCAAGCAGATCATCATCGCCTCGCTGCATGGCCACCCGCAGCCGCTGGTGATCGAGGCGGCACGCTCCGGCATCGCGCACAAGAACCAGCCCGGCTTTGCCGAGGTGTTCGATGGCCTGCGTGGCAAGTAAGCGCGGGGAGAATTGAGCCATGGCCCGCGCTGCTCCTCACGGCACCAACCAGCCGCCCAAGATCGTCATCGTCAAGAAGATCATCGACGGTGGCCATGGCGGCCATCACGGTGGTGCGTGGAAGGTCGCCTACGCCGATTTCGTGACGGCGATGATGGCGTTCTTCCTGCTGCTCTGGCTGCTCGGGGCCACGACCGAGAAGCAGCGCAAGGGCATCGCCGATTATTTCGCGCCGACGTTGCTCGACAAGAAGATCATCGGGCTCGGCGGCAGCGGCCCGCTGGGTGGCGAATCGATCATGAGCAACAACAAGCTGGGACCGAAGGCGGCGGCGGCGGCGGTCGCCTCGATCGGCATACCCATGGAGGCGAAGGGCGGCGAGAGGAGCGGCACCGGCGACAAGGGATCGCTGCGCAATCCCGCCGCGATGCAGGTCGACAATCTGGCGTTCAAGGCGATCAAGGATCAGCTGGAAAAGCAGATCAAGGGATCGGCGCGACTGGCGAAGCTCGCCAGCCACGTCCGCTTCGTGCCGACGCAGGACGGGCTGCGCATCGACCTGGTCGACGACGCCGATTATTCCATGTTCGCGCTCGGCACGACCGCGCTCGATGCCAAGGCGTCGGAACTCATCGGCATGATCGCGGGCACGATCGCCGGTACGCCGAACACGATCATGATCCGCGGGCATACCGACAGCCTGCCGTATGGCGATCCGCGAGCGATGAACAACTGGATGCTATCGTCCGGTCGGGCAGAGGCGACGCGGCGCCGGCTGGCATCGGGCGGTATTCCCGAAGCGCGATTCGAACGGATCGAGGGCGTTGCCGACCGCGAGCCGATCATCACCGCCGATCCCGGTGATCCCCGCAACCGCCGGGTGGCGATCACCCTGCTTTATCGCAAGGGCCTGTTCGGCTCGTAACCGTCGACACACGACGGTCTGCGC
This sequence comes from Sphingomonas insulae, assembly GCF_010450875.1. NCBI lineage: Bacteria > Pseudomonadati > Pseudomonadota > Alphaproteobacteria > Sphingomonadales > Sphingomonadaceae > Sphingomonas > Sphingomonas insulae. The sequence continues at coordinate 1,237,946 of NZ_CP048422.1, forward strand.
GAACGCCGGGTGGGGATTGTCGTCACCATCCGCGTTGGCCTGGCCTCGCAGCCTGCCCGAGCGGCAGGCTGCGAGATTGCTCAGGCGTCCGCCGTATCCGCAGACTTGCGCGTGCGACGCGTAGCGGCGGCGCCATCGTCGGTCTTGCGCGCGCCGGGCTTGCGGCCCAGGCCGATCTTCTTCGCCATCGCCCGACGGCTTTCCGAATAGCTTTCGGCGACCATGGGATAATCGACCTTGAGGCCGTAGCGTTCGCGATATTCCGCCGGCGTCATGCCATGGGTCGCCAGATGGCGCCGCAAGGTCTTGTAGGGCTTGCCGTCGATCATCGAAATGATGTGATCTTTGGACGCCAGCGATTTGCGGGCCGATACTGCCGGCGTATATTCGGCGGCTGGCGGCGTTTCCGTAGAGGAACCGGTCGTGCCAAGCAGCGCCGACACGGTGTCATGCATCTTGCCGAGGAACGCTGGAACCTCGTCAGCGGAAGTGCGGGTGTTGGGATTGGCGAGCCAAGCAATCGTCAATTCGGTTGCAAGTTCGACAGCATTCAGGTCGGACGTTTCATCAGTCATAGTTTGCTCCTTTGACCGAGGACCGCCGTACGCCGACGCTTCTATGCGTCAACCCTGCGAATTCATAAACTTGCGTATCGGCTCCTGTAAAAACGAGGTATTCGACCACTGCCGTCGGATACGGAGATCATTGCAAGGAACCGATGCATGTTGTCGTTCACGATGATCGACATGTTCACGACGATCGGGCTGCCGCTGCGCTCAGACAGGCACATCACGCGATCGATGGTCCGGCAGATGTTCTTGCCGGCACGGTGATCGCCATCGCGATGAGGGCGTCGGATCAGGAGGCCATCATCTCACGACCGGTCACGTGGAAGATCTCTTTCAACGCGGCTTGTTCATCGGTCGATAGGTGCGGGTTCCAGACGTCGAAGATGAGGACGATGCGGGGATGATCGCTGTCGTTCCAGGCTTCGTGTTCGATCGTATCGTCGAAAGCGAAGGCTTCGCCCTCGCGCCATGACCGCGTTTCGCCACCGACGCGAAAGCGACAGTCGGGCGGCACGACCAGCGGCAGGTGGATGATCGCGCGGCTGTTCGTAACGCCGGTATGGGCGGGGATGTGGGCGTGGGGCCGGAGGATGGAGAAGAAGGCTGTCGGTGCCTTGCCCGGCACATCGTTCTGCGGAACGGCGGCGAGTGCGGCCGTCGTTTCCGGGCAACGCGAGCATATGGCATCGTTGCGAATGCCGTATTCCCATAGGAAGCAGGCGCTCCAGTCGAAATTGTTGTCGAGCCCCGACCAGATGTTGCGCGGGGTTCCGGCGTCCTGCCGTACGTAGGGGCGGACGGATCCTGCATCGTTCTGCAACAGCGCGAGGGCTTCCGCGCGAATGGCGGGAACGCGCGCCTCCAAAGCTGCGAACCATGGAAAATGCGCACGATCGAAGAATTCGTCGGCAGGCAAGAACGGGACGTGAACGCCGGCGCATTGATTGGCGTAGATCGCGCGGCGCCCCAGCATGTGATCGATGCATGCCGCCATGCGCCGCGACGTCGCACCACCGAGCGCGGCATCGATCGCCTGGCCGAGGTCGGCGGTATGTCGGGCGAGGAAGGCTTTGCCACGAACGAGCGCGTCTTCGATCATCGGCGCGCGTTCGACCATCCCGCTCGCCATCTGGACGACGGCCGCCCACCCCTGTGCGGCGGCGGCGTCGCGTCCGCAGCGCTGGTGTAGTTCGGCCATGCGCAATTGTGCCGTGAAGTTCAGCCTGTCGATGGAAAGGGCCCGCTCCAGCGCCTGCGCCTCTGCCGCGTCCTGCCCCAGCAAGCGGTGGACGGTGGCCTGGTTGATCCACAGGACAGGTTGTCCGGGATCGCCATCGGCGGCGGCGCCGAATAGCGCCAAGGCCCGCGGCAGGTCCTCGTCGGCCAGTGCACGCATGCCGCGCGCGTTGAGCACATGCGGATGATCCGGGGCGAGCGCGAGTGCGTCGTCGAGCAACGTGCGCTCGCCTGCTGTATCGCCACGTTGGCGTGCGGTCATCGCCTGAGCCATCAAGGTACGGGCGGGGGGCGGCAGATCGGTCATGGGGTGTCGCGGCCTTAGAATGACATCGAGCATATACGAAAAAGGGGCAGCCCGCGAGAGCTGCCCCTTTCAAGGGTCCGGTCAGGCGGCGACGCTTAGAAGCGCAGCTTGCCCGAGACGGTGAACAGGCGACCCAGCACGTCGTACGTCGACGGATAGGTGTTGCCGCTGTTGTAGGCGGTCGATCCGATCGATGCACCCACCAGCGGCGGCTGCTTGTCGAGCAGGTTGCGGACGCCAGCCGTGAACGTCAGGTTGTCGTTCACTTCGACCTGCACGTTGAGGTCGAAGTAATCGTACGCGCCGATGCGGTTGAAATTGTAGGTGCCGCCGGCGAGCGGGGTCGGACCCGTAACCGTACCACTGAACAGCGGGGTCGAGATCAGGCGAGCGGCAGCGTCGGGTGCCAGCGCTTCGTACTGAACCTTGCCGATGTGGCGCCACAGCAGCGAGAGCGTGCCGGGGCCGAAGCTCAGGCTGGTGCGCTGGTTCCACTGGAACTCCGGCTGGATCGATTCACAGCTGCTGCTGTAATAGCCGACGCAGTCGCGGTCATACGCGGTTTCCGATGCACGGAAATAGCGATGAGCGGTCCAGGTGCCCTGGAAGCTGAGGTTCAGGCCGACATCACCGAACTCACGCGTGTAGTTGGCGTTGAGGTCGATGCCATCGGTGCGCAGACGACCACGGTTGGTCAGCGGCTGGGGCAGACCCGCAACCGTGGCGCTGGAACCGCTGAGGCGGCCCGTCGTGGTGCTGCGACGGATGCTGGTGCATGCCGCCGACGCAGCCTGCGCCGCCGTGATCGAGGCCGGGCTGGTGCCGAAGCACTGCGCCAGGATGTCACCCGGAGTGGCGGAGGTGATCGCGTCCTTCACCTTGATGTTGAAGTAGTCGACCGCGATGCTGAGGCCCGGCACGATACCGCGCGGCTGGATCACGACGCCGAAGGTATAGGTGTCCGCCTTTTCCGGACGAATGTTGGGGTTGCCACCACCCGTGACGTTCGGCTGGCCCGAGGCGGGCTCGAGAATGCCGGTCGTGCTGTTGATGGCGCTCAGCGGTGCACCCTGCGCCAGACAGGCAGCACGCAGGTTGGCGATGTTGCGCACGTTGACGCCGACGCAGGGGTCAAGACCCGGCGGCAGGCTGTCGAGCGACGTCGACACAGGCGTGAACAGTTCCGAGATGTTCGGCGCGCGAACGGCGCGCTGATAGTTGCCGCGGAACTTGATTTCCTGAACCGGTTCGAAGCTGCCGCCGAACTTGTAGGTGGTCGCGTTGAACTTGGGATTGTTCGTCGCCTGCACCTTGTAGTCCGAATAGCGGACGCCCGCTTCGAGGGTCAGCGAGTGGAAGAACGGCCGATCGGCGACAAGCGGCGCGATGATTTCGCCGAACGCCTCGCGAACGTCGTATCCGCCCGAGAACGGCGTCACGGCACCACCGGCACCGCCCAGCTCGCCCGGAACCAGCGCATAGGCATCCGGGATACGGTTGTAGCTGTACTTGCGATATTCGCCACCGGCCGCGAACGCGATCGGCTCGTTGGCGAACGGCGAGGTCGTGCCGAAGTCGCCGTTGAAGACGCCACGGAACTGCGACAGCGCCGTGTTGATCGCGATGGAGCTTTCGCCGCTGAGGAAGGCCGCCTGATCAGCGCTGATCGAGCCCGCCGCGCCGAACAGGTTGAGCGGGACGCAGCCGTTGGTCGTGACCGTGCACGTCGTGGTGTTGTTCGCATTCAGCGCCTGCTGAACGCGGCTGCGCAGCACATAGCCGGTCTGCGACTGGTCGAGGTTGCTTTCGCCATAGGCGCCCGACACGTCCAGCTTGACGTGATCGGAGAAGCGCAGACGCAGGCCCGCCTTATAGTCGAAGATCGTCGTCGTGTAGGTCGAGACGCGCGGCCCGAGTTCGACCGACCGACGATATACTTCCGGCAGCGGGATTGCGGTGTTGGTGTTGCAGGCGGCGCCAAGTGCAATGCCGTTGAGCGTGCAGAGCTGGTCGCGGATACCGGCCGGCAGATACGGGTTGGAACCCGGGATCGTCAGCGCTTCGCCAAAGATGCCCGACGGTGCGATGATCGACCGGATGGTGTTCTTCGAGAACAGGCCGCGGGTGTAGACTTCGAGGTTGTCGTTCACCTCGTAGTTCGCCTGGGCGTAGATGTTGTAGCGCTTGAACGGCGTCTGGAAGATATTGTACGGGCTGAAGTTGAAGCCGTTGTAGAAGGGCACCAGCGCAGTGCCGGCCGAGTTGACCTGAAGGTCCTGGCCCGCGATGGCGATGCGCGTCGGCGTCGAGGTGGGCGACGCACCGGCGGCGACACCGCTGGCACCGTTGATGCTGAACACCGAGACGTCGCGCTTGCCCTGATACAGGGGATCGGCTTCCTGATAGCCAAGGCTTAGGGTCGCGTTACCGCGGCCGTCATCGAAGTTGGCGCCGACCGTCAGGTCCGCGCGGAAGTAGTTCGAATCGCCCTTCTCGGTGATCTGCTGGCTGGCCGTCGCCTCCATGCCGGCGAAGTTCTTCTTGGTGATGAAGTTCGCCACGCCCGACACCGCGTCCGCACCATAAGTGGTGGAGGCGCCGCCGGTCAGCACGTCGACGCGCTGGACCAATGCGGTCGGGATATTGTTGAGGTCGACGGTGCCGCCGGCCGCTGCCGGAACGATCCGATCGCCGTCGAGCAGCACGAGGTTGCGCTGCGAACCGAGGTTGCGCAGGTTGATCGTCGCAAAGCCGCCGGTGCCGTTGTTGACGGCCGAGCCGATGCCCGGAACCGCGCCCGGCAGTTCGCGGATGATCTGTTCGACGTTGTTGACGTTGCGCAGCGTCAGCTCGTTCTCGGACACCACGTTGACCGGGCTGGACGAGACGAGGTTGGGGTTGCTGATCAGCGTACCCGTGACGACGATGTCCTGACCCTCTTCCGCAGGCGCGGATGCGTTGGGGGTCGATTGCTGTTGCGTTTCCTGCGTGGCAGGCGCGGTCTGCGCGAGCGTCGGCGTGGCGACCATGGCGGCGCCGACGAACAACGTCGTGTTGAGCAGACGAATACGGGTGCGTGACGTCATATAGTTTGGAACCCCTTTTTGCCGTCGATGTCGCCGGCGATCTCGACCGGAATGTGCGTGCATCCGGTTCTGCGCGCAGGTTAGGCACGAACGAGAAGGGGCCGCAATGGTCGTTTGCGGCGCACAATATTTTTGAAACAATGTTGTTGCCGATCTGTCACATACAGAATGCGGCCGCACCGAACGGACTTGCGGCGGCGCGGCGAACAGGCGATGCAGCATGTCGCGCCCGGCCGTATGGGAATCACTGCATGCTATCGATCATCCTGCTGACTGCCGCCCAGGCCGCCAGCGCTCCCGCGCCGAGGTTGATCGACGATCTGGCGGCGTGTCGCGCCATCGCTGCATCGGATGCACGGCTGGCCTGTTTCGATCGCACGGCAAAGGCGGTGATCGAGGCGCGGGACGACAAGGCGATCGTCGTGCTCGACCGCGGCGAGGTGCAGAAGGCCAAGAAGTCGCTGTTCGGATTTTCGCTGCCGTCGATCAAGCTGTTCGGCGACGGCAAGGACGATGCGCAGTTAAAGCAACTGGTCGGCACGATGCAGGCCTCGACCGTCCTGCCCGGCGGGCTGATCCGCTTCGCGCTGGACGATGGCGGGCAATGGGAGACGACGGAACAGGTGATGATGCCACCGCGCCGGGGCGACGTGGTGACGATCAAGGCGGGGTCGCTGGGCAGCTATATCGCGACGGCGCCCGGTCGTCGTGCCGCGCGGGTGCGCCGGATACGCTGACGGCGCGTCAGGGCAGCCGCTGCGCGCCGGCGGCACGGACGGCGGCAAGGTCAGGATAGCCGTTGACCGCCATCAACAGGTCCGCCTCTGCCAGGATGCAGCGCAGGACATGGGCCGCACCGGCGGTGCCGTCGAGCGCCAGCCCGTAGCTATACGGACGGCCGACGCCGACCATGCGGGCGCCCAGCGCGACCGCCTTCACCACATCGGTGCCGGAGCGGATGCCGGAATCGAACAGCACGGGCGTATCGCCGGCGGCGGCGACCACGCCGGGCAGCAGGTCGATCGCGGCAATCCCGCCGTTCGCCTGGCGGCCGCCGTGATTGGAGCAGTAGATGGCGTCCGCGCCGCCGTCGATCGCGCGGCGGGCATCGTCGGGATGGCAGATGCCCTTGAGGATCAGCGGCAGCTTGGTGAGCGAGCGCAGCCACGGCAGGTCGGCCCAGGTCAGCACCTTTCCGAACACGCCCATCCAATGGCGGACGGCGGCGGCGGGGTCCTGTTCCGGCGGCACGGCGAGCCGGGCGCGGAAGACCGGATCGCTGAAATAGTTGGTGAGGACGTGACCGCGCAGCTGCGGGAAATTGCCGGTGTTGAGGTCGCGCGGGCGCCATCCGGTCACCCAGGTATCGAGCGTCACCACGATCGCCTTGTATCCAGCCGCTTCGGCCCGGCCGACGAGGCTGGCGGCGAGATCGGGGTCCTTGGGCGTATAGAGCTGGAAGAACCCCGGCGTATCGTCCATCTGCCGGGCGACGGTTTCGAGCGGATCGTTCGACAGGGTGGACGCCATCAGCGGCACGCCCGTCTCCGCTGCGGCGCGGGCGGCGGCGAGGTCGCCGTGGCCATCCTGCGTGCAGATGCCGGTGACGCCGATCGGCGCCATGAAGACCGGGCTGGGAAAGGCCGTGCCGAACAGTTCGACGGACAGGTCGCGCGTGGTGCAATCGACCATCATGCGCGGGGTCATGCCCCAATGGTGGAAGGCGTCCGCGTTGACGCGCTGGGTGCGTTCGTCACCGCAGCCGCCCTGTACATAGTCGAGGGTCGATGCCGGCAGCGCGGCGGCCGCGCGGCGTTCCAGCGTGGCGAAATCGACTGGCACCCTGGGAACGACGCCGGCCAGGCCGGCGCCGTAGATCGCGTTCTGGTAATCGCCGTAATGGGGCAAGGCCGATCCCTTTCATGATGAGGTCCGCGCGGACCCGGCGGGACGGTTCAAATGCGGCCGAGGCGATGGCTCCGCGCGGGTCACGCGCCGCGCCGGGTGCATCAGTCGCGGAAGCCGGGGTCGAGGCGGTCGAGTTTGCGGAGGAGAGCTGGCCACGCCAGCCCTTGTGCGAGCATCGCCATGCCCTGGCCGCTCGACTGTTCCTCGACCTTTTCGGCGACGCCCTGATTGGGGTTGTTGAGGCCGTCGCGGCCGGCGCTGAGCATCAGGATCTGCGCTTCGCAGGCGCGTTCGAGGAAGTACATGCGCAGGAACGCCTGCGGCACGCTGGCGCCGACGGTCAGCGTGCCGTGGTTGCGCAGGATCATCGTGTTGCGCGAGCCGAGGTCGGCGACGAGGCGTTCGCGTTCGTCCAGTTCGGTCGCGATGCCTTCGAAGTCGTGATAGGCGACATCGTGGCCGGCGATCATCGCGGTCTGGGTGTGCGGCAGCAGCCCCTCCTTCATCGCCGACACCGCCTGTCCATGCGGGGTGTGGAGGTGGAGCACCGCGACCGCATCCTCACGCGCGGCGTGGATCGCTGAATGGATGACGAAGCCGGCGCGGTTCACCGGCGCGGGCGTGTCCGACACCTTGTTGCCGTCGACGTCGATCTTGACCAGCGAGGATGCGGTGATCTCCTCGAACATCATCGAATAGGGATTGATGAGGAAGTGATGTTCCGGGCCGGGCACCCGCGCCGACAAATGGGTGAAGATCAGATCGTCCCAGCCGTACAGCGCGACCAGCCGATAGGCGGCGGCGAGGTCGACGCGCAGCGCCCATTCCTCGGCGGAAACGGTGTCGCGCAGCGTCGTCGGCTTGAGTGCGGTCGCCATGGCAAGTCCTCTCTCATTCTATCGTTGCCGCGGACATGCCACGGCCGGGCGCGCAAGACTGTCGCGAAGTTGACAAAGCACGCCCGAATGCGTTGTTTTCGCCGGTGACCGTGATCGACCGCGCCCTGCTGGATACCGACCGCTGGTTCGGCACGCTGACGCCCGAGCGCGGCGATGCGCTGATCGCGGAAGCGCGGGTGCGGGCGATCCCGGCGGGCGGGCTGATCTATGCCACCGGGGATGCGCCGAACGGGCTGTGGGCGGTGATCGAGGGGCAGGTGCGGCTGAAGGGTTATCCGGCGGCGGGGGCGGAATTCCTGGCGCTGATCCTGCGGCCGGGGACGTGGTTCGGCGAGGTGTCGACGCTGGATGGCGGCCCGCGACCACATGACGCCGCCGCATTCGGCGCGGTGCGCGTGCTGCACGTGCCGATGGCGGCATTCCAGCGGGCGGCCGAACGGATGCCGGCGCTGTACCATGATGTGGGGCGGCTGGTGTGCCAGCACCAGCGGATCGCGCTGGACTTCATCGCCGAGACGCTGTCGCTGCCGGTCGGTGCGCGCCTCGCGAAGCTGTTGCTAGGGCGGCTGGACGACGAGGACGGCGTGCTTCACGTCCGGCAGGAAGAGGTGGCGGTGATGCTCGGCGTGTCGCGGCAGACGCTGAACCGGCATCTGCGCAGCCTGGCGGACCAAGGCGCGATCCGGTTGGCCTATGCCCGGATCGCGATCGTCGACCGGGCGATCCTGCAGCGGTTGGCGCGGGTGGATTGACGTTGTCAGCGGCGCACGTTCCGTCCAATGTCCGGACCGGGACAGGGAGAGCGACGGATGCGGACGGGGATCATCGGACTGGCGGCGGTGATGTTGCCGGGCGTGGCACTGGCCCAGGACGCGCAGGTGCCGCCGGGCGTGGGGCGCAGTGCGCAGGGCGACGTGTCGGTCACCATCTATACGAACGACGTCGCGCTGATCCAGGACGTGCGGCCGCTGGCGCTGGGCCGTGGGCAGGTGCGGCAGGATTTCCCCGATGTCAGCGCGAGCATCCGTCCCGAGACGGTGTCGCTCAACACGGCGGATGCGACGATCGTCGAGCAGAATTTCGATTACGACCTGCTCAGCCCGACCAGCCTGATGGAAAAGGCGGTGGGCGAGACGATCACGCTGCTGCGCACCAACCCGGCGACGGGTGCCGAAACGCGCGAGCGGGCGAAGGTGCTGGCGGTGAACGGCGGCGTCGTGTTGCAGATCGGCGAGCGGATCGAGGTGCTGCGCGACGACGGCCTGCCGGTGCGCGCGATCTTCGACCGGGTGCCCGAATCGCTGCGGGCACGGCCGACGCTGTCGGTGACGCTCGACAGCAGCCGGGCGGGGACGCGGCCCGCCACGCTGTCGTACCTGAGCCGGGGGCTGGGCTGGAACGCGGATTACGTCGCGCTGTTCGACGACAAGAGCGGGCGGATCGACGTGCAGGGCTGGGTGACGCTGAAGAATACCAGCGGCACGACGTTCGATAACGCACGCACCCTGCTGGTCGCGGGCGAGGTGGCGAGCGACGACGGCGAACAGAACGGCTATCGCCCGCGCCCGCCGCGCCGGTTGGGGCGGATGACGCAGGCGGGGACCGAGACGGCGAACCGCGAGCAGCTGGGCGATTTCTACCTCTATCCACTGCCCGGCCGGACGACGATCGCGGACAAGCAGACCAAGCAGGTCAGTTTCCTCGACGTGAAGGGCGCGACGGCGCAGTCGGGCTATGCGTTCGAGAACGGCTGGCTGGGCACCGCCAGCGAACCGCGCAGCGCCGCGAGCGTGCTGCGCTTTGCCAATTCGGGCGCGGCGGGGCTGGGCGATGCGCTGCCGGCAGGGACGGTGCGCGTATACGTAAAGGATGCGCGCGGGCAGGCGCAGTTCACCGGCGAGAACCGCATCGACCATACGCCGCAGGGATCGCAGATCGCGCTGAGCACGGGCGATGCGTTCGACGTGAAGGTGCTGCCGGTGGTCGTCAGCCGCACCAAGGTGGGCGACACGCGGTGGAAGACGGCGATGCGCTATACCCTGACCAACGCCAAGGCGCGGCCGGTGACGGTGGAGCTGGTGCAGGGCGGGCTGGACTGGACCGACACGCGGATCACGGACGAGAGCCGCAAGAGCGAACGGCGCAACGCCGGGCAGGCGGTGTGGCAGGTGCCGGTGCCGGCGAACGGCGAGACGATCGTCACGGCGACGTTCGACACGCGGTTCTGATGCGGCCGGCAATGCGCCTGCTGGCGCTCGGCGGGATGCTGGCGTCGACGGCGGCCGGCGCTCAGGTGCAGGGGCCGGCCAAGGCTCAGGCACACGCTCTGGCAGCGGCGCAGGCACCGGCGCCGGGCGGGCCGGTGACGGTCATCTCGGCAGGGCCACGGACGGTGGCGGTGACCGTCTATCGCAACCCGGCGCGGGGCAGGTATGAGGCGATGGACCTGCGCTGGCTGCAGGGTTTCGCGCTGGTGACCGAGACGCGGACGGTGCGCCTGCCAAAGGGGCGGGCGGTGCTGCGCTTCGAGGGGGTGGCCGAGGGCATCGTCCCAGTGAGCGCGATCATCGACGGGCTGCCCGGCGGGACGATCGAGAAGAACCGCGACGCACGGTTGCTGTCGCCGGCATCGCTGGTCGACGGCACGCTGGGCCGCGGCGTGACGCTGACCCGTACCGATCCGGCGACCGGCAAGCGACACAGCGAGGCCGCGACGATCGTCGCCGGAGCCGCGCAGGGCGTGGTGGTGAAGACCGCGGCGGGGATCGAGGCGTTGCGCTGCGCCGGACTGCCGGAGACGTTGGGGTTCGGCGGCGTGCCGACGGGATTGTCGGCGAAACCGGTGCTGAGCGTCGCGACCGACACGCCGTCGACGCGCACGGTGACGGTGACAATGTCGTACCTGACCGCGGGGTTCGACTGGAGCGCGAGTTACGTGGCGACGGTGGCGGCCGACCCTGGCGGCGGGGGCGAGACGCTGGACCTGTTCGCCTGGCTGACGCTGGCGAACGGCAACCCGCAGGCGTTCGTGCATGCCGACGTGAAGGCGGTGGCGGGGCGGCTGAACCGGACCGCGACCGAAGGGTGGATGCGGGCGGCAGGCGACCTGGCGCTGCGCTGCTACCCGCTCGGCACGACGACGTCGGACCTGCCGGAGATCGCCTTGCCGGAGGCGGCGGAGGCGGACGATGCCAACGACATCGTGGTCACCGGCATGCGGATGATGGGGCCGCCACCGCCGCCGCCGCCCGCGCCCGCGCCCGCGCCGGCGATGATGGCGCCGCCACCCGAGGATCTGGGCGACCTGAAGCTCTATACGGTGCCGGCGGCGGTGACGGTGGCGCCACGCGGGCAGAAGCAGGTGGCGCTGCTCGCCGCCGGGCGGGTGCCGTTCGAGCGGCGGTACCGGCGCAGCATCGTCGCGGGCGAGACGCTGGAGGGGGCGACGACGGGGATCGTGCTGGTGATGCGCAACCGCCGCGAAGACCGGCTCGGCCTGCCGCTGCCGGCGGGGACGACGGCGCTGTATGCGGATCGCGGCGGTTCGGGCCGGCTGCTGCTCGGCACCGGGACGATCGGCGATCGCGCGACGGGTCAGGTCGTGCGGATCGCGGCGGGGACAAGCGCGCAGGTATCGGTGGACCAGCAGGCGATCACGGTCGGCGCACGGGATGGCCGGACCGGCGGTGGTAGTGGCGGCGGCAGCGGCGGCGATGGCGGCCGTGCGAGGGTGACGGTGCGCAATGCCAACCCCTTTGCCGTCGAGGTCGAACTGCCGATCGGGCGGGCGGGACAGGACATCAAGGGACAGGCGACCGCCGGGCAGGGGGGCAAGGCGCAGGCGGTCGATGCCATGGCCGGTACGCTGGCCGAGGTGGACGGCATCGCCACCTGGCGCGTGCGGCTGGGGGCGGGCGCCACGGCGTCGCTCGATTACCGCTATCGGTGAGCGGCGGCGGGCGGCGAAGTTGAACAACATGAACAAGTGGGGCACTCGTGTGGAAACGATGCGCCCCGATCGTTTCAATAATCGTCATCTTCGCCCGCCTCTGCCGCCTCCCGCTCGTCCTTGAGGCGCATCGCCACCGGGTGGGCCAGTTGCGTGTCGATCATGGCGAGCATCGTGGGAAACATCGCGGCGAGTTCGTGCGGCGGCAGCGTCGGGTGCACCGGCGCAGGCGTCTGCCCGAGCAGGAAGGTGAGCAGCCGGTCGTTGTGCACGACGCGGGTGCCGACCTGTTCGCCGTGATACCACACCGCGACCTCCTGCCCCTGCGTCGCGCGTTCGATCGCCACGTCGAGCAACCGCTTGCGCGACAGCTGGACCGCGACGTCCCAGGCGAGCGAGAACACCGAATGCGGCGCACGATGGCGCATGGCATAAGCGGTGTTGCGCGACACGCCGACGATGCGCGCCGCCTCGCTGACCGATCCCGTCTCGGCGAGGGCGGTGATGAAGGCGCGCAGCATGTCCGGCGTCCAGCCATCGGCGCGGATCTTGCGCGGTTCGAGCAGCGGCGCGAAATCCTCCGGGTCGTCACCGTTCTTCATCCGCTTGGGCTTGTCGCGCGCGGCGTTGACGGCGGTGGCGATATCCTCGCCCTTTTCGCTCGCCTCGATGCCGGCAAGGATGCAACGGTCGGTCTCCGCCCGCTGTGCCTCGTCGCGGGCCAGCACGCGGGCGTTCTTTTCCCTGCTCCAGGGGATAAATTCCTTGGCCATGCCCGTCCCTTTTCTGTGTCGTGGGACCGCGGGTCTATGCAGGAACGGGGCGTGTAGGACAGTTTGTCTTGCGGGGCGTCCAACAGGGGGGCAGTCTGCTTCGCGAATCGGGGGAGGCTCGGTGTGATCGACGATGATTTTTATAACCGTGTCGGCGGTGACCGCATTACATCGCGCCAGATCGATGAACTGGTGGGGTTGGCACGCGGAATTGCTGCGGATGGTCTTATCAATCAGTCCGAAGTCGAGTTCCTGCAAAAATGGCTTGCTGCCAACGTGGCGATCAGCGGCCAGCCAATGATTCGGCGGCTGTACGATCGGGTCGACACGATCACGGCTGATGGCATTGCCGATCCCGAAGAATGCCGTGACCTACTCGACACACTCAACAGCTTTTCCAATCGCGATTTCGAACTCGGTGAGGTGCTGAAATCTACCACGTTGCCGCTGTGTAATCCTGCGCCGTCGTTGCAGTTTGATGGCCATCGATACTGTTTTACCGGCACCTTCAATTACGGCGGCCGCCGTGATTGCGAAGAGGCGGTAGCGGCGCGTGGCGGATCGGCAGGTAGCCTGACGCAGAAGACGGACGTCCTTGTGATCGGCATCTACGCGACCGAGTCGTGGAAACATTCGAGTTTCGGAACAAAAATCGTGAAGGCGGTCGACTGGCGCGAATCGGGGATGCCGATCGCGATCGTGTCGGAGGAGCATTGGGCGGGACATCTGTAACGACGTTGACGGCGGCAATTATGTAGTTACATAATGGCTGACGACATCAGCTTCGATTCCGCCAAGCGCGCGATCACGTTGGCAGAACGCGGGCTGGACTTTGCGGATGCGCCGCGGCTGTTCGCGGGGCTGACCTATACGCGCCCGGACGAGCGGTTCGATTATCCCGAGGCGCGGTTCCAGACCTATGGGTCGCTCGACGAACGATTGGTGATGGTGGTGTGGGCGGAGACAGACACCGGGCGGCGGATCATTTCGATGAGGAAGTGCAATGAGCGAGAACAGCACTGGTTCGGGCAATTGGACTGATCCCGACGACGCGCCGGAATGGACCGAAGAGATGTTCGCCACCGCAGAGGTCGCGGTCGGCGACCGGGTTATCCGGCCGGGTGCCTGGCGAAGCGCGGGCCGTCCGCCGATCGGCGCCGCTACCAAGCGTCAGGTGACGCTGCGCCTTGATCCCGATGTAATCGAGCGGTTTCGTGCGGACGGGCCGGGGTGGCAGGGCCGGATGAACGCGGCGCTGCGCAAGGCGGCAGGGTTCAGCGCCATTACGCCTCACGTAACAGATGAACCGCTAAAATAGATTGCGCAGTTGCTCTATGCCGCTAGTGTTTGTCGCTTATGATAAACGGGTGCGGTGTTTATGAACAACAAGCTGGACTTTGAGCAACTGTACGCGCTGGCGGGATCAACGTTCACGCCGGGAACGCCGGTTAATGATCGCGATTTGTTTGCTGGTCGTATCGATCAGCTACGCAAAGTTAGCGATGCCGTAACTCAAGTAGGCTATCACGCAGTTCTGTTTGGCGACAGGGGTGTGGGCAAGACGTCTCTGTCGAACGTCATGTCGGCAATGCAGATTGCTGGACGCACGCTCTCGACCTGTAAAGTCACGTGTGACGCCGGGGATAACTTTGAGTCGCTTTGGCGAAAAGCATTTCAAGAACTTTCTGTTTATACGATTGAACCAGGATTTGGATTCGGTCAGGCTGATCGAATGGGAACGACATCGCTAGAGTTCAATCTTCCCGATAAATCATCACCAAATGACATTAAGAGACTACTAGCAAGTATATCAAGTGCATCTGATATACTTATAATATTTGACGAGTTTGACCGTATTACTACAAAATCCGTAACCGGGCTGATGGCCGACACGATCAAGACGCTTTCAGACGCGGCCATTAAGGCAACGATTTTGATCGTCGGGGTTGCTGAATCTGTTGACTCGTTAATCGAGAATCACGCCTCGGTCGAGCGCGCATTAGTCCAGGTGGCGCTGCCCCGAATGTCGAAAAACGAGATCGGGCAAATTATCGATAAAGGCTTAACTCGCCTTAGTATGAAAATTCAGGCCAAATCACGGTTAGAGCTAATATCTTTATCGCAAGGCTTGCCTTACGTCACCCACCTTTTGGGCCTCCATGTCTCAAGGGCTGCAATTGACGAAGAGCGCCTTGAGATAAAAGAGCAAGATCTTGATAAAGGAATCAAAAATGCGCTTGAGCAATGGCAGCAATCGGTCAAGGCCGTACATTACAAAGCAGTTCTGAGTTCACAGCCGGGTAATATATTTCAACAGGTCCTATTGGCGTGTGCGATGGCAGAAACGGATGATTTTGGATACTTTACAGCTACTTCTGTGAAATCTCCTCTAAAAGCTGGTTCAGGTAAAGATTACGACATCCCAAGTTTTGCAAATCACCTTAAAGAATTCAGTGAATTAAAAAGAGGTGAAATTATCGAACGCGTAGGGCAAACCCGGCGCTTCAGATATCGATTTGTTTCACCCCTAATGAGGCCGTATATTGTAATGAAAGGGTTTTCTGACGGGCTATTGAGCAGAGAAGATTTATCATTGTCATAAAGCATAGTGCATCATTTTTTTAGTAATGGTGCCAAATACTTCCCTGTAAAGCTCCGCGGTTCCTTCACTACCTCTTCCGGCGTGCCGACCGCGACGATCTCGCCGCCCTTCACGCCGCCTTCCGGGCCGAGGTCGACTACCCAATCCGCCGTCTTGATGACATCCAGGTTGTGTTCGATCACCACGACGGTGTTGCCCTGTTCGACCAGTGCGTGGAGGACTTCGAGCAACTTGCGGACGTCTTCGAAGTGCAGGCCGGTGGTCGGTTCGTCGAGGATGTAGAGCGTGTTGCCGGTGGCGCGGCGGGCGAGTTCCTTGGCGAGCTTGACGCGTTGCGCCTCGCCGCCGGAGAGGGTCGTCGCCTGCTGGCCGACCTTGACGTAGCCGAGGCCGACCTCAACCAGCATCTCCATCTTGTCGCGGATCGGCGGGACGGCTTTGAAGAATTCGGCGGCATCCTCGACCGTCATGTCGAGCACGTCGGCGATGCTCTTGCCCTTGAACTTCACCTCCAGCGTCTCGCGGTTGTAGCGGGCGCCGTGGCAGACGTCGCAGGTGACGTAGACGTCGGGGAGGAAGTGCATCTCGATCTTGAGCACGCCGTCGCCCTGGCACGCCTCGCACCGGCCGCCCTTGACGTTGAAGCTGAAGCGGCCGGGCTTGTAGCCGCGCGCCTGCGATTCCGGCAGGCCGGCGAACCAGTCGCGGATCTGGGTGAAGCTGCCAGTGTAGGTCGCCGGGTTCGACCGCGGGGTGCGGCCGATCGGCGACTGGTCGATGTCGATCACCTTGTCGAGATGCTGGAGGCCGGTGACCTTGTCGTGCTTGCCGGCGAGAATGCGCGCGCCGTTCAGCGCGCGCGCGGCGGCGGCGTAAAGCGTGTCGATGGTGAAGCTCGACTTGCCCGAGCCGCTGACGCCGGTGATGCAGGTGAAGGTGCCGAGCGGGATCGAGGCGGTGACGCCGGTGAGGTTGTTGGCGCGCGCATTGTGGACGGTCAACTGCTTGCCGTTGCCCTTGCGCCGGGTGGAGGGGACGGGCACCTCGCGCGTGCCGTTGAGGTAATCGGCGGTGATGCTGGTCTTGCTTTTCAGGATCTGCTTGAGCGTGCCCTGCGCGACGATCTGCCCGCCGTGGACGCCGGCTCCCGGCCCCATGTCGATGACGTAGTCGGCGGTGCGGATCGCATCCTCGTCATGTTCGACCACCAGCACGGTGTTGCCGAGGTCGCGCAAGCGGCGCAGCGTTTTCAACAGCATGTCGTTGTCGCGCTGGTGCAGGCCGATCGAGGGTTCGTCGAGGACGTAGAGCACGCCCGACAGGCCGCTGCCGATCTGGCTGGCGAGGCGGATGCGCTGGCTCTCGCCGCCCGACAGCGTGCCGCTGGTGCGATCGAGGTTGAGATAGTCGAGGCCGACGTTGTTGAGGAAGCCCAGGCGCTCGACGATCTCCTTCAGGATGCGTTCGGCGATCGCGCGCTGCTGGTCGCCGAGGTGGTTGGGCATATCGGTGAAGAAGGCGAGCGCGTCGACGACCGACAAATGGGTGGCATAGGCGATGTCCTGCATCGCGATCTTCACCGCGAGCGCTTCGGGCTTCAGGCGCGCGCCGTGGCAGACCTCGCAGGGGCGCGACGACTGGTATTTCGACAGCTCCTCGCGCATCCACGCGCTTTCGGTCTGGAGCAGGCGGCGGTTGAGGTTGCCCACGACGCCCTCGAACGGTTTCTTGACGTCGTACTTCTTCTTGCCGTCGACGAAGGTGAGGGTGACGGGCTTGCCCTTGCTGCCGTTGAGGATAAGCGCGTGGACGCTTTCGGGCAGGTCGGACCATGGGGTGTCGAGGCTGAAGTCGAATTCGCGGGCGAGGGAGCCCAGGACCTGCATGTAATAGGGGCTGGGCGGGTTGGATTTCGCCCAGGGGACGACGGCGCCCTTCTTGATGCTGAGGCCGTGATTGGGGACGACGAGGTCCTCGTCGAACAGCAGTTTTTCGCCGAGGCCGTCGCAGGCCGGGCAGGCGCCCTGGGGCGCATTGAAGCTGAACAGGCGCGGTTCGATCTCGGCGATGGTGAAGCCGCTGATCGGGCAGGCGAACTTTTCCGAGAAGACGATGCGGCCGGCGGGCGCGTTGTCGCCGAGCACTTCGGATTTGGGGGTGTGCGGTTCGACCTGGTCGACCGGGTCGATATAGGCGAGGCCGTCGGCGAGCTTCAGCGCGGTTTCGAAGGATTCGGCGAGGCGGGTGCCGATGTCGCCGCGGACGACGAGGCGGTCGACGACGACCTCGATGTCGTGCTTGAACTTCTTGTCGAGCGCGGGGGCCTCGTCGATCTCATGGATCTCGCCGTCGATGCGGACGCGGGTGAAGCCCGCCTTCTGCCATTCCGCCAGTTCCTTGCGATATTCGCCCTTGCGACCGCGGACGACGGGGGCGAGCAGATAGGCGCGCGTCCCCTCGGGCAGCGCGAGGACGCGGTCGACCATCTGGCTGACGGTCTGCGCAGCGATGGGCAGGCCGGTGGCGGGGCTGTAGGGGATGCCGACGCGCGCCCAGAGGAGGCGCATGTAGTCGTAGATCTCGGTGACCGTCGCCACCGTCGAGCGCGGGTTGCGCGACGTCGTCTTCTGTTCGATCGAGATGGCGGGGGACAGCCCCTCGATATGGTCGACGTCGGGCTTCTGCATCAGTTCGAGGAACTGACGCGCATAGGCGCTGAGCGATTCGACGTAGCGGCGCTGCCCCTCGGCATAGATGGTGTCGAAGGCAAGGGACGATTTGCCCGACCCGGACAGGCCGGTGATGACCGTCAGCGTATCGCGGGGGATGTCGACGTCGACGTCCTTGAGGTTGTGTTCACGCGCGCCGCGTACGGAAATCTTGGTCAGCATGTGGCTGGTTCTACTTCTGTTCTGTGCCGGGGGCTAGTCTGCGCAAGTAGGAACGCGCGAGCCGCATTGAAAGCGCCGAGCCGGTGTCTTACCTGTCCGACACACATTGATGAGGCTGCGGCGATGGGCAAGAAGACGAAGAAGGCGAAGCTGCCGAAGGAAGTGATGGGGGTGAAGCTGCCCAGGGAGGTGCGCGAGATCGGCGGCGCATTGCTGGAAAAGGCGCAGAGCCCGCAGGGACGCGAGATGCTGGCGGCCGGACTGACGATGGCGGCGGCGGCGGCGACCGCCGCGGTGGCGAAGGGGCGGGCGAAGCGCGAGGCGGCGGCGGCGGCTTCGGACGCGCCGGCTGCGGCCCCTTCGGCGGCTGAGCCGGAAGCGCCGACGCCGCCCGTGCCGCCCGTGCCGCCGCAGGGCACGCAGATGCAGCCCGATCCGCAGGCGATCGCCGAAGCGGTGGGCAAGGCGGCCGAAGCGATGCTGGGCCGGCTGTTCGGGGGAAAGAAGGCCTGATCCTCCCTCCGTTTCGGATGTAAGCGGATGTGTCTTCGATAGCCTGCTGCGCTCGATCCACGCCACCCTGCCTGCCCTGGGCAGCGGGGGACGGCGGGGATGGACGAGGCGATCGAGCGGTTCGTCGAGCGATGGCGCCGCAATGAAGGCGGCGCGGAACGGGCGAACTTTCCGCTGTTCCTGACGGAATTGTGCGCGCTGCTCGACCTGCCGCCACCCGACCCGGCGGACGCCACCCATGCGCGCAACGATTATGTGTTCGAGCGCGCGGTGACCTTTCCCGACGCGGCCGGCAGCGGGCGGCACGGACGGATCGACCTGTATCGCAAGGGCAGTTTCGTGCTGGAGGCGAAACAGAGCCGCGAGCGGGGCGGCGCGAAGGAGGTGGCGCTGGGCGATGCGCAGGCCACGCTGCCGGGCATCGAGGTGCCGCGCGGGCGGCGCAGCGCGCATCGCGGCTGGGACGTGCTGATGCGCAACGCCCGCGAGCAGGCGGAGCAATATGCCCGGGCGCTGCCGGAAAGCCATGGCTGGCCGCCGTTCATCCTGGTGGTGGACGTCGGCCATGCGATCGAGGTGTTCGCCGACTTTTCGGGGCAGGGTAAGAACTACCGGCAGTTTCCGGACCGTGCCGGGTTCCGCATCTATCTGGACGACCTGCGCGATCCGGCGGTGCGCGAGCGGTTGCGGGCGATCTGGCTGGAGCCGCAGACGCTCGACCCGTCGCGCCATGCCGCCAAGGTCACCAGGGATATTGCAGGTCGGCTTGCCAACGTCAGCAAGCGGCTGGAAGATCGCGGCCATGCCGCCGAGCCGGTCGCACATTTCCTGATGCGCTGCCTGTTCACGATGTTTGCCGAGGACACCGGCCTGCTGGAACCCGGCAGCTTCAGCCAGGTGCTGACCGATGCGCTGGAGCACCCGGACACCTTCGCACCGATGCTGGAGGATCTGTGGCGGACGATGGACACCGGCGGTTTTTCGGCGCTGTTGCGCCGCGGCGTGCGCCGGTTCAACGGCGGGCTGTTCGCCGATTGCCACGCGATCCCTCTGGAGCGCGAGGAGATCGGCGAATTGTGCGCCGCGGCCCGCCACGACTGGCGCGACGTCGAGCCGGCCATCTTCGGCACGATGCTGGAGCAGGCGCTCGATCGGGTCGAACGGCGGCGGCTGGGCGCGCATTACACGCCGCGTGCCTATGTCGAGCGGCTGGTCATCGCGACGATCATTGAACCCCTGCAGCGCGAGTGGGAAAGCGTGGTCCTAGGCACGGTCGAGCGAGAGCGGACGCAGGATGTGGGCGCAGCGATCCGTGCGGTGCACGAGTTCCACGAGCGGCTGGCGGCGACGCGGGTGCTCGACCCGGCGTGCGGGACGGGCAATTTCCTGTACGTCGCGCTCGAGCTGATGAAGCGGCTGGAGGGCGACGTGCTGGAGGTGCTCGCCGACCTGGGCGGGCAGGAGGCCTTGGCGCTGGAGACGGCGACGGTCCATCCGCAGCAGTTCCTGGGGATCGAACTCAATCCGCGGGCGGCGATCGCCGAATTGGTGCTATGGCTGGGTTATCTGCAATGGCAGTTGCGCAATCGCGGCGTGGTCGCTGACCCGGTACTGGAGCGGCTGGATAATATCGTGGTGCGCGATGCGGTGCTCGGCGGCACCGCCGACCGGCCGCGGCGGCCGGACTGGCCTGAGGCGGACTATATCGTCGGCAATCCCCCCTTCATCGGCGGCAAGGACCTGCGCGGGCGGCTGGGCGATGCCTATGCGACGGCGCTGTGGAAGGCGCATCCGAAGATCAACCGGTCGGCGGATTTCGTGATGTACTGGTGGGACCGCGCGGCCGAGCGACTGACCGAGACGGGTACCCGGCTGAAGCGGTTCGGGTTCGTCACCACCAATTCGATCACGCAGGATTTCAGCCGGCGGGTGATCGCGCGGCGACTGGCGGGGGCGAGGGCGGTGAGCCTGACCATGGCGGTGCCCGACCACCCCTGGACCAAGGCGAGCCGCGATGCCGCAGCGGTGCGGATCGCGATGACGGTGGCGGAGGCGGGGGCGGGCGAGGGCACGCTGCTGACGCTTGCCAGCGAGCGGGGGTTGCGAACCGACGCACCGCAGGTGGAATTCAACGCCCGGGTCGGAACGATCAACGCGGACCTTGGCATCGGCGCGTCGAGCAGCATCGCCCAGCCGCTGATGGCCAATGGCTTCCTGAGCGTGCGCGGCGTCGAATTCCACGGCGATGGCTATGTCATCGCATCGAAGCTGCGGCGGACGCTGTTTCCGGGAGGGGACGTTCCGCATCATTGCCGACGCTTCATGACCGCGGGGGATCTCAAAAGCGGGCAGGTGCGACCGGTGCACGTACTGGACCTGCACGATCTCGACCAACAAGGGCTGCGGCGGCGGTATCCTGCGGTGTACCAGCATCTGCTGACCACCGCGAAGCCGAGCCGGGCGAACAATCCGGTGCGACGGCGGCGCGAGGAATGGTGGAAGCTGGCATTGCCGCATGCCGAGTTGCGGGACGGGACCCGCGACCTGCGCCGTTACATCGGCACGATCGTCACCGCGAAATACCGCCTGTTCGCGTTCATCGACGGCGATGTGATGCCGGATCAGGGGATCATGGCGATCGTCAGCGACGATGCGGCTATGTTGGGCGTGCTCAATGCGCGGGTGCATGTCGCCTGGGCGCTGGCGTCGGGCGGCACGCTGGAGGATCGGCCACGCTACAACAACACGCTGGCGTTCGATCCCTTTCCCTTCCCGGACCTGACCGACGATCAGGCAGAGGCGATCGGCGATCTGGCGGAGGAACTGGACGCGACGCGCAAGGCGGTGCTGGCGGAGCATGACGACTTGACGCTGACGGGGCTGTACAATGTGCGCGAGCGGATCCGTTCGGGTGCGGTGCTGACCAGGGTCGACGAGGATCGGCGACGACGTGGGCGGGTGGATATCCTGATCGAACTGCACGACCGGATCGATGTCGCGGTGGCGGACGCCTATGGCTGGCCGACCGACCTGGACGATGCGGCGATCGTCGCGCGGCTGATCGACCTGAACCTGCGGCGGCGGGCGGAGGAACGCGGCGGGCGGGTGCGCTGGCTGCGGCCGGACTATCAGATCGCCCGCGCCGGGCTGACCGCGCTGCCGGCCGGCAGACCCGGACCGGAGCAGATCGAGGCGATGTTGCCGGCGGCGCAGGCGCGCAAGCCGGCCTTTCCGCGCGATGCGATCGGCCAGACGGCGGCGGTGCTGGCGGCGCTGCGCGTCGGCGGCCCGGCGACCGCCGAGGGGATCGCGCGGCGCCATGCGCAGGGGCGGCGGGTGGAACGGCGGGTGCAGGCGACGCTGGAGGCGCTGGAACGGCTGGGCCATGTCGCCAATGCGGCGGGAGGGTTCGTGCTGCGCCGGGCGGCGTGAGGGCAGACGCTTGCCAGACGTTCCGCAGCGCGTGCAGATAGATGCCCGAACGGACGAAGGATGCGCGGCGTGGCGATGAAGGCGGGATATTGGCTGGCGGGCGTGCTGGCGCTGGCGGCGGTGGACGTGCAGGCGCGCACGCCGACGGCCACGACATCGGCAGCGGACGCGGCGACGATGGCTGCCAGGGCGATCGCATCGCAGCAGGCGCTCGATCCGGGGGCTGCGGCGGCGGTGGTGTACGACGTATCCTTCCCCAATGCGGTCCACCACGAGGCGCAGGTGACCGCGACGTTCCGCGGCGTGCCGCCGGGGCCGTTGCGGGTGCAGATGGCGCGGTCTTCGCCGGGGCGTTACGCGATCCATGAATTCGCCAAGAACGTGTACGACGTCACCGCCAGGGACGGGGCCGGGCGGGCGCTGAACGTGGGGCGCAACGACCCCTATGGCTGGAGCGTCGCGGGGCATGACGGGACGGTGGTGGTCACCTACACGCTGTTCGGCGATTGGGGCGACGGCACCTATGCGCAGATCGACGCGACCCATGCCCATCTCAACATGCCCGCGACGTTCCTGTGGGCGCCGGGATATGAGGACAAGGCGATCCGGGTGCGGTTCCGCACCTTCGACCCGCGGTGGAAGGTGGCGACGCAATTGCCCGCGGCCAGGGATGCGGGGACGTTCTGGGCGCCGAACTTCCAGTATTTCATGGACAGTCCGACCGAGCTGAGCGACTTCGCTTTGCGGCAATGGCCGGTCACCGACGCAAAGGGGCGGACGCAGCTAGTGCGGCTGGCGGTGCATCACACCGGCTCGGAGGCCGATGTCGATACCTTCGCGGCCAAGGCGCAGCGAGTGATCGCACAGCATTACGCGCTGTTCGGGCAGGCTCCGCGCTACGATTATGGCACGTACACGTTCATCGCCGACTACATGCCGCAGATCGCCGGCGACGGCATGGAGCATCGCAATTCGACGATCATCACCGACCAGCGCCCGCTGCGCGCGGCGAACTTCGCCCAGATCAACACACTGAGCCACGAATTCGTCCATAGCTGGAACGTCGAGCGGCTGCGCCCTGCCGAGCTGGAACCGTTCGACTTCACCCGCGCCAATCCCACGCCCAGCCTGTGGTTCGCGGAAGGGTTCACGCAATATTACGGGCCGCTGATGATCCGGCGCGCGGGCGAAACGAGCGTCGACGATTTCCTCGCCGGGCTCGGCAGCACGCTGAGCGCCGTCGTCAACCGGCCGGCGCGGCGCTATGGCGGGCCGGAGGAGATGAGCCTGCGCGCGCCGTTCGTCGATGCGGCGAAGGCGATCGATCAGGTCAATCCCAACATCTACGTATCCTATTATCCCTATGGCGCGATGATCGCGCTGGCGCTCGACCTGCAGCTGCGCCAGCGCGGGCTGACGCTGGATGCGTATATGCGCCACCTGTGGACGACGATGGGCGATCCGGAACGCAAATATACGCCCGCCGACCTGGAGCGGGGGCTGGCCGAGGTGACGCACGATGCGGCGTTCGCCAAGGCGTTCTTCGACCGGAGCGTGCATGCCAGCGCCCTGCCCGATTACGCGCCGTTGCTGCGCCAGGCGGGCCTGGTACTGCGGCCCGCCGCCGCAACGCGCGGCTGGGCCGGACTGACGATGGTGGCGGATGATGGCGGCGTGGCGGTCGGCGAGACGCCGTGGCCGAACGCGCCGGCCTATGCGGCGGGGCTGGAACGCGGCGACATCATCCTGAGCCTTGATGGCATGGTGGCGAGCGACCCGGCGGCGATGAGGGCGATGCTGGCCGCGCATCGGCCGGGTGACCGGATCGCTGTGCGCTATCGCCAGCGGGGCATCGAACGGAGCGCGACGTTGCGGCTGGCGGTCGATCCGACGTTCGAGTTGGTCCGCGGCGAGACGGCGGGCGTGGCGGTGACGCCGGCGCAGATGGCGTTCCGGACCGGTTGGTTGGGCCAATAGCGCCAAAATCATACCGTAACGCCCGATTGTAACGGAACATTGCTGCGGCGCAGCAGTAGTATCGGGAGTTGCAACCGGAGCGTTCGTCCATGATCCAAGCCCGCCACCCCGCCCGGTGGCCCCATATCCTTGCCGTGGTGATCGGTGCGGTGGGGCTGCTCAATCTGGCCGGCGGATTGTGGCTGGCGACGCTGGGTGGCAGCCTGTTCTACGCGGTGGCGGGGCTGGCGATGCTGGCGACCGCGGCGTTGCTGTGGCGACGGCGGGTGGCGGCGCTGCATCTGTTCGCGGTGTTGGTGATCGGCACGGTGATCTGGGCGTGGGCGGAGATCGGCGCCGACTGGTGGCCGCTGGTGCCGCGTGGCGACCTGATCTTCATCTTCGGTGCATTGCTGGTGCTGCCATGGACGGTGAAGCGGCTGGTACCGGGAACAGGCTGGCGCCGCGCGGCGGGGCCGTTGGCGGGCGCGATGGCGCTGGCGGCAGTGTTCGGTATCGTATCGCTGCTGCGCGACGTGCACAATCTGGACGGCACGCTGCCCGGGCCACGCAGTCCAGCCGTCGCCAACGCGGGCGGTGTGCCCGACGACGACTGGCAGGCCTATGCCCGCAGCTGGCGCGGCGACAAATTCTCGCCGTTGACGCAGATCACCCCGGCAAACGTCGGCAACCTGAAGGTCGCCTGGCAATTGCAGACCGGCGACCTGAAGCGCGCGGGCGATCCGGGCGAAACGACATACGAGATGACGCCGATCAAGGTCGGCGACACGGTGTATCTGTGCACCCCGCACAATTGGGTGATCGCGGTCGATGCCGAGACGGGCAA
Organism: Sphingomonas insulae; assembly: GCF_010450875.1. Taxonomy (NCBI): domain Bacteria; kingdom Pseudomonadati; phylum Pseudomonadota; class Alphaproteobacteria; order Sphingomonadales; family Sphingomonadaceae; genus Sphingomonas; species Sphingomonas insulae. The sequence goes on from NZ_CP048422.1 coordinate 1,262,914, forward strand.
GGAGCGCTGGCGCTTCGATCCCAGGATCGCGACGTCATCGAAGAACATGCAGCATCTGACCTGCCGCGGCGTATCCTATTGGGATGGTGCCAAGGCCGGCGCGAGCGTGGCGGACTGTCCGCAGCGGATATTCCTGGCGACCAACGACAGCCGGCTGATCGCGCTGGACCCGAAGACGGGTGCGCTGTGCCGCAGTTTCGGTCAGGGCGGGACGGTGAGCCTGCTGCCGGGGCAGCCGCATTACAACCAGGGCTGGTATCAGGTGACGTCGGCGCCCTTGGTGGCGAAGGGGCTGGTCGTCACCGGTGGGGCGGTGTTCGACAACATCTCTACCAAGGTGCCGTCGGGCGTGATCCGCGGCTATGACGCGGCGACCGGCAAGCTGGTGTGGAATTTCGATCCGGGCAATCCCAACGACACCGCGCCGCTGGGGGCGGGCAAGCATTATACGCCATCGTCGCCGAACAGCTGGAGCACGCCGGCGGCGGACGAGGCGCTGGGTCTCGTCTATCTGCCGATGGGCATGGGGGCGGTCGACCAATGGGGCGGCAATCGGCCCGCGACGACCGAGCGGTTCGCGACGTCGGTGCTGGCGCTCGACATCGCGACGGGCAAGCCGCGCTGGGTCTACCAGACCGTGCACCACGACCTTTGGGACATGGATGTGCCGGCACAGCCCGCGCTCATCGACCTCGACCTGCCGGGCCGTGGCCGCGTGCCGGCGCTGATCCAGTCGACCAAGACGGGCAATCTGTTCGTGCTCGACCGGCGGACCGGCCAGCCGATCTTCCCTGCGCCCGAGCGGCCGGTTCCCGCGGGTGCTGCGCCGGGCGACCGGACGTCGCCGACGCAGCCGTTCAGCGCGATTTCGCTGATGCCGGCGCCGGCCCGCGAACGAGACATGTGGGGCGCGACGATGATCGACCAATTGTGGTGCCGCATCCGGTTCAGGTCGCTCGATTACAAGGGGCCGTTCACGCCGCCGTCGCTGAAGGGATCGCTGGTGTTCCCCGGTAACTTCGGAGTGATGGACTGGGGCGGCATCTCGATCGACCCTGTCCGGCAGGTGGCGTTCGCCCATCCCAATTACGTGGCGTTCGTCGACCGGCTGGTGCCGCGCGCGAACGACACGGGCGGTGCGGGCGAGCGTGGGCCGGCGGGCGGTTCCGACCGGCACGGGTCGGACGAGTCCGGCTACAACCCCAATACGGGTGCGCCCTTTGCGGTCGACATGAACCCGTTTTTGTCATTCGCCGGCCTGCCCTGCCAGCAGCCACCCTGGGGCTATGTCGCGGGGATCGACCTGACCACGGGCAAGAAGGTGTGGGAGCACAAGAACGGCACGATCCGGGACGAGACGATCCTGCCGATTCCCTTCAAGCTGGGCGTGCCATCGCTCGGCGGGCCGATCACCACCGCGGGCGGTGTCGCGTTCATGGCGGCGGCGATCGACAATTACGTGCGCGCCTATGACACGCGGACGGGCAAGGTGCTGTGGCGGGCGCGATTGCCCGCCGGTGGGCAGGCGACGCCGATGACGTATCGATCCGCGGCAAGCGGGCGGCAGTTCGTGGTGGTGGTGGCCGGCGGACACGGATCGCTGGGGACGAAGCTGGGCGATCATGTGATCGCTTACGCGCTGCCGAACTGAAGTGTGATCGTCTCCCGCCATCCCGGTGGTAGCCGGGATGGCGGAGAGTTTGGTCAGTGCGCCGATGCCCCCTCGGCGCCGATGCCGGTTTCGGCGCGGATGCGCTGGGCGGCATAGCCGGCGTGATCGACGGCGGCGCGCGGCGATCGGTCGAGGATCGAGACGAGCCAGATCGTCAGGAACGCCAGCGGCATCGAGACGATCGCCGGGGACGAATACGGGAAGATGGCGGCCGGGTGGCCGAGGATCGTGACCCATACCGCTGGCGACAGGATCGTCAGCACCACCGCCAGCACCAGTCCGAGCGTACCGCCAGCCACCACGCCGCGGGTGGTGCAGCCCTTCCACAGCAGCGACAGGATCAGCACGGGGAAATTGCCCGACGCGGCGATCGCGAAGGCGAGGCTGACCATGAAGGCGACGTTCTGCTTTTCGAACACGATGCCGAGCAGGATCGCCGCTGCCGCGAGCGCCAGCACCGTGCGGCGCGACACGCGCAATTCGGCGGCGCTGTCGGCTTGCCCCTTGCGAAAGACGGTGGCGTAGAGATCGTGGCTGACCGCGGATGCGCCCGACAACGTCAGGCCGGCGACCACTGCTAGGATGGTGGCGAAGGCGACCGCGGAGATGAAGCCGAGGAACAGGTTGCCGCCGACCGCATGCGCCAAGTGGATTGCGGCCATGTTGCCGCCGCCGATCAGCCCGCCGGCCCCGTCGGCATAGCTGGCGTCGGTCGCGACCAGCACGATCGCGCCGAAGCCGATGATGAAGGTGAGCAAGTAGAAATAGCCGATCCATCCCGTCGCCCACAGCACCGAGGTACGCGCCGCCTTGGCATCGGGTACGGTGAAGAAGCGCATCAGGATGTGCGGCAGGCCGGCGGTGCCGAACATCAGCGCCATGCCGAACGATATCGCCGAGACGGGGTCCTTGATGAAATTGCCCGGCGCCATGATCGATGCGCCGTGCACCGCAGCATCGGCAGGCGACAGGCCGGCGGCGGCGGCGAGGCCCGTCTTCACCTGCACCGCGCGGGCGAACAGGGCCTCTGGCGAGAAGCCGAACTGGGCGAGCACCATCAGCGCCATGAAGGTCGCCGAGCCGAGCAGCAGCACGGCCTTGATGATCTGCACCCAGGTGGTCGCGGTCATGCCGCCGAACAGGACATAGAGCGTCATCAGGACGCCGACGATGCCGACCGCATATTCGTAGCGTAGCCCGAACAGCAATTTAATTAGCTGGCCGGCGCCGACCATCTGCGCGATCAGGTAGAAGAGGACGACGACGAGGGTGCTGGTAGCGGCGAAGCTGCGCACCGGCGTCTGTGCGAAGCGGAACGAGGCGACATCGGCGAAGGTGAACTTGCCGAGATTGCGCAGCCTTTCGGCCATCAGGAACAGGATGATCGGCCAGCCGACGAGGAAGCCGATCGCGTAGATCAGGCCGTCATAGCCGTCGTTAAAGATCTGCGCCGAGATGCCGAGGAAGCTGGCCGCCGACATATAGTCGCCGGCGATGGCGAGGCCGTTCTGGAAACCGGTGATGCCGCCGCCGGCGGTGTAGAAATCGGCGACCGTGCGCGTGCGCCGGGCCGCCCAGCGGGTGATGCCGAGCGTCAGCAGGGCGAAGGCGGCGAACATCGCGATCGCGGTCCAGTTGGTCGGCTGTTGCCGCGTTTCGCCCGCGATGGCGTCGGCGAACGCAGGGGGCGCGAGCAAAAGGAGCGGGAGCGTCAGCAGCCAGCGGATCACGCGCGATGGTCCGCGACGAGTGCCGCGAGTGCGGCGTCGTAATCGCGATTGGCGCGCGCCACGTAGAGCCATGTGAGCAGGATCGCGAGCACGATCAGCGCGAAGCCGATCAGGATGCCGAGCGAGGTGACGCCGCCCGCGACGATCGGCCGGGCAAGGAAGCTCTTGTCGAAGGCGATCAGCAGCACGAAGCCGAAATAGGCGGCGAACATGATGCCCGACAATATCCAGCCAAAACGGCCGCGCGCGCGGATGAGCCGGCGGTATCTCGGATCGTCGGCGATCCGCGTGAGCTGCGCGTCGATCATTCACCCTCCCCGGCGCGACCCCGTGGGCGGGATCGATAGCGATATCATGACGGAAGCGTCGGCGGGCGCAACCGGGAATAATCGCCGTGCCGCCGACGGTACGGGGTAGGTACGGCGACAGTACGGTAACGGGGGACCGATCGGGTGACGAAAAGTTCATGTCGCCGCCATGCCGGGGATAGCAGGACGGGTGCATTGGATACGCATGGGCTTGAGCGCACCGGGGACATCGCGAGGACGCTTCTGGATCGGCGGGGGCGCGGCGTGCGTGCTGCTGGCGCTGGTCGGCATCGCCGCGGTGGCCGGCTTCTTCGATCGCGATGCCGTCCGGCTGTTCGCCGCTCGGGGCGCCAAGCGGCCGATCGGCGTGCTGTACGTGTCGGGCGACATGGGGCTCCACTTCGGCCCGGCCCCGTATACCGCGCAGGGGCTGGCGGCGCATGGCATCGCGGTGGTGGGAATCAATTCACCGACCGCGTTTCGCATGCGGCAGAATCGCGCGGAGATCGACGCGATCGTCGCGAACGGCGTACGCCGGGCGCTGGTGGACACACAGGCGGACCGGTTGATGCTGATCGGGCAATCCTATGGCGCCGATATCGTGCAGACCGGGCTGGCGGCATTGCCGGCCGACCTGCGCACGCATGTCGCCGGCGTGGTGCTGGTGGTGCCCGGAACGTCGGTATTCTTTCGTGCGGACCCGACCGGCATCGCCTATCGCAATACGCCCGACAGCGATGGCGCCGGGACGCTGCGCCAGCTGACCTGGACGCCGGTGACCTGCATCTATGGCGTGGCCGAGACGGACAGCGTGTGTCCGCACGTTCACCTCGGCAATCTGCGGTCGATCGGCATGCCGGGCGGGCATTTCCTGAACGCGGATCGTGCTGCGTTGTTCGGTCATATCATGGAGGCGATACGGCGCGCGGCGCCCGAGGCGTTCGCGACCTGATAAAAGGGATGGGGGAGAGTATGATGACGAAATGGATGGCCGCGTGGGCGGCGATGATGACCATGGTGGCGCTGGGCCTGACGACGACGGAAGCGATGGCGACGCAGCGCCCCGACGCCGTGATCGGCCGCTGGAGCAACCCCAAGGGGACGCTGGCGGTGCAGACCGGGCCATGCGCGGACGGATCGCTGTGCGGGCAGATCGTCTGGGCGAGCCCGCAGGCGCAGGCCGATGCGCGTGATGCCGGGATCGCCGGTCTGGTCGGGACGCAGTTGCTGCAGGGCTATCGTCCCGAGGGGCGGGGCAGCTGGGCGGGGCGGGTCTATGTGCCCGACATGGGGCGCAGCTTTTCCTCGCGCATCCGCCAGACGTCTGCGGGGACGCTGAGCATCTCGGGCTGCCTCGTCGGCGGCTTCCTGTGCAAATCGCAGGTGTGGCACCGGGTGGCGTGACGCGCATGCGCCTGGATGCGGGTATCGCGCTGGCGACGCGGCATCGCCGTAGCCTGACCGTCGCTGCGGTCCTGATCGTCGCGGCGATCGGGTTCGAAGCGTTGCGGCTAGTGTTGCGCGAAGTGCACCTGAGCGATGTGCGAACCGCATTGCATGCGGTGCCGGACGGCCGGATCGCGGCGGCGCTGGGGCTGACCGCGATCAGTTACCTGCTGCTGACCGGCCTCGACTGGGTGGCGCTTCGCGGCGTCGGCCGGCCGCTGCCATGGCGGATCGCCGCGGCGGGATCGTTCACCAGCTATACGTTGAGCCACAACCTGGGCCTGTCGCTGATTACCGGCGGATCGGCGCGGTTGCGGCTGTATGGGGCCGCGGGCCTGGCGTTCGGCGAGATCGCGCAGGTCGCGGCGATCTGCGCCATGGCGTTCTGGGCGGGCGTGGCCGGTGCGGGCGGCATCGGGTTGATCCTGAGCGACGGCATCGCGCTGGGGCCGGTGACGCTGGGGCCGGCGGCGGCACGGGCAATGGGCGCGGCGCTGATCGCGGCACTGGCGGTGTTGCCGATCGTGCGGGCGAGCGGGCGCGAATCGCTCGGCTGGGGGCGGCTGCGTATCGCGCTGCCCAGCTTGCGGCAGATGGCAGCGCTGGGCGCACTGTCGCTTGCCGACCTGAGTGCGGCGTCGGCGGCGCTGTTCGTGTTGACGCCGCACGGCACGATCGCGGCGTTCCCCGCCTTCGTCGTCGCCTATGCCGTGGCGGTGGTGGTCGCGCTGCTGCTGCACGTACCGGGCGGGCTGGGCGTGTTCGAGACGGTGGTGCTGGCGACGGTGCCGGGCGACCGGCCGGCGCTGTTCGCGGGATTGCTGCTGTATCGGCTGATCTATTATCTGTTGCCGCTGCTGATCGCGGCGATCGGCATCGCGGTGGCCGAGGGGTGGCGGCTGCGCCATCCGATCCGGCGCGGCCTGTCCTATGTCGATCGCGCCGGGCAATTGCTGGCGCCGAGCGCGGTGACCGTGCTGGTGTTCGTCGCCGGGCTCGTGATGCTGGTCTCCGGCGCGCTGCCGGGCGTGAAGGGGCGGCTGGCCGACCTGCAGGATCTGGTGCCGCTGCCCTTCATCGAAGGGTCGCACATGGCGGGCAGCCTGATCGGCACCGCGATGCTGCTGGTGGCCCCCGCGCTGACCGCGCGGCTGCGGTCCGGCTGGGCGGCGGCGCGGGTGTTGCTGATGTGCGGCGCGCTGTTTTCGCTGATGAAGGGCCTGGATTACGAAGAGGCGCTGTTGCAGCTGATCGTCGCCGGCGTGCTGCAATACTGCCGTGCGAGCTTCTATCGCGAGGGCGGTATCCTGACCGATCGGCCGCGCTGGCCGTGGCTGGTCGCGGCGGCGGCGGCGGTGGGGCTGAGCATCTGGGCGGGATTCTTCGCCTACAAGCGCACGCCCTACAGCGACGAATTGTGGTGGCGGTTCGCGTTCGACGCCAATGCGCCGCGATTCCTGCGCGCGAGTTTCGCCGCCGGGGTGCTGTTGACCGCGGCGTCGGCGTGGCAGCTGCTGACCGCCAGTGCGACGCGGTCGCTGCCCGATGCTTTGCCACCCGAAGATGTGATCGCGGCGGCGGCGGCGCACGCGTCGCGCACCGACACGGCGCTGGCGTTCACCGGCGACAAGAGCTTCGTCGTGTCGGCGGCGGGCGATGCGTTCCTGATGTACCGGGTGCAGGGCCGCAGCTGGGTGGTGATGGGCGATCCGGTCGGCCCGGCAGCGGCGTGGAGCGAATTGGTGTGGAGCATCCGCCGGGCCTGCGATGCGCGAGCGGGTCGGCTGTGCTTCTATCAGGCGAGCGAGCGGATGCTGCCGTTGTTCGTCGAGCTGGGATTACAGGCGATCAAATATGGCGAGGAGGCGCATGTCGCTACCGCCCTGTTTTCCATGGCGGGGCCGCGTGGAAAGTCGCTGCGCCACGCAGTGCGACGGACCGAGGCGGCGGGGGCCGTGTTCTCGGTCGAGTCGGCGGCGGTGGTGCCGGCGTTGATGGGCGAGCTGGCCGAGGTGTCGGCAGTGTGGCTGGCAGACAAGGCGGGACGCGAGAAACGGTTCAGCCTGGGCGCGTTCGACCCGGACTATCTGACGCGCTTCCCGATCGCGTTGGTGCGGGTGGAAGGGCGGATCGTCGCCTTCGCCAACATCTGGGTATCCGGCGATGGCGAGGAAACGTCGGTGGACCTGATGCGCCACCGCCCGGATGCACCCTATGGTACGATGGAGATGATGATGGTGCGGTTGATCGAATGGGCGCGCGATGCGGGCTACGATCGGTTCAACCTAGGGATGGCGCCGCTGTCGGGCATGCCGAGCGGTCGGCTGGCGCCGCTATGGGCGCGGCTGGGGCATGCGATGTATGCCAATGGCGAGCGTTTGTACGGTTTTGCCGGATTGCGTGCCTTCAAGGCGAAATACGGGCCGGAATGGGTGTCGCGCTATATCGCCACACCGCCCGGCGCGGCGATGCCGCGGACGCTGATCGACCTCGCCCGGCTGGTGAGCGCCTGATAGAAGGACGCATGACCCGGAAAATCCGCAAATGTCGCAGCGTGTTGTTCATGCCCGCCTCCAACCCGCGGGCGATGGCGAAGGCGCGGGGGCTGGCCTGCGATGCGGTCATTCTGGATATGGAGGATGCGGTCGCGCCCGAGGTGAAGGCGGCGGCGCGGGACGCGGCGGTGTCGGCGGCGGGCGAGGGGTTCGGCGATCGGCTTTGCGCCGTACGGATCAATGCGCTCGATACGCCATGGGGTCGCGAGGACGCGGCGGTGCTGGCGGCTGCGCCGGGGGTCGACGCGGTGGTGGTGCCGAAGGTGGCGTCGGCCGCCGACCTGATGGCGGTGCGCGGGATATTGGGTGCGGACGGTCCACCGGTCTGGGCGATGATCGAGACGTGCGGGGCGATTCTGCGGCTGGCCGAGATCGTTGCGGCGGGGGCGGGGCTGGAACTGTTGATCGCGGGGACCAACGACCTTGCCAAGGACATGCGATGCCGGCCGGGGGAGGCGCGCGATCCGCTGGTGCCGGCGCTGGTGCAGGTGGTGATCGCTGCCCGCTCCGCGGGACTGGTGGCGCTGGACGGCGTGTGCAACGCGATCGGCGACGAGCCGCGGCTGGCGGCCGAATGCGCACAAGGCGCCATGCTGGGGTTCGATGGCAAGACGTTGATCCATCCGGCCCAGATCGCCGCGGCACATGCGGCGTTCGGGCCGTCGGAGGCGGAACTGGCATGGGCACGCGGTGTCGTGGCGGCCTTCGCCGCGCCCGACGCGGCGGGCAAGGGTGCGATCCGGCTGGGCGGGGCGATGGTGGAGCGATTGCACCTTGCCGAGGCGGAGCGGTTATTGGCGATGGCGGGCGACTGAGCGTTATCCGGCACCTAGCGGTGAACAATCGCCAGTCGCCGGAAGCCGCTAGCGCCGTACCGGCAATCGCCCTACGCCATGCGGTTCCGCCGTCTTCTTGGCGGGGAGGGCCGCTACCCCTCCAGAATGGCGCGAACGCGGTCGGCGATGACGTCCATCGCGAACGGCTTGGTGACCAGCGCCATATTGGGGGCAAGTGGGCCGTTGCCGATCACCGCGTTTTCCGCATAGCCGGTGATGAACAGCACCTTCAGGTCCGGCAGCAGCGCCATCGCCGCATCGGCGACCTGACGGCCGTTCATCTGGCCGGGCAGGCCGACGTCGGTGATGAGCAGGTCGACCTGCGCGCCGGTGCCGAGCAGCCGCATCGCGCCGGCGCCGTCGCCCGCCTCCAGCACGGTGTGGCCCATCTCTTCGAGGATTTCGACCACCAGCATGCGGATCGTCGGTTCGTCATCGACGACCATCACCGAATGGTGCCCCTCTGCCGCGACCGGCAGCGTGGTGGTCGTGGGGGCGGCATCATCCTCGGCATCGCCATAATGACGTGGCAGGTAGATGCACATCGTCGTGCCCTGGCCGAGTTCGGAATAGATGCGCACCTGGCCACCCGACTGGCGCGCGAAGCCATAGATCATCGATAGACCCAGACCCGTGCCCTCGCCCATCGGCTTGGTGGTGTAGAAGGGGTCGAATGCGCGCGCCTGCACGTCGGGCGTCATGCCGGTGCCGGTGTCGGTGACGCAGAGCGAAAGGTACTGGCCGGGTTCGAGATCGCGTTCCTTGGCGCTGCGCTCGTCGAGCCAGCGGTTGGCGGTTTCGATCGTGATATGGCCGCCGTCGGGCATCGCGTCGCGCGCGTTGATGCAAAGGTTGAGCAGCGCATTTTCAAGCTGGTTCGGATCGACCATCGCCGGCCACAATCCGCCGGCACCGACCGTCTCAACTTCGACGCCGGGTCCCACGGTGCGCTGGATCAGATCGCGCAGGCCGTCGATCAGGCGGTTGATGTCGGTCGGCTTGGGATCGAGCGTCTGACGGCGCGAAAACGCCAGCAGCCGGTGGGTGAGCGCCGCGGCGCGTCGGGCCGCGCCTAGCGCGGCGGTGGAATAGCGCTCAAGCTCGCCGATCCGCCCTTGCCGGATGCGGACCTGCATCATTTCGATCGCGCCCGAGATGCCGGTCAGCATGTTGTTGAAATCGTGAGCCAGTCCACCGGTCAGCTGGCCGACCGCTTCCATCTTCTGCGCCTGGCGAAGGTGCGCCTCGGCGACCATCAATTCGCGGGTGCGCGCCTCGACCTGCTGTTCGAGGCTGGCGGTCAGGACGCTGAGTTCCTGTTCGACCCTGCGCCGTTCGACCGCATCGCGGACGCGCTCTGCGATGTCGCGGACGAAGGCGACCTCTTCGGGCAGCCACGGCCGCGGAACAGCGTTGTTGAGATAGAGCAGCGCGACGAATCCGCCCTGTTCGGTGACCGGCATGTTGATGAACGACAGCGCCGCGAGGCCCTTCAGCCCCTCTGCCGTGTCGCGGGTGCGGGGATCGGTATAGGCATTGCCGATCGCGACCGTATCACCGCGTTTCAGGTCCTCGATGTACGAGCCGTAATCGCGGAAATGGAGGATCGAAGGCAGGGGATCGATGCCCGGCGCACACCACGGGCGTTCGGTGACGATCGTCTCCGCCTCAGGATCGATAGTGCCGTAGCCGCAGCGGCTGACATCGAGCAGGCGACCGAGGATTTCGACCGCGGCATAGGCGACGTCGGCGGGATCGCCGGTGGCGCGCAGCGCATCGTTAAGCTGGACGAGCGCCTGCAGGCGAAGCTCTGCCGATTTTCGCGCATCGATGTCGAAGCTGATGCCCGGGAAACGGACCGCACGACCCGTAGCGTCGAGCATCGCCCGCCCGCGGGCGGCGACCCAGCGGGCACGTCCGTCGGGCTGGTACAAGCGATAGTCGCTTTCGAACGGCTCGCCGGTTTCAAGGGCGTGGGCGATTTCTGCCTGCACTCGTCTTGCGTCATCCGGGTGCATCGCGGCGAAGAAATGCCGGATCGGGGCACCCGCGCGGGCGGCGGACGGGTCGACGCCGTACAGATGGGCAAAGGCGGGGTCGGCGGTGACCCGGTCGGCCACGACGTCCCAATCCCAACTGCCGACGCTGATCGCACCGGAGATTTGCAGGTCTTCATCGGCCATCGGTGGCAAATCGTCTCTGTAAGTGGGGCTCAGACCGGATCGGTCGCTCGGCGGCGGGCTTCGCCGGCAGCGTCTTCCGCCGGCAGACCGGTGTCGATCGGCGCATTGGGCGCGGTGCCGTGCTGGCCCTTGCCGGTCACCGCCGAACGTGGTCCAAGGCCGCCGCCGCCCGTCTGCGTGTCGAGCGTTTCGTCATGCAGCACACGCGCAGCGGTATCGTGATCGCGCGGCATAAGCTCGTCGGGTGCATTGTTGGGCTGATCGGTCGGCATGACATACTCCTATGCTGATCCGGCAACGATCCGCAACGCGGAGCGATCCTGTGGGCGCGACGAACCGAGCCGCGTCGACCGGGCAGAGCCGCGTCCATCGGGCGGGATCAGCGACTGGTCGCGGCTATGTCCTCCCGGTTCCAGCCGCCGCCCATCGCCTGATACAGCGCGACATAGGCGGTGGCCCGGTCGGCGCGGGCCTGCACGAGCGCGAGTTCCGCGGTGAGCAAGCCGCGCTGCGCGTCGAGCTGTTCGATATAAGACGTATAGCCGGCGCGATAGCGGTTGCTGGCGTTCCGCAGTGCGCCTGCGAGAGCGTCGACCTGCAGGCCCAGCGCAGTCGCCTGCTGTGCGGAGCGCTGGACGCCAGCAAGCGCGTTGTCGACCTCCTGGAACGCGGTCAGGGCGGTACGTCGATAGGCGAAGGCGGCCTGGTCGCGGCGAGCGGCGGCGATGTCGCTTTGCGCGCGCAGCCGGCCGCCATCGAAGATCGGCGAGAGGATGCTGGCGCCGATCGAAAAGACGCCGATCGGATTGGCGAGTGCGGTGGAGAGGACGACCCCGGCCGATCCGGTAAGCGCCAGATTGGGGAGCATCGCGGCGCGCGCGCTGTCGAGCGTGCGGTCGGTGGCGACCAGCGTCTGTTCAGCCTGGAACAGGTCGGGGCGTCGACGCAACAGGTCCGCGGGCAATCCGTCGGGGATTGCGGGCGCCAGCAGCCGGTCGAGGGGCAGGCCACGCGATATCGGGCCGGGGCTGGTGCCGAGCAGCAGGCTGAGGGCGTTTTCCTGACGGCTGATCGCCAGCTGCGCCGCAGGGACGAGTTGCTGGGTGGCGCGATATTCCGCCTCTGCCTGGCGCAGTTCGAGGTTGGAGGTATAGCCCGCCTCGGCCCGGCGGCGTGCGATGCGCAACGCTTCTGTCCGGGCGGCGAGCGTCTGTTGCGCGACGGCGAGCCGCTGGTCGAGCGCGCGCAACGCGATGTAGCCGCTCGCGACACTGCCGGCGATGGCCAAGCGAACGGTGTCGCGGGCGCCTTCGCTGGCGAGCAATTGCGCCTGCGCCGCTCGGGACGCCTGGCGAAGGCGACCGAACAGGTCGAGATCGTAGCTGGCGGTGATCGCCGGCTGCGCGCCGAAGGCATCGCTGGGGGTACCGAACGGACTGACGGTCTGGCCGGTGGTGCCGGGCAGGTTGCCGCCCAGCGTGGGCGTACGCTGGGCCTGCGCCAGCCGCGCGGCGGCGCGCGATTCGTCGATGCGCGATGCGGCGGCGGCGAGGTCGACGTTGTTCGCGAGCGCCCGTGCAACCAGATCGGTGAGGACCGGGTCGCCGAACGCGTTCCACCAGTCGGCGCGAACCGGCTGCCCGGCGCCGAGCGCCGTGCGCCACTGTGGCGGCGGGACGACGGCGCTGGTCGCGGGTGGTGCGGGGCGGGGGCCGATGCAGCCGGCGAGGGCGGCACATAGCATCGCACCGCATGCGCTGCGCCGAAGACCACGCCAAAGTATAGTCCTCCACGGCAGGCGGAAGGGCGACATGATCGAGCAAGCTGATTTGCGTCCCGGATTATTGCGAGTGCCGCAGCCCAAGTGGCGGGGTGGCGAGGCGATCACTGCACCACCGGCCCGTTGGCGGTGTCGACGCGGGCCTGGACCGACATGCCGGGGCGCAGGCGTTGCGCGAGCGGCTGGCCCGGATTGATGCGGATGCGCACGGCGATCCTTTGGGGAACCTTGGTGAAATTGCCGGTGGCGTTGTCGGCCTTCAGCACGGCGAATTCCGATCCCGCCGCGGGGCTGATGCGTTCGACATGGCCGAGCAGGCGCGCATTGGCGAGGCCATCGACGGTGAAGCTGGCGGACTGGCCGACGGCCATGCGTGCGGTCTGCGCTTCCTTGAAATTGGCGATGACCCAGGTTTCGGGTGGAACGAGGAACATCAACTGCGACCCGGCGGTGACATATTGGCCGACGCGGACGCCCACTTCGCTCAGCCGACCGCCCTCGGGCGCGCGAATGACGGTGTTGGCGAGATCGATTTGCGCCAGGCGGCGGGCGGCTTCGGCGCCCGAGACACCGGCGCGCTGGCCACCGCGACCGACCTGCACGGTACGGATATCCTGCCGCGCGATCTCACGTGCGGCACGGGCTTGTTGCACTGCGGCCTGCGCCTGACGCAGCGCGGCGAGCGTCTGATCGCGTTCGCGCAAGGACACCGAACCGTCGGTGACGAGGTCGTTGACGCGGTTCATGTCCGCCTGCGCGCGCATCAGCTGTGCTTCGGCATTGGCGACGGCGGCGGTTTGCGCGGCGAGGCTGGCGGTCCGGCTGCTTTCGGACTGCTGTGCGTTGGCGAGCGTCGCCGCCTGCGCATCGACCTGCGCGCTCGCCTGGTCGACGCGCTGGCGATAGATGCGATCGTCGATCTGGACGAGCGGCTGGCCGGCCTTCACGTCGGCGAAGTCGCGAACGTAGACCTGCGTGACATATCCCGACACCTGCGGCGCGATCACCGTCGTGCGGCCGCGGACATAAGCGTTGTCGGTCGTCTGGTTGGCGCTGGCGAAGGGCGGCAGCCGCCACGCCGCGAGGACCGCGAGCACGCCGCCCAGCGCGAGCAGGACGATGACGATCAGCGCGGTGCGGCTGGGCGGCTGCGGCCGCCAGCCCGAGCCGGCAGGCGCGCTGGGCGGGGCCACCGCCGTCGGCGCGGCGACGGGCTGGACCTCCGCGCGGGCTTCTTCGGTGGCGGGCGTGGGATCGACGGGGTTGCGACTGTCGGTCATGGCGTGTTTCCGGCAAGGGCGGCACGACGTTCGCGGCGCGCACGCCGGATCATCAGGAACAGCAGGTAGCAGAAGGTGAGCGCGGCCAGCACCGCGATCAGGCGGAAGACGTCGTCATAGGCGAGCACGTTCGCTTCCCGCGTGGCGGTCTGCGACAGGATCGCGCCGCCCTCCGCGCTGCGTAACGCAGGATCGCCGACCACGCGCGACACGGCGGCACCGCCGGCCTGCAACCGTTGCGCGACGATCGGGTCGGTAGGGTCGATGGCCTGAACCAGCGCGGCGCTGTTCGCCTTTTCGCGGATCACCTGATAGCTGCCGAGCAGCGCCGTGCCGGCGAGGCCGCCGATCGAATTGATCATGCCGAACAGCGCGACGAAGCTGATGATGTGCCCCGATCCCTGTTGCAGCGCGCGGGTCATCCCGAACAGCAGCGCAGGGCCGAGAAAGTAGGTGGCGGCGAAGGCGATCAGCGCCTGGGTCCCGTACATCTGCGGTGCGCGCGTTAAGCTGGTCGCGTGGCTGTCGAAGAAAGCGGCGATCGCGACGAGGCCGATCGCGAGCATGATCGGGTGTGACAGCCGGTTGACGTCGAGCGTCACCGCGCTGAGCACGACCCCGGCGACCGAGGCGAGGAAGATAATCGAGAAGAAGGAGACCAACTGGTCGTTGTTCTGGCCCAGGACAGTGAGCAGCCCGACCGCGGCGTAGGTCTGTTCGGACAGGACGATGCGGGCCATGATCGTGACGATCGTGAAGCGGACGATGTCGGCACTGCCCAGCCAGCGCGTGTTGAGCAGCGGATTGACGCGGTGATGTTCGATATACAGCGCGGCACCGAGCATCGGGATGGCGGCGATCAGCGCCCAGCCGATCCAGGCGGCGTTGGTCCACCAGACGATCCGCCCCAGCCCGAGCACCGCGGCGAACAGCGCCATCGCCCCGGCGAACAGGACGAAGGTGACGAAGTCGAGCCGTTCGAACGCCTTGGCACGCGTCGTCGGCGGCAGGCGGAGGAAGGCGACGGCAGCGAGGCTGAGCAGGGCGAGCCCGAGTTCGAACAGGTAGAGCGTGCGCCATTGGGACATGGCGAGCAGATCCGGCGAAAACAATCGAGCGAGCGGCGTCGCGCATTGGGGCACGCCGATGCCGACCACCACTGCCTTCAGCCGCCATTTCAGCGGCAGCGCCTGCATCATGTAATAGAGGCACAGGCTGCTGACCGCGGCACCCGCCATGCCGCTGGCGGCACGCACGAGGATGGCGGTGTCGAAGCCGCGGACGAACAGATGGCCGAAGGTGAGCGCGGCGTAGATGCTGAGGAATATCATCGCGAACGGTCGGAGGCCGTATTGCGCGCGGAACTTGATGAGCAGCAGATTGATGCTGACGTTGGTCATCACATAGACCGTGGGCAGCCATGCGATCTCCGCCGGATCGAGGCCGAGTGCACCTTGTAAGGTGTACGTGTTCGCCGAGATCAACGCATTGCCGAAGCCGCCGGTCAGGCCGAGCAGCACCGCGATGACGCCATAGGCGATGCGGTGGTGCGTCCGATGCTCGACCGCCCCCGGAGAACCGGGGATGGCCGGGATCTCATGGGGCAGAAAGTCCCATTTTTCTTCGGACAGGAAACGGCGCAGCCGGACGAACATCGCTGTCCTATAAGGGCAAAACCGGTGCGCGGTCAGCAGCGTATGTTGCGGGGGTATTGCTCTCACTCACCCTGCGCCGCGGCGGGACGGCGACGCCGGCTAGGCGCCCAGGATCTGGCGGTAGAGCGCGATATAATCGTCCGCCATCCGCTCGACGCTGAAGCGGTCGGCGACGGCGGCGCGGCAGGCCGCGCGGTCTATCTCGGGCAGGCGGGCGACGGCGGCGATCGCATCGTCGACGCTGTTCACCAGGAAACCGGTGACGCCATGTTCGATCAGTTCGGGCATCGAGCCGCGGTTGATCGCGATCACCGGCGTGCCGCAGGCCATCGCCTCGATCACCGACAGGCCGAAGGGTTCGTCGAAACTGATGAGGTGGAGCAGGGCGGCCGCCTGTCCCAGTGCGCGGGTGCGATCTTCGCCGCCGACCGCGCCCGGATGAACAATGCGATCGCCGAGATGCGGCCGCACGCTGCGTTCGTAATAGCCCTGATCCTGCACGATGCCGTACATCGCGAGGCGGCGACCGGTCGCCCGGGCGACGGCGATGGCTTCGGCGGCGCCCTTGTCGGGGTGCATGCGGCCAAAAAACAGCAGGTCGTCGTTGCCCGCCGCGTCGAAGGGGAACGCGTCGAGGACGATGCCGTGGTGGATGGTTGCGGCATAGCGGAGGCTGGGCGAGCGATCCGCGTCGCTGATCGCGACATAGTGCACCCGGTCCTGATAGGGCTGGTACATCGGCAGGATGCGATCGGACGAGAAGCCGTGGATGGTGGTGACCATCGGCGTATCGACGAGGTGGGCGAAAGCATGGGCGGGGAAGTCGGCTTGGTTGTGTATGAGGTCGAATTCTCCCGCGCGGTGGAAGAGATTCGCGAGATGACGGAATTCCCAGACTTTCGCGTCGATAGTCGGGTCTTCGGAATAGGGCGCGGGGACGACGGCGGCGAGCGTGCCGGCGGTCAGGCTGTCCTGCGTCGCGAACAAGGTCACGTCGATACCGCGCTTCACCAGCGCCTCGGTGAGCAGGCTGGTGACGAGTTCCCACGGGCCATAGTGGCGCGGCGGGGTGCGCCAGGAAATGGGGGCTAGCATCGCGATCTTCATGAGGACGGCCTAGGCGGTTCGCGATGAAAGGTCGACCGGTGGATCGTGCCGTTCAAACCAATACATCCGTTCAGCCGTCCGCCAGCAGGACGATACCCTCGTTCGCGCGGAGCAAGCCCGGCGGCGCCGGGTGCGACAGCGTCGACAGCAGCACCTGCCCCACGGGAAAGGCGAACGGCTGCTCAGTCGTGCCGAGATTGAGCGCCACGACGATGCGTTCGTCGCCATGGGTGCGTTCGTAGGCGAGGACGTCGCCCTGCGCGTCGATCATCCGGAAGCCGCCGATGGCCAGCGCGGCATGCTTGCGGCGCAGGTTGAGCAACGTGCGGTACAGCGCGAGCATGGCGTTCTGCGCGGCGACGTTGCGAACGGGCCAGTCGGGGTTGAGGGGCAGCCAGGGTTCGGCCGTGGAGAAGCCGGCGTGCGGGCTGTCGTTCCACGGCATCGGCGTACGGACGGGATCGCGGCCGAGGCCGAGGCCGGGTTCGCGCAATTCGCGCGGGTCCGCCACGCGATCGGCCGGAATGGCGACGTCGGCAAGCCCGATCTCGTCGCCGTAATAGATGGTGGGCGTGCCGCGCAGGGTCAGCAGCAGCATGGCGGCGATCCGCGCCTGCGCTTCCCCGACGCGGCTGGCGATGCGGGGACGATCATGGTTGCCGAGCACCCAATTGGGCCAGCCGCCGGGGGGCAGGGCAGCCTCGTAATCCGTAATCAGCTGCGCGAGCTGGCGGGCATGCCACGGCGCGTCGATCAGCTGGAAATTGAAGGGCAGGTGCACCTCAGGCGCGGCGAGGCCGTAATATCGCATCAGCCGTTCGACGGGCAGGTAGATCTCACCGATCAGCACCCGGTCGCCGTCGTAACCATCGGCAATCGTGCGCATCTGCGCGGCGATATCGTGCACCTCGGGCTGGTCGGTGGAGTGGCGCTGGAGGACGGCGTGCATCTCTCCCATGGTAGGCAGATAGTCGGGGTTGGCCGGATTGTCGGGAAAGTCGGCGTGCTTGACCATGTGCCACAGCACATCGATGCGGAAGCCATCGACGCCGCGGTCGAACCAGAAGCGCAGCACGTCCATCATCGCGGCCCGCACATCCGGGTTGCGCCAGTTGAGGTCTGCCTGTTCCTTCAGGAAGGCGTGGTAGTAATATTGGCCGGTGTGGGCGTCATATTCCCAAGCGGAGCCGCCGAAGTCGCTGATCCAGTTGTTGGGCGGGCCGCCATCGGCGGCGGGATCGCGCCAGATGTACCAGTCGCGCTTCGGATTGTCGCGCGACGAGGCGCTTTCGCGGAACCATGGATGGTCGGTCGAGCTGTGATTGGGGACGAAATCGAGCAGCAGTTTCAGCCCGCGGGCGTGCGCGGCGGCAAGCAGGTTGTCGAAATCGGCAAGGGTGCCGAAGCGCGGGTCAATACCGCAATAATCGGCGACGTCGTAGCCGAAGTCGCGCATCGGCGAAGGGAAGATCGGGGAGATCCACAGGGCGTCCATGCCGAGCGCGACGAGATGGTCGAGCCGCGCCTCGATCCCCTTGAGGTCGCCGATGCCGTCGCCGTCGCTGTCCTGGAACGAGCGCGGATAGACCTGATAGATCGTGCCCGATTTCCACCATTGCGTCATGCGAACAGCGCTTTCGGCAGGCGGGTCATGCGGCAGGCGAGGTCGGCTTCTCCGCTGGCGACCAGATAGTCGTCACCGGTATCGACGAGGCCCGTGGAGAACACGACGGGGGTGGGCAGATACATCTGGTGCGCGATCGGCGTGGTGAGCGCGGGGTTCGCCTGTAGCAGCGGTACGTCATCCTCGACCCGCAGGATATGCGCGGGATCGTCGCGATCGAGCAATGCCCAGAAGCTTCGGTAGATGCCGACGCTCTCACGCGCCTCGACCCCGTGGTAGATCATCAGCCAGCCTTCGCTTGTCAGGATCGGCTGTGTGCCGCCGCCGATCTTCATCGCCGAGCTGGACGCCTTGCGCGCGCGAAGGCCCGGCGCGTCGAGCGGTTTCCAGTGGAGCGCATCGGGACTTTGCGCGAAATTGATCGACGGGCCACCGACATAGGGGCTGTCGGGCGGATAGGCGAAATAGACTTCACCCAGCGGGCGGGTCAGCGCCATGAACTTGCCGTCCACCAGCCCTTCGAACAGGATCATGTCCTTGTTTTGATGGTCGAGGACGATCCCTTCCAGTCGGTAGTGCAGGCCATCGTGCGAGGTGTGCAGCGTGGTGCAATGGCGTTCGGCGCCGACCGAGCAGGTGGTCATGTACCAGATGTCGCCGATCCGGGTGATGCGCGCATCCTCGACGCCATAGCATTGATAGCCGGCGACGGGCTCGATCGCGGCGTCGTAATGGACCGCGACGATCGTCTCGCCGGCGGGATCGAGCTCGACGGGCAGCAGCCATGACAGCGAGGTGAGCGCGAGGATGCGATGGCGGCTGCCCTTCAGCTCGAACTGGCGCGGGTCTGTCATGTCGACCTGCGCAAGGGGCCATGCGTCGAGCACGTAGCCGGCAGGGGTCCAGCGGATCGCATGGACGTGATCGCCATGGACGGGTTCGGACAAGGCCTCTGCGATGCGGACCATCAGCAGCAAATTGCCACTGGGCAGGCGGGTGAAGCCGGGATTGAATGCGCCGAGCACGAAGGTCGGCTCCGCGATCCCGCGACGGAGCGGCGAGCGGGTCAGGTCGACATTGTCGGGGGTGAAGATCAGCGCATCGTGCATGGGGACGTTAGCGCTGGCGGCGGGCGGTGGTTCCGTTGGACGGGCGGGAGGCAGGCACAGGTCCTGCCCCCGTCGCCATCGTCAGCGGTTCATCCCCGCCCTGAGCGGGGAGCCGCGACCATCAAAAGGCCGCGGTCAGGCTGGCGAGGACGGTCGCGCCGGCAATCGTGCCGGTGCCGTCCTGCCCCTTGCTGAAGCTTGGCTGGAGATAGGCCGATTCACGCTTGCTGATGTCGGTGTCGGTATAGGCGACACCGACGGTCAGCGGCGTGCCGGCGATCGCATAGTCGGCGCCGAGCAGCCAGTCGGCATATTCGCCGGTCGGCGCGACGCTGGTCGCGAACGGGCCGAGTCCGTCATTACCCTTCGAATAGCCGAGGTGTGCCTTCAGCGTCAGGCCGGTGTTCGGCACCGCGCTGCTGATGTCGCCCCAGACGTAGAGATTGTCGTTCTTGTCGCCGGGGTTGGTGTAGACGCCGTTCGCCGCGGCGGTGCCGTTGGCGTACCATGCGCCGAGCGCTTCCTGCTTGGGCGCGTAGGCGACGCCTGCGGTCAGGCCGACCGGGCCGAGCGTGCCGGACAGCTTGGCATAGGGTTCGATGAAGTCGGTGTTGTCGAAGCCGCCCGGATACATGTACCAGGTCGCGCCGATATCGAGCGTGCCGCCGCCGACCGGAAGCTTGTAGCCCGCGATAAGGTCGAGCTCCATATTGGCGCCGCCGAACGTTCCCCAGCCGGCGAGGTTCGAACCCCAGGTGCCGATATAGAGGCCGCTTTCGTGCGCGATGGTAAGGCCGCCCTGCACGGCAAGTTGCCTGTCGCTCTGCGATACGCCGCGAAAGCGATAGTCGGAAACGATACCGACGCTGCCGGTGACGGTGACCGCCTTCGGCGGTGCCGTTTCCTGCGCGGCGGCCGGAACGGCTACGAGGGCTGCGAGCGATGCCGCGGCCAGGCTGAGATACTTCATGGGACCCCTTTCAAACGGTTGGAGGGTCCCTCCTGCGTCCGGGCCGCCGGCGCGCTCGCTCCGGTTGGAGGGGCACCGATCAATCCCGAACGCCTATTCGCTATCGCAGCATTATGGCCAAAAAGTCGCTTTTATGTAACGAAACATTGCTGGGCGAGGATCAATGGGCGAGTGCGGCAGTCTTGCCACGCGCCCCGAACAATTCCACCGCATCGCCGGCGGCGCGGCGGCGCTGGAACCAGTCCTTGATGAGTTCGGCGCACGTATGGTCAACCGTCGACAGGTCGGTGACGTCCAGACGCACGGCCTGTCCGGCGGGTGCCCGTTCCAGCGTGTCCGACAGCTTGGGCAGGGAGACGAAGGTCGCCGAACCCGACAGGTTGATCGCATGCGCGCCGGCGAATTGCCCCTCGGACACGTTGAGGCCGAGACGGCGCAGGTGCGGGACCAGTTCGAGCATCGACAGGCCGATGCCGACCAGCACGCCGGTCAACAAATCAGCGGCGACGACGGTGACCAGGGTCGCCAGCCAGATGAGGGCGGGCAGCGGGCCGTAATGCGACAGCAGGTGGCGGGCATGGCTGAGGCTCACGAGACGCCAGCCGGTTACGACCAGGATCGCACCGAGTGCCGCCATCGGGATTTCGCGCAACAGCCAGGGGAGCAGCGCGACGAAGCCGAGGATCCATATGCCATGGAATATCGTCGACATCCGCGTGGTCGCACCGGCCTGAACGTTGGCGGACGAGCGGACGATGACGCCGGTCATCGGCAGCGCGCCGGCCAGGCCGCACAGCAGGTTGCCGACGCCCTGCGCGCGCAATTCCTTGTTGTAGTCGGTACGGACGCCATCGTGCATGCGATCCACCGCCGCTGCGGACAGCAGGGTTTCGGCGCTGGCGATAAAGGCGATGGCGAGCGCGGCGGTGATGATCGCCGGGTCCATCCACTTGGCGAAGACCTCGGTACCGGGCAGCGTGACCGCGGAGGCGATCGACTGCGGCACGTTGACGCGGGCGACGTCGAGACCGAACGCCAAAGCGGCGAAGGTGCCGGCGAGCACGCCGACGAGCGCGCCGGGAACCAGCTTCATCGAGGCGGGACGCAGCTTTTCCCAGCCGAGCATCGCGATGATGGTCAGCATGCCGATGGCAAAGGCGAGCTCGGCCGCGGCGATCGTGTCGACCGAAAGGCCGAGCAGGCGGCCGGGGGCGGCGGCCAGGTTCTGGAGACCGCTGGGCAGTGGCTTGGCGTCGAACAGGACATGGAACTGGCCGACGACGATCAGCACGCCGATGCCCGCGAGCATGCCATGCACGACCGCGGGACTGATCGCGCGGAACCAGCCGCCGAGGCGGGCGATGCCGGCGACGACCTGGATCAGGCCGGCGAGGATGAGGATCGGGCCGAGCGCGGACAGGCCCTGATCGCGGACGAGTTCGAACACGACGACCGCCAGCCCGGCGGCGGGCCCACTGACCTGCAGCGGCGACCCGGCGAGCATGCCAACGACGATACCGCCGATGATGCCGGTGATCAGGCCCTTTTCCGGGGGGACGCCGGAGGCCACAGCGATGCCCATGCAGAGCGGCATGGCGACGAGGAAGACGACGATCGACGCGGTGAGATCGCGGGTGACGACCGGCATCGACGGCAATTTGAAGGCGCCCGGCATGGCCATCACTCGGCCGCCATGGCGAATGCGACATCGGACGCCTGACGCGGACCGGCGGGCAGCGCGACCGGAAATTCGTCACCCTCGTTGAGCGGCCGGAACCGCCCGGTCATGCCATCGAGCGCCAGGACGGAGCCATCGTGGATGTCGACGAACCAGCCATGCAGCGAAATCTTGCCCTGCGCGATCCCGGCCGCGACCGACGGATGCGTGCGCAGGTGGGCGAGTTGGGCGACGACATTCTCGAGGCTGAGCGCACGGATCCGCTCGGGCTCGGTCAATTCGGGATACGTCTGGTCGACGATCTGCCGCGCGGCGGCGCCATGCTTCAGCCAGTTGGCCACGGTCGGCACCGATGCCAGCGCAGCGGGATCGCCGGCCAGTCCCTTCATCGCGCCGCAGTCGGAGTGACCGCAGACGATGATGTCCTGCACGCCGAGTACCGCGACGGCATATTCCACCGTCGCGGACACGCCGCCGGTCTGCAGCGCGTAAGGCGGTACGATGTTGCCGGCGTTGCGACAGACGAACAGGTCGCCGGGCTGCGCCTGCATGATCTGTTCCGGCACGATGCGGGAATCGGCGCAGGAGATCATCAGCGCCTTGGGGCTCTGGCCCTTGGCGAGTGTCGAATAGAGTTCCTGCTGGCCGGTGTAGACGGTCTTGCCGAAACTGACGACGCGTCCGAGCAACTCGTTCACGGTGCGATACTCCATCGTGCGACAGGGGTCGCATCAGGCACGGTATCTACAGGAGCGATTTTGCTGTCCGGCCGCGGAACCGTTTTAATTTGTTGCTCGCGACAGCGATCAGAGCGGCAGGCCGATGGTGGCGCGCAGCCCGCCCTGGGGCCGGTTGGCGAGCGTGAGCGTGCCGCCCTCCGTCTCGACGATGCGGGCCACGATCGGCAGGCCCAGGCCGAACCCGATCGTGTCGCGCGGGCGCGCCGTGTCGAGGCGGACGAACGGTTCGAGGACGCGGCGCAGCTGGTCCTCCGGAATGCCGGCGCCATCATCCTCGACATGCAGCGTCACGCCGTTGCCGGTGCTGTCCAGCCGGATCGCGACGTTGCCGGCGTAATGCAGCGCATTCTCGACCAGGTTGGCGAGCGCCCGTTTCAGCGCCACCGGACGGACGGTCACCTCGCAATGGGCAGGGCCGTGATAGGTGCCGGGCAGGTCGCGATCCTCGACGTCGTCGATCAATGTCGCGCACAATACGGCGATGTCGGTCAGCACCGGCGTCTCGGGATCGCTGTCGCCGCCGAGGAAGGCGAGCAGCGAGGTGACCATCGCTTCCATCTCGCCGATATCGCGCTGGATCGCGGTGCGGGTGGCGGCGTCGTCGACGCCATCGGCGCGCAGGCGCAGGCGCGCCAGTGGCGTGCGCAGGTCGTGGCCGACGGCGGCAAGCGCCTGCGTCCGGTCGGCGATCAGCCGCTGGATGCGTGCCGCCATGCGGTTGAACGCGACGACGACATGGCGCACCTCGCGCGGGCCGGCTTCGGAAATCGGATCGTGCTCGGTATCGCCGAAACTGTCCGCGGCGGCGGCGAGCTGGCGCATCGGGCGCAGCGCGCGCCGGATCAGCAATCCACCCAGGATCATCAGTCCCAGCGCCGGGATCAACGCCAGCAGGATGCGCTCGGCGGCGAGATTGAGGTTGTGCAGCGGTTCGAGCGTGCGGAAGTACAGCCAGCTGCCATCGGGCAGTTGCAGCCCGCCGGTGACGACGGAACTGCGCCCCGGACTGGTGAGCTTCAGCCGCAGGTCGGTGGTGGCGAGCGACGGTTCCCACTCGACGACCTGGTGCCGCATGCCATCCAGCGCAGGCGCGATCGGCGGCGGGGCCGGCAGGTCCTGCTGCCAGTGCAGCGCGTAGCGTTCGGTGGTGAGGTCCTCCGCCATATCGTCGCGGCGCGACACCGGTTGTTCCGCGATCAGCCGGCGGGCGATGACGAGGTGTTCGGCCAGTCGCCGCGCCTCATCGTCGCGGACGGCGAACTGGCTGGCGCGTTCGTAGAGGAGCGTGCTGACGCCGAATTCGATGACCATGGTCAGCAACAGGATGGCGACGATCTGGCCGATGATGCCGATCGAGGGGCGCAGCAGCTGCTTCACGCCGACCGGATACCGATCGCCGCGCTGCCGCGATCCCCAGTGACAACGCGTCGCCTCAACGGCGCGACACCTCGGTGTTGAGCATGTAGCCGACGCCGCGGACGGTGATGATCGGCGCATCCTTGCCGGCGCTCGACAATTTGCGGCGCAGTCGGCTGATGAGCACGTCGATGCTCCGGTCCGAACTATCGCCCAGCCGGGTGCGGGACAGTTCGATCAGCCGTTCGCGCGCGATGACGCGGCCGGCGTGTTCGGCGAGGCTGACGAGCAGGTCGAACTCCGCACCGGTCAGGTCGACGACGGCGCCGGTTGGCGAGGTCAGTTCGCGGCGCGGCAAGGTCACCTGCCAGCCGTCGAACGTCAGCACCCCTTCCTCGCGCTCGCCGGGGCTGCGCTCCAGCGAGCCGCGGCGCAGGACGGCACGGATACGGGCGATCAGTTCGCGGGTGCCGAAGGGTTTGGCGATGTAATCGTCGGCGCCGAGTTCGAGTCCGACGACACGGTCGGTTTCGCTGCCCTTTGCGCTGATGAAGATGATCGGAACCTCGCTCTTCTGGCGCAGGGTGCGGCAGAGATCGATGCCGCTGGTACCGGGCAGCATGATGTCGAGCAGGATGAGGTCGACGGGGCCTGCCTCCAGCGCCAGCCACATTTCGGGCGCGGCGGAGGCGGGGCGGACGAGGTAGCCGTTCTCCTGCAACGCGCGGGTGGTCAGGGTGCGAAGAGCGGGATCGTCCTCTACCAGGAGGATGGTGGGAGCGGTCATGTCGCCAAGAGGTAGGCAAGGACGCCGCATGGGTCAACCGACGCCCATCACGCGTGATGGGCTGGCCCGACTCTGGTGAAAAAATGAGGCTCCCGCCGGATCAGTCCGCGGCGACCGGTCCGTGACCGCCCTTGGGCCGGCGGGTGAACCAGGTGATGGCGATCAGCGCGACGCACAGCCACGCGGAGACGCGGAACAGGTCGGTCGACGCGAGCAGATAGGCCTGGCCGACCATCTGGCGGGTGATCGCCCCGGCCGCCTGCGTCGAAGTCGCACCCATGCGTTGCAGCGTTTCCGTAGCCATCTGAAACGGCATGCCCTGGCCCACCGCTTCGGCCAGCCGGCTCTGGTGCAGTGCCTCGCGCCGGTCCCAGGCGGTGGTGATGATCGAGGCCGCGAAAGACCCGGCGACGATGCGCGCGAAGTTGGAGATGCCGGTGGCGGACGGCAGCCGTTCGGGCGGAATGCCGTCGAGCGAGATAGTGAGCATCGACAAGAAGAAGACGCTCATCGCGACGCCCTGTACCAGCAGCGGCAGCATGAAATCCCACGAACTGGCCGAGGTCGTGTAGCCCGAGCGCATGTAATAGGAGAGCGCGAAGGCGGCGAAGGCGATCGTGGCGAGGATGCGCGCGTCGATCTTTCCCGACATGCGCGCGGCGAATGGCGACAGCACCACCGCGACCATGCCGCTGGGCGCGGCGATGATGCCTGCCCAGGTCGCGGTATAGCCGAGCTGGGTCTGGAGCCAGAGCGGCAGGATCAGGATGTTGGCGAAGAACACGGCGTAGCCCAGGCAGAAGGCGATGTTGCCGATCGCGAAATTGCGGCTTTTGAACAGGGTCAGATCGACCGCGGGATTGGCATCGGTCAGTTCCCAGATCACCCAGGCGATGAAGCCGATCGCGGCGACCGCCGCCAGCACGCAGATCGCCGTGTCCTGAAACCAGTCGGCGTTCTTGCCGAGGTCCAGCATGATCTGGAGCGCGCCGACCCACACCACGAGCAGCCCCAGCCCGACGGTGTCGATCGGCAGCTTGCGCGTCGGCGTCTCACGCGTCTTCAGCCCCCGCCAGCAGACCAATGTGACGAAGATGCCGAAGGGGACGTTGATGAGGAAGATCCAGCTCCAATGGTAATTGTCGCTGATGTAGCCGCCGAGGATGGGGCCCATCACCGGGCCGACCAGCGTGGTGATCGACCAGACGCCCAATGCGGTGCTGCGTTTGTCAGAGGGAAAGACGGAGATCAGCAACGCCTGGCTGCCCGGCATCATCGGGCCGGAGACGGCACCCTGGATGATGCGGAAGACGATCAGCGATTGCAGGCTCCACGCGATGCCGCACAGGAACGAGGAGAGCGTGAACAGCGCCACGGCGGTGCAAAAGGTGCGCACCACGCCGAACCGGCCCATCAGCCAGCCGGTCAGCGGCACCGCGACGCCGTTCGCCACCGCGAAGGCGGTGATGATCCACGTCGAATTGTCGCTCGACACGCCGAGATTGCCGGCGATCGTCGTCAGCGACACGTTGGCGATCGTGGTGTCCAGCACCATCATGAACGTGCCGAGCGCCAGCGCGAGGGCGATCAGCGCGAGGCGGCCGCCGGTAAGGGGGGCGGGTTGGGCGGGCATCAGCAACGACCCTCGTTTGTCGCATCGTCCTCACCCCGAACACATGGCGGCGCCGTGCGGAGTGCCTTCCCGTCCCGGACGGGTGCGGAAGAGGCGCCACAGGTGGTGGAGGGTGAGGACAAGCGCGACGTCATCAGCGGTTGGCGGCGATGATCTGGCGGATGCGGGCTTCGACCGCGGGGTCGCTGCCGTCGGTGGGCTTGCGGCCATAGGCCTGCGATGCCGCGCGACCGAGGCGCGTGCCGTTGAGATCCGCGGTATCGACGGTGGCATTGACCGACAGGCCGACGCGCAGCGGATTGCGGTTCAATTCGCGCGGGTCGAGGGCGATCCGCACCGGCACGCGCTGAACGATCTTGATCCAGTTGCCGCTGGCGTTCTGCGGCGGCAGCAGGGCGAAGGCGTTGCCCGAGCCGGCACCGACGCCGATGACGCGACCGTGGAACACCAGGTCGCCGCCGTACATGTCGGCGGTGATCGTCGCCGGCTGACCGATGCGCAGGTCCTTGAGCTGCGTTTCGCGGAAGTTCGCATCGACCCACACCTTGTCGAGCGGCACGACGGCCATAAGCGGGGTGCCGGGTGCGACCTGCTGGCCGATCTGTACCGTGCGCTGCGCGACGACGCCGTCGATCGGTGCGACGATGTGCATATGACTGCGGGTGATCGCCGCGCGGCGATAGGCGGCGGCGGCGGCCAGCACGGCGGGATTGGTGCTGGTGTCGGTTCCCTGCACCGCCGAGCGCGACTGGGCCTGCTGGCTGGTCGCGAGGTTCAGGTTGGCGCGCGCGACCTTCACCGCGTCGGCGGCATGCGCGAGTTCCTCGCCGGAGATCGCGCCTTGTGCCGCAGCGCCCTGACGACGGGCATAGTCGGCCATGGCGGCGGAGAGCTGCGCGCGCGCCTGGACGACGGCAGCGCCGCTTTCCGACACCTTGCTGATGTCGGCGCGGGTGGCGCGGACGGCGCGGGCGAGTTCCGCTTCCGCCGACGCGAGCGCGACGTCGGCGGTCGCCGGATCGAGGTCGAGCAGCGGCGCGCCGGCCTTCACCGTCTGGGTATTGTCGGCATGGATGGCGGTGATCTGACCCGGATCGCGCGCGGTGATCGCGACGACGTCGCCGGCGACATAGGCATCGTCGGTTTCCTGTTCCGGCTTGGCCAGCAGGAAGTGGAATACCGCCCAGACGATCGCCGCGATGGCGATGACGACGCCCAGGATCAGAAACGCGCGGCGGCGGGTGCGCGGTTTGCCGCCCTCGCGGGCAGGCTGGGGCTGGGGCTGGGGCTGGGATTGGGAGTCAGCGTCATCCCTGGGCTGGTCGGGCGACGCGGAAGGATGCGTATCGGTCATCGGCGGGGTTCCTGCGGAATGAAGCCGCCGCCGAGCGCCAGCACCAGCGCGACGCGCTGGCGGGCCGCTTCGGCAGCGAGATTGGCCTGGGTGAGTTCGGCGTCGAGTAGCCGGACGTCGTTGTCGACGAGATCGAGCTTGCTATCGAGGCCGCTCGAGACGCGGATCGCGTTGAGGCGGTTGGTTTCGCCGAAGCCGCGCACGACCTCTGCGGTGCGTGCACGTTGCTGGGCAAGGTTGCCGACCAGCGCGATCGCATCCGCCGCTTCGCGTATCGCGCCGACGACGCGCCCGTTGTAATCCGCGGTAGCGAGGTCGAGCGCGGCCGTGGCGCCGGCAAGGTCCGCCTTGAGCCGGCCGTTGTCGAACAGCGGCAGGTGGATCGCCGGGCCGGCACCGACCGTGCCGGCATCGAGGCTGAGGAGGTTGCCGAGGCCGACGGCCTGAAAGCCCGCGAGGGCGGCGAGATTGACGTTGGGATAGAAAGCGCGCCTTGCCACCTGACGCCCGGCCGCGGCGGCATCGATGCGGGCGAGGCCGGCGGCGATGTCCGGACGGCGGGCGAGCAGGTCGGCGGGCACCTGCGCCGGCACCGGCAGGGCGGCATCGAACGCCAGCGTCGCCGGGCGGATCGCCGCCGCATAATCCGGTCCACGACCCGCCAGCGCGGCGAGGGCATTGGTGGCGAGTGCGCGGCTGCCGTCCGCCCGGACCAACGCCGTGCGCGCCTGCGACAGCAAGGTCTGCGCCGCCACGGCCTGCAGATTGCTGGCCAGGCGGTTGCGGATGCGGATGTTCACCAGTCGCAGCGAATCCTCGCGCGTGGCGATGGTTCGGCGGGCGATCGTCGCTTCCGCCTCGGCGCGGGCGAGATCGATATAGGTCTGCACCACCGAGCCGGCGATGGCGAGGCGGGCGGCAGCGAGGTCGAGCGCCGCGGCCCTGGTCGAGGCGCGTGCCCCCTCGATCGCGGCCTTTTGCCGACCGAACAGGTCGAGGTTCCAGTTGAGGTTCGCCTGCGCCTGGCCGACGAAGCGGACGGTGCCGGCATAAGGCGGCGGGATGGTGTAGCGGCCGGACAGGCGGGCGACCTGCGCCGATCCGTCGATGGTCACGTCGGGCCCGTCGTCGGCGCGGCGACTGGACAGCACCGCCTGCGCCTGCGCCACGCGGGCGAGTGCCGCGTCGAGCGTGGGATTGCCGGCCGTGGAATCGGCGACCAGCCGGTCCAGCTGTGGATCGCCGAACCCGGTCCACCAGGTGTCGGCGATGGCCGGCGCGGCGGGGCCGGTCAGGCCGAGCGTCGCGGGCGGAATCGCGGTGACCGCAGGGGGATCGTGCGGGACGGAACAGGCGGCGAGGATGGTCGACGCAAGCAGCGGGACCAGCAGAAGGGGTTTGGCGAGGGTCACGCGGGGGCGCTTTCGTCGAAGGTCTGTTGCATGGTGTCGCGAAGTTGGCCGAGGAGGCGGATCAGGTCGTTGACGTCTTGTGCGTTCCACCCGTCCAGCCAGTCGTTCCATACGTCGATGACGGCGTCGCGGACCTTGATGGCAATGGCGCCGCCCGATGACGTCAGGGTGACACGAACCAACCGGCGGTCGCCGTCCGCGCGCGCGCGTCACCCAGCCACGTTCCTCCAGCGTGTCGACCAGCCGCGTCGTCGCGCCCTTGTCATGGCCAAGGTCGCGCGCAATCTCCGCACAGGTCGACGCGCGGTCGAAATGCAGGGCGACGAGCGCGCTCCACTGGGTCTTGCTGATATCGTGCGCCGCGAAAACCGGTTCGAGCGCGGCCGTGCCGAGCTGTTCCGAACGGCGGATCAGATAGCCGATCGACATGTCGGGATGGAAGTTCGAATCGGAGTAGAACGGCATATGGTTGCCATGGCAATGGTTGCGAAGGCAGTCAATAGTGTTGCGCAATGTTGCTGGCGTGGCGGCGCTAACCGGTTCTTAGGGGCGCGGCGTTAGGCGGGCGGATCGACTTGCAGGACGCTTGGCCCATGGAATTTCCGCTGATCGCGCCCAATCCTCCGCGACTGAGCGCCTTGACCGCGGGGCTGCACCGGATCGAGGCTTCGGGCGTGTTCAGCAACAACGGGCCGGAGGTGCAGGCGTTCGAGGCCGAGATCACCGATCGCCTGTTCGGCGGCACGGGTGCCAGCCTGGCGGTGTCGAATGCGACGCTGGGCCTGATGGTGGCGATCCGCCAGGCGGCGGGACTGTATCCGAAGCCGGGCACGCTGGCATTGATGCCGGCGCTGACCTTCGCCGCGACGGCGCAGGCCGCGATCTGGGCTGGCCTCACCCCCCTGATCTGCGACGTCGATGCCGAGACCTGGGCAGCCGACCCCCGGCAGGAAGAAGCGCTGCTTGCACGCCATGCCGGACGCATCGGGGTGATCGTTCCTTATGCGACGTTCGGCACGGCGATCGATCTCGATCGCTATGCATGGTTGGCCAAGCATTATCAGGTCGGCGTGGTCGTCGATGCGGCGGCGTCGCTGGGGACGCTCGATGACGACGGACGCGGGTTCGGCACCGGTGCGCCCTTCGCGATCGTCTATTCGATGCATGCGACCAAGACGTTTTCGGTCGCGGAAGGCGGGCTGATCCACAGCGTCGACCACGGATTGATCCACCAGTTGCGCAGCATGATCAACTTCGGGTTCGAAGCGGGGCGCAGCGCGACGCTGCCCGGCATCAACGCCAAGCTGCCCGAAGTGATCGCGCTGATGGCCCGCGCCAAGCTCGCCGACATCGATGCGGTCTGCGATCATCGCGCGGCGATCGACGCGGCCTATCGCGACGCACTGCCCGCCTTTGCGGTGCAGCGGCGGCACGGACGGCGGCAGGCGACGCAGTTCATGCCGGTGTTGCTGCCCGAGGGACTGGCACCGCATCGGGCGGCGATCGCGGCAGCGCTGACCGAAGACGGCGTGGGCGTCGGGCAGTATTTCAGTCCGCACATCGGCCAACAGCCGCTGTTCCAGGCCATCGCCGAGGTGGAACCGACACCGGTCGCCGACGCGATCGGCGCACGGATGTTGAGCCTGCCCATCACCGATGCGATGACGCCGGCCGATGTGCCGGTCATCGCGGAGCGGCTGGTGCGGGCGATCGAACGGGTGGCGGACAGCGCCATGCTGCGGGTAGGAGCGGCGAGGATGATCGCGACGCGCGAGATGATGGGGACGGTGGTGATCGGCGGCGGACCCGCCGGTACCGCGATGCTGACCTCGGCCAGTAAGCAGAACAAGCTGGTTCCTCTGGTCGAAGCCGGCCTTGCGATCGTCGAACGGCGGCCGCGGATGGGCGCTGGCGAGCTTGGTCATTATGCCATCCGGTCGGATACCACGGCGGAGACGTTCCTGTCGGCGGTTAGGAACAATCCGCATCCCGAGCTGGCGGCGCTGGAGCATCACCCGGCCGGGCAATTGATGCAGCGCTACGTCGCCGAACTGGGAGCGCCGCTGACCGACACGGCGCCGCTGCTGTCGGTGACGGCGGACCGGCTGGCGGACATCGTGGCGGCGCATGGCGGCGAGGTGCTGACCGGGCATGACGCGATCGGCGCCCGCCGCACGGCCGACGGCGGCTGGATGACGACGGTGAGGGATGCTGCCGGCGCGACGCGGACGTTGGTGTCGCGCAACGTGGTGGTTGCCACCGGCGGCTACCAGACCGACGAACAGGTCGCGGCGAAGCGGGTGGCGGGGGTTCCGCTGGGCACGCTGGCCGGCAAGCGGCTGATGCGGTCCGACGCCTTGCTGCGGCTGGGCGGTGTCGAGCAGGTGCGCGAACGGCTGCACGGCCACGCATCGCCCAGGGTTGCCATCATCGGGGCGTCGACCAGCGCGATCGCGGCGGCGGTGCTGCTGCTGAAGAGCCAGCCCGGCTTCGCGTTCGGTGCGGGGGCGGTGACCATCCTGCATCGACAGCCGCTGAAGCCCTTCTACCCGACGATCGCGGCGGCGCATGCCGACGGCTTCCACGATTTCGACGAGAACGACATTTGTCCTGTCAGCGGCTTCGTGTTGCGCCTCGCCGGGTTGCGGCTGGAATCGCGCGAACTGGTGGTGCGGATGCTGTCGCTCGGCGGCCGGACGCCCGATCCACGCGTGGCGTTGCACCGGATCGCCGGCGACGGCGATGCGGCGGCGAGGCGCATCGTCGCCGGCGCCGATCTGGTGGTGGGCGCGCTCGGCTATCGACCGCGGGCGATGCCGTTGTTCGATGTCGACGGCGCGCCGCTGGCGCTGGCGCATCACGAAGGACGGCCGATGGTGGACCGGCATTGCCGCATCCTCGATGCCGCCGACCGGCCGGTACCGGGCGCATATGGCATCGGCCTGTCCGCGGGATTCGTGCCGTGGGGACGGATGGGCGGCGAGGCGAGCTTTCGCGGACAGGCCAACGGGCTGTGGCTGTGGCAGAACGACGTCGGCCAGATGATCGTCGACCAGTTGCTAGGGCTCGGACAGCCCGATGCGATGCCGGCGGACGTCCGGGCGGCGGCGTGACCGATCCCGTCGTCTCCGTCGTCGTTCCCAGCTACAATGGCGTCGCCTTCATCGGCGAAACGCTGGAGTCGCTCGGGCGGCAGACGTTGCGGGAGTGGGAGGCCATCGTGATCGACGATGGTTCGACGGACGATACGCGCGCGCTCGTCCGCGCCTGGCCCGATCCGCGCGTTCGCCTGATCGAGCGGGCCGAGAACGGCGGCCCGGTGCTCGCACGCAATGCGGGGATCGCCGCGGTGCGCGGGCGCTACGTCGCTGGCCTGGATCAGGACGACCTGTGCCTGCCCGATCGACTGGCGCGGCAGGTCGCCTATCTGGAGGGGCATCGCGATGTCGTGCTGGTCGGATCGCAGGCCCGGCAATTGCGCGACGGACGGGTGTCGTCGATGCAATATGCGCCGCTCACCACCCCGGACTTGATCGCATGGTTGACCTGGATCGAGAATCCGATCGTCTGGTCGACGGTGATGATGCGTACCGACGCTGCGCGCTCGCTGGATCCGTTCAGCCGGCCCGAGCTGATCTATGCGGAGGATTTCGACCTCTACCACCGCATCGCCCGGCTTGGCAGACTTGCACGACTGGACGAACCGCTGTTGCTGTATCGTCAGCACGCTGGCGGCGTGTCGAAGCGCTTTATCGCGACCATGCAGGCCAGCGCGACGCGGGTGCTGGCGGAAGCGCATGCCGCGGTGCTCGGCGAGGCGGAGGCGGCTGCGATCGCGCCGTTGCTGGTGCGGCACAATATGGGGGGCGAGCCGGTACCCGACCGTCTGACGCTGATACGCCTCGGCAACGGCATCGCGACATTGCAGGCGGCGTTTCTGGAGCACGTCCGGCCCGATGCGGAGGGACGCAAGCTGATCCGCTGGGAGACGGCGCGGCGCTGGGCGCGGATCGGTCGTGCCGGCCTGCGATCGGGTCAGGTCGGCTTGCGTGACATCCTGGCAGCCCGGCCGCCACACCTGGGCCTGGGCTATGCCGGGCTGGAGACGTTGCTGTGGAGCGGTGCGATCGGGGCGGTCCGCCGGATGCGGCGACCCGCCTGATCGGTCGGGCGTGAGGCCGACAATCTACGCATGACGTGGCGGTCAACCCGCGCTAATGCCGCACCACCTATGACCGACGCCCCCGATACCGCCGCCAACGCTCCCAAGGACTGGCGCGACACCGTCTTCCTGCCGAAGACCGATTTTCCGATGAAGGCGGGCCTCGCCGCCAAGGAGCCGGCGATCCTGGAGCGCTGGGCGAAGATCGGCGTCTATGATCGGTTGCGCGAGCAGCGCGCCGGACGCGAGCGGTTCGTCCTGCACGATGGCCCACCCTACGCCAATGGCGACATCCACATGGGCCATGCGATGAACAAGGTGCTGAAGGACATCATCGTTCGCAGCCAGTCGCTGATGGGCAAGGATGCGCCATACGTCCCCGGCTGGGATTGTCACGGCCTGCCGATCGAGTGGAAGGTCGAGGAAGCGTATCGCGCCAAGAAGCAGAACAAGGACGAGGTGCCGGTCGCGCAGTTTCGCGCCGAATGCCGCGCCTATGCCGACCGCTGGGTAGGCGTGCAGCGCGACCAGTTCCAGCGGCTGGGCGTCATGGGCGACTGGGCCGACCCCTATCTGACGATGAACTACGACGCAGAGGCGACGATCGTCGGCGAGCTTCTCAAGTTCGCCGAGTCCGGCCAGCTGTATCGCGGCGCCAAGCCGGTGATGTGGTCGCCCGTCGAGAAGACCGCGCTGGCCGAGGCGGAGGTCGAATATGAAGACATCGTCTCGACCCAGATCGACGTCGGGTTCGAGATCGCCACCGCACCCGAAGCGGAGATCCTGGTGGGCGCAATCGCGGTGATCTGGACGACCACGCCCTGGACGATTCCGGTCAACCAGGCGCTCGCGTTCAATCCTACGCTCGATTACGTGCTCTTCGGCTGCGGCGGAAAACGCTATCTCGTCGAAGAGAATCTGATGGGTGCGTTCAGCAAGCGCACCGGCATCAAAATGGAAGAATTCGTGGCGTTGGTGAAGGGGGCCGCGCTGGAAGGCGCCACCGCGCACCATCCGATGCATGCGCTCGGCGGATTCTTCGCGCGGCCGCGCCCGTTCCTGCCGGGCGAGTTCGTGACGCGCGATGCGGGTACGGGCCTCGTCCATATGGCGCCGGACCATGGCGAGGACGATTTCCTGCTGTGCAAGGCGCACGGCATCGATCCGGTGTTCGCCGTCGACGGCGCCGGCATGTATCGCAGCGACTGGGGCTGGCTTGGCGGGCAGGGCAGCGTCATCAACAAGAAGTTCGTGAGTGCCGACGGCCCGATCTGCACCGACCTGCGCGCCGCGGGCGCCTTGCTGTCGGCGACCGACGATTTCGCCCACAGCTACCCCCATTCGTGGCGGTCGAAGGCGAAGGTGATCTTCCGCGCGACGCCGCAATGGTTCATCCCGATGGATCGTCCGATCCTGAACGGCGGCGAAGGCGCTGCGAGCAATGGCGCAACCCTGCGCGAGACGGCGCTCGACGCGATCGAGCACACCCGCTGGGTGCCCGAGCGCAGCCGCAACCGCATCCGATCGATGGTCGAGGGGCGGCCCGACTGGGTCATCAGCCGGCAGCGTGCCTGGGGCGTGCCGATCGCGCTCTATGTCGACCGCGTGAGCGGCGAGTATCTGAACGACCCCGCGGTCAACGCGCGCATCATCGCCGCCTTCCGCGACGGTGGTGCGGATGCGTGGTTCACCGCGGATCATCAGGCGCTGCTCGGTTCCGACCATGCCCTCGCGGATTATGAGCCGCAGAACGACATCCTCGATGTCTGGTTCGACAGCGGCTCGACGCACGTCTTCACCGTCGAAGCACGCTATGGCGCAGACGTCCGCGCCAACCTGTACCTGGAGGGCAGCGACCAGCATCGCGGCTGGTTCCAATCGTCGTTGCTCGAAAGCTGCGGCACGCGTGGGCGCGCGCCGTATGATGCAGTGCTGACCCATGGTTTTGCGCTCGACGGGCAGGGGCGCAAGATGTCCAAGAGCCTCGGCAATGTCGTCGATCCGCTGAAGGTGATCGGCGAGAGCGGTGCCGACATCCTGCGCATGTGGGTGGCATCGACGGACTATTTCGACGACGTGCGGATCGGCAAGGAAGTGCTTGGCACCGCCAGCGACGGCTATCGCAAGCTGCGCAACACCTTCCGCTACCTGCTTGGCGCGCTCGACGGCTTCGACGAGAGCGAGCGGGTCGAGGTGGAGGCGATGCCCGAACTGGAACGCTACGTGCTGACGCTGCTCGGCCAGCTCGATATGGACCTGCGCGAGGCGGCGGATGGCTATGAGCTCAACCGCTACCTGCGCCGCCTGACCGATTTCGCCAATGAAGACCTGTCGGCGTTCTTCTTCGATATCCGGAAGGATTCGCTTTACTGCGACGCGGCGGCCGATCCGAAGCGGCGCGCGTACCGGACGGTGCTCGACACGCTGTTCCATGCCCTGGTGCGGTACGCGGCGCCGATCCTGTGCTTCACTGCCGAAGAGGTCTGGCAGGCACGCTTCCCGAGCGAGGACGGATCGGTGCATTTCCTGGAATGGCCCGAACTCCCCGCACTGCCCGGCGACGAGCCGCTCGGCACCGATTGGGCGGACGTACGCAGGCTGCGTGCCACGGTGACCGAAGCGATCGAGCCGTTGCGCCGCGAGAAGACGGTGCGATCGAGCCTGGAAGCCGACGTGACGGTGCCTGAACTGCCGTTGTCCGCCGAGGCTCTGGCGGAGACGTTTATCGTGGCGCACGTCGGCAAGGGCGAAGATGTGGTGGTCGCCCGCACCGATTACCTGAAATGCGGACGCTGCTGGCGGCATCTGCCCGAGGTGCAGGCGGACGGTATGCTGTGCGACCGATGCGCACAGGTGGTCGGCGAAGGCGCGGCCGGCCATGCGTAACCCCCCCGTCGCGGGCCTCGTCACCGCCGCGATCCTGTTCGTCATCGATCAGGCGTCGAAGTTCGCCGTCACCGACGTGCTGCAGCTCAACGAGCTGACTGCCGAGCGGGTGGTCACGCCGTTCTTCAACCTCCGGTTCGTCGCCAATCACGGCATCTCGCTGGGGTTGCTGCACGCCGACAGCAACACGATGCGTTGGGCGCTGGTGGCGATGACCGGTGCGATCGCGGTGGCGGTCGCGGTATGGATGACGCGCGAACCCAATCGCGCCGACCGGATGGCGTTGGGTGCGATCCTGGGCGGTGCATTGGGCAATATCGTCGATCGCGTGCGGTTCGGCTATGTCGTCGATTTCGCCGACCTGCACCTTGGTGACTGGCGTCCGTTTCTCGTCTTCAACGTCGCCGATGCGGCGATTACCCTCGGCGTGCTGGTGCTGCTTGTCCGCGCGCTCCTGATGCGCGACAAGCGCGATGTTTCCTCGGAGAATCCCCATGCGTAAGTCAGTTCCGATTCTCGCCGGCCTCGCCTGCGTCGTTCTCCTCTCGGGCTGCGGCAAGCGTGGCTATGACCGGGCGCGGCCCGATGAATTCGCCGTGGCGCGGCAGGCGCCGCTGGTGATCCCGCCCGATTATTCGCTGGTCCCGCCGCAGCCGGGTGCCGCCCGCCCGCAGGATAATGCAAACACCGCCCAGACGCTGGATGCGCTGTTCGGGGGCAATACGCAGCGTTCGGCGGCCGAGAACGGCGTCGTCGCGCAGGCCGGCGGCGACACCGCCGATGCCGGAATCCGTTCGTCGGTCGGCGATCCCTCGACCAACGTCGTCGACAAGGGTGCGACGACGCGCGATATCGTCGCGGCGCCGGAGGGCGATGGCCAGGACGCGCGCGCCTCGACGACGAAATAAGTGGTGGATAGCCGTCATCCCGGACCGATTCCGGGATGACGGGGGCGTCAGTCTTCTCGTCGACTGCGGATATAGATTTCTTGCCGCGGCACCGGCACCACGATGCCGTGTTCCTTGAACAGCCACCACAGGCGATTGAGCACGTCCGAGCGGACGTTGCCGACGCCGCTTTCCGGGTCACTGATCCACGCCAGGATTTCGTGCTCGACAGCGTAGTCGCCATAGGACGTCAGCCAGACGTTGGGCTTTGGGCTGTTGAGCACCCGTGGCGAGTCGGTGGCCGCCTTCAGCATCAGCTCCTGCGCCAGCCGCAGGTCACTCTCATACGCCACCCCGACCGCGATTCGGACGCGGACGTTGCGGTTGGTGAAGGACCAGTTCTCGACCTCCTGGGTCATCAGGTTTTCGTTGGGGATCAAATGTTCTTTTCCGTCGCGGGTCAGCACCGAGACGGCGCGGACGCCGATCTTGTTGACCCAGCCGAAGCTGTCGCCGACGACGATCACGTCGCCGGGCTTGATCGACCGGTCCATCAGCAGGATGATGCCCGCGATCAGATTGCCGATCGTCTTTTGCAACCCGAAGCCGACGGCAAGGCCGAACGCGCCGGAGAACACCGCAAAGGCGGTAAGGTCGATGCCGAGCAGGTCGATGCCGACGAAGAAGGCGGCGATGACGACGCCGATCGCCGCGATCTTTTGCCCGAGCAGCTTCTGCGTCGCATCCAGCCCGTGCGAGCGGCCGATGGCATGGCCGATGATCCGGTTGGCAAGGCGCACCAGCGCGATCAGCGACACCGACACGATCAGGATCGTCACCAGCGCCAGCAGCGAGAAGCGGCGTGAGCCGACGTTGAAGCCGACGAGGTCGAGCGTGTCGCTGATCGGCTGCAACCCGCCGACCGACCGGCTGAACAGCCCGACGAACAGGATCGCGGCGACCAGCCACGATGCCCAGCGGGGAATGCCGAGACCGCGCAGCAGCTGATGCATGAACAGCGCCGTCGCCGCGCCCAGCGCCAGCCCGATCGGCATGCCGGCGAGCGGATGCCAGCCATGCGCGTTCGCCAGGATGGCGAGGGCGAGCGCACAGCTGCCATGGCGGACGATCAGGCACATGCGCGGCCCGAGCCCTTCGGCATGGTTGGCGACATGCGCCTTCCACGCGGCGGCGAGCCGCGGGCCGATCGTACGGCCCGCCAGCACGCCGAGCGCGAGGCAGAGCAGCACCAGCCCGCCCGCCGCGGCGGCTTCCATCGCGTCCGGTCGGGTCGGCAGCGGCAGGCCGGTGACGAGCCACCAGCCGCGCAACGTGTTCACGCGCGCGCGTCCGCGAATGCGGCGAGGCCGCGGTCGAGGTCGGCGATGAGGTCGGCGGGATCCTCCAGCCCGATCTGCAGGCGCACCATCGGCCCGGCATAGTCGCGCGGCGCGGCGGTGCGGATGCGGGCGGGATCGGCGGGGATGGCGAGGCTTTCGAAGCCGCCCCAGCTATAGCCGATGCCGAACAGGTCGAGGCGGTCGATCAGCGCCGCGCGAGCCGCTTCGTCGCCGCCCTGCAACACGAACGAGAACAGCCCGCTCGACCCCTTGAAGTCGCGCGCCCACACGTCGTGGCCGGGGCAGGATGGCAGAGCGGGGTGGAGCACGGTCGCAACCTCTGGCCGGTCCTGCAGCCAGCGGGCGATCGTCAGCGCGCTGCGCTGATGCTGGGCGAGGCGCACCGCCATCGTGCGCAGACCGCGGCTGGCGAGCCAGCTGTCGTCGGGCGAGGCGACCTGCCCGAGCTGGAAGCTCATGTCGCGCAGCCGGGCGAAATGGCCGGGTGCGGCGGTGACCGAACCGAGCATGACGTCGGAATGACCGACGACGTATTTTGTCGCGGCCAGGATGGTGAGATCGACGCCCCGTTCGATCGCGGGGAAGAACAGCGGCGTCGCCCAGGTATTGTCGAGCAGGGTCACCAGCCCGTGCGCCCTGGCGACGGCGACGATCGCGGGCACGTCCTGCACCTCGAACGTCAGGCTGCCGGGGCTTTCCATGAAGATCGCCCTGGTCGCCGGACCGATGAGATCCGCTATCCCCGCGCCGATCAGGGGATCGTAGAAGCGCGTGGTAATGCCGAAGCGCCGGAGCAACTGCATCGCCTGGCCGCGGGTCGGATCATAGGCGCTGTCGACGAGCAGCAATTCGTCGCCGGGCGACAGCACCGACAGCAACGCCGCCGCGATCGCGGCCACCCCCGAGGGGTAGAGGAACGTCGCCTCCGCCCCCGGCTCCAGCGAGGTCAGCGCGTCGGCGAGGCTCCATTGCGTCGGCGTGCCGCGGCGGCCGTAATAGAGGCGGTGGTGGGTATCGCGGCCGGCATTGGCGCGCAGGTCGGCGATGCTGTCGTACAGGATCGTCGATGCGCGCCAGACCGGCGGGTTGACGATGCCGCCGGTCCATTCCCGGCGGCGGCCAGCCTGGACGACGCGGGTGGCGTCGCCCAGGGTATCGTCGGTGTGCGTGCGGTCGGTGTCGGCGTTATCCGTCAACGGTTTCCCTGGCTCCCATGGCCTTGGGCGTCGAGCGGTCCGCTCCCCATTCCGACCAGCTGCCGTCGTAGAGCGCGGAGCCCTTGCCCAGCAAGTGCAGACCGAAGGCCAGCGTCGATGCGGTGATGCCCGAACCGCAGGTCAGCGCGATCGGCCTGTCGAGATCGATGCCGGCGCCTTCGAACGCAGCCTTCAGCGCTGCGCCCTGTTTCCACGTGCCGTCGTCGTTGAAGATCCCGGTGTACGGCAGGTTCTTCGATCCCGGGATATGGCCGGCGTGCGTAGCGGGGCGCGGATCGGGCTCTTCACCGGTGAAGCGGGCGGCGGAGCGGGCGTCGAGCACCTGTTCGGCGCCGCTGTCGACGTTCGCCTTCATCTGATCGAGCGTGCGCACGGTCTTGTCGTCGGCCCAGACGGTGAAGTGGCGATGGCGCAGCTGTTCCTTGCCGCTGGCCGTCTCGCGCCCCTCGGCCTGCCATTTGGCGAGACCGCCGTCGAGGATCGCGACATCGTGCGCGCCGAAGGTACGGAGCATCCACCATGCGCGGGCGGCGGTGTGCCAGGGCGAATTGTCGTAGAGGACGATGCGGCTGCCATCGCCGAGGCCGAGGCTTTGCATCCGACTGGCGAATTTCTCCGCGGTCGGCAGCATCATCGGCAGGTCGCTGTCGGTATCGCGCAATTCGCCGAGGTTCATGAACACCGCGCCGGGGATATGCGCCCGTTCGTAATCCGCCGCCGCGTCGCGTCCCAGGGCCGCATCGACATATGTCGCATCGACGATCCTCAGGTCGCTTGCACCGAGTTCACCGGCCAGCCATTCGGTGGTCACCAACGCGTCCATCACTCTCTCCATTCACGTATACGTTCAACGTCGGGCTACGCTGGGGAGGAGTGCCCGTCGGCATCAATAGCCGTCATCCGCCGCCGTGTCGAGGCTCTGCAAGAATATTGCGGATTGGGAGAGTGTTTCGTTGCGTGATTGCGCAGATTGCTTCGCCCACGTACTATATGGCATGCGGAGCCGGGGGTTGTTGCCGAGCTTGTCCTGGTGGCGCGCCAGGAAATCCCAATAGAGCGCGTTGAAGGGGCAGGCATCCTTGCCGACGCGCTGCTTCACGTCGTAGCGGCAATGCCCGCAATAGTCGCTCATCCGATCGATATAGGCGCCGGACGATATGTAGGGCTTCGATCCGAGCAGGCCGCCGTCGCCGAACTGGCTCATGCCCAATGTGTTGGGCAATTCGACCCATTCGTAGGCGTCGATATAGACTTCGAGATACCAGCGATGGACCTCGGCCGGATCGGCGCCGATCAGCAGCGCGAAATTGCCGGTGACCATCAGCCGCTGAATATGATGGGCATGCGCGGTGGCGAGCGTCTGGCCGATCGCCTCCTTCAGGCAATGCATGTCGGTGTCGCCGGTCCAGTACCAGCCG
Organism: Sphingomonas insulae; assembly: GCF_010450875.1. Lineage (NCBI taxonomy): Bacteria > Pseudomonadati > Pseudomonadota > Alphaproteobacteria > Sphingomonadales > Sphingomonadaceae > Sphingomonas > Sphingomonas insulae. Next base: position 1,304,060 of record NZ_CP048422.1, read on the forward strand.
GGGAGCTTGCGGTGATGGTCGAGGAAGTTGCGCGAGACGTAATCGGGCCCCTCGCGCCAGTAGATGCCGCGCATATATTCGCGCCAGCCGATGATCTGGCGGATATACCCCTCGACCGAATTGAGGGGTGCGCGACCGGCGCGATATTCCGCCTCTGCCCGGCGGCACAGGTCGATGGGATCGAGCAGGCCGGAATTGATGTAGGGCGACAGGATCGAATGCCACAGGTGGCGTTCGCCGGTGAGCATCGCATCTTCATAGTCGCCGAACTGCGGCAGCGCGTGTTCGAGGAAATACGCCGCCTGTCGTTCCGCATCGGCGGCGGTCACCGCATAGTCGAAGCCGTCGAGGCTGCCGGGGTGATCGGCGAAGCGATCGGCGACGAGCGCCAGCACGTCTTTCGTGACCCGATCGGGCGCAAAGGCATGGGGGCGGGGCATGAACAGGTCGTTCTTCGCTGGTTTCCGGTTGTCCTTGTCGAAGTTCCAGCGGTCGCCGACCGGCTTCTTGCCGTCCATCAGCAAGCCGGTCTTGCGGCGCATGTCGCGATAGAAGAATTCCATGACGAGCTGTTTGCGTCCGCTCGCCCAGGCGTCGAATTCGGCATGGCTGCACAGGAACCGATCGTCGGCGCGAATGTCGACCGGCAGGCCGAAGATCGTTTCCCAGCTGTCCAGCATGGCGGCGACGCGCCATTCGCCTGCCTCCGTCACGACGATCCGGTCGGGGGCGTGCCGTTCGACGGCGCGGGCAATCTCTCCGGTGAAACTGCCGGCGTTGTCGGGATCGTCGAGGCGCACGTAGTCGACCTGCCACCCGGCATCCGCCAGCGCGCGGGCATGATGCCGCATCGCAGCGAAGATGTAGGCGATCTTCTGCTTGTGGTGGCGCACGTAGGTGGTTTCTTCCGCCACCTCCATCATCAGGACGATGGCGTCGGCGGGGTCCGTGTCCCGCAACGACGACAGGGTCATGGTGAGTTGGTCGCCGAGAATGGGAACGAGCGTTTTCATCGGGCCTCTGGCATCCTACATGGCGGGCATGACCCCTATGCACCTCGGCCAGTCCAGCCAATTGCCCGCCTCTCCGGAAGAGGCGGTGCTCGATTATGTTCCCAATCCGCGCGTCGGATCGACCTATCTGGTGCGGTTCGCGGTGCCGGAATTCACCTCGCTTTGCCCGGTCACCGGCCAGCCCGACTTCGCGCATCTGGTGATCGACTACGTGCCCGGCGAGACGATCGTCGAGTCGAAGTCGCTCAAGCTGTTCCTGGGTGCATTCCGCAATCACGCAGGTTTCCACGAGGATTGCACCGTCGGTATCGGGCAGCGCCTGTTCGACGAAATGGCGCCGCGCTGGCTGCGGATCGGCGGTTACTGGTATCCGCGCGGGGGCATTCCGATCGACGTGTTCTGGCAATCGTCCGCGCCGCCGGCCGACCTGTGGCTGCCCGATCAGGGCGTTGCACCGTATCGCGGGCGAGGTTGAGCGAAATCAGGATGATGGTCTGGTTGCAGTGCAACATCTCTGCAACCTTTCCAGCCGTTGCGTGTTCATCTGAATGCAAGGTTGTGGCTCGGCCACTCGTATTGCACCAGAAGAGGAACGGGCATGGGCACGACTGCGACAAGCGGCGAAGCGATCAACCATCTGGCGCTGATCGGAAACTTCCTGCCGCGTCAATGTGGCCTCGCGACCTTTACCACCGACGTCTATCAGGCGATGCGCGATCGCTTCCCGGACCTGCGCGTCGACGTCTATGCCATGGACGATCACCCCGGCCGTTACGATTATCCGTCGGCCGTGGTCGGTGCGATCCCCCAGCACGAATTGAGCGCGTACCTGTCGACCGCCCGCACGATCGAATCGAGCGGCGCGCAGGCGATCTGGGTGCAGCACGAATATGGCATCTATGGCGGCCCGGCCGGCGAGCATCTGCTGGCGCTGCTCGATCGCACGACGTTGCCGGTGATCGTGACGCTGCACACGGTGCTGGAAAAGCCGAACGCCGACGAACGCCGGGTCCTGGAGGGCCTGTTGCGTCGTGCCGCCAAGGTGGTGGTGATGGCCGAACGCGGGCGCGATATCCTGCGCCGCGTCTACGGCGCCAATCCGCGGCAGGTCGCGATGATCCCGCACGGCGTGCCCGACCGGTCGTTCGTCGACCCCGAGACGCTGAAGCCGCAATTCGGCTGGCAGGGGCGCGATGTCGTGCTGACGTTCGGCCTGCTCGCCCGAACAAGGGCATCGAGACGATGATCGAGGCGCTGCCCGCGGTGGCGGAGCGGCACCCGAACCTCCTCTACGTCGTGCTTGGCGCGACGCATCCGAACCTCGTCGCGCATGAGGGCGAGGCGTATCGCGACCGGCTGAAGGCGCTGGCCGCGCAGTTGGGCGTCGGCGACAACGTGGCGTTCATCGACGGGTTCGTCGAGCATGACGAGCTGATCAACTATCTGCAGGCGGCGGACATCTATGCGACGCCCTATCTGAACCCAGCGCAGATCACGTCCGGCACCTTGTCCTATGCGATCGGCGTGGGCAAGGCGGTGATCTCGACCCCGTACGTGCATGCGACCGAGATCTTGGCGGACGGCCATGGCGTGCTGGTCGATTTCAAGGATGTCGCCGCGTTTGCGCGCGAGATCGACCGGCTGCTGTCGTCGGCGCGCGATCGCACCCGGCTGGCGCAGCGGGCATACGACCGTGGCCGCACGATGATCTGGCCGCGGCTGGCCGAGGCGACGCTGCACGAAACCGAGGTCGCCGTCGCCGGACGGCCGCGCCGGCTGGCCCAGGCACCGCAGGCGATGAAGGCGCTTAAGCCGGACTTTGCGGCGGTCGAGCGGATGAGCGATGCGACCGGCATGCTCCAGCATTCGATCTATTCGGTGCCCGATCGCCGCCATGGCTATTGCATCGACGACAATGCCCGCGCGCTCATGCTGATGAGCGCGATGGACGACCTCGATCCGGTCGAGCGCGACAAGTGGACGACGATCTATGCCTCGTTCGTGCAATATGCGTGGAACCCGGACGAGCGGCGGTTCCGCAACTTCATGAACTTCGACCGGACCTGGTGCGAGGACGTTGGCTCGGAGGATTCGAACGGCCGCGCGATCTGGGCGCTGGGCGTCACCGCGCGCGACGGCAAGGACCCCAAGCATCGCGACTGGGCACGGGCGATGTTCGATGCAACCGCGAGCCTGGGCCTCGACCTGGGATCGCTGCGCGCGCAATCCTTCGCGATGTTGGGTGCGGCCGCGATGCTGGAGGCATCGCCGGGGCATGAACTGGCGCGCTCGATCCTGGAACGCTTCCCCGACGACCAGATCGCGTTGCTGGATGCCGCGCGGCGGCCGGAATGGCAGTGGTTCGAGATCGTGCTGGCCTATGACAATTCGCGCCTGCCGCAGGCGCTGATCGTTGCCGGACAGGCGCTGGGTCGCCAGGATCTGGTCGCGTGCGGCCTCGAGACGCTGGACTGGATCGTCGCCAAGCAAACCTCGCCCGAGGGTCGCTTTCGCGCGGTCGGGACCGAGAGCTTCCACCGGCCCTATGCCGAGCCATTGCAGTTTGACCAGCAGCCGCTGGAGGCGCAGGCGACGGTGGATGCGTGTCTGGCGGCGTTCCGCGCGACCGACGATCTGCGCTGGGTGGCGGAGGCGGAGCGGGCCTATGGCTGGTACCTCGGCCAGAACGACCTCGACCTGCCGCTCGCCAGTCCGCTCGACGGGGGCTGTTTCGACGGCCTGATGCCGACCGGTCTGAACCGCAATCAGGGCGCCGAGTCCATTTTGGCCCTGCAACTGGCCAGTTGTGCGATTTCGGGGGTTTCAAAATCGGTCCAAGGCGTGGCAGGGACGGCGCGCGTCGTCGCCTGATCCATCGGGCGCCGGCGGCGTCTGACACCGACCGGCGAGGCTACGAACCGCGATGGACCTGTTTACCCACCGCTTGCGGCTGCATGCCGATCCGTCCCGCGTGGTCGTCCGGCCGTTCCACATCGCGTGGGGCGGCAAGGGCGGCGCACCCAACCGGACCGAGCGCCTCGTCGGCGAAGTGCTCGAGATGTCGGGCGAGGACGCGCGCGAACAGCTCGAGACGGTGCTGAAGGATTTCGAGGCGCGCCACTGGCAGACCCGGCGCGTGTTCATGACCCGCTACGACGAGATCGAGGACCTGCTGGGCCTCGACGGGCGCGATATCGGCGATGAGAAGCGGCAGCTGATCGGGGCGTATTTCTGCCACGAATACAGCTATGCCGCCGCCGCGCTGATGAACCCCAGCGCGGTGCCGCATTTCGACCAGACCGGCATGCCCGAGGGGTCGATGCGCATCCTGATGAGCCTGCGGTCGGTGGGCGAGGGGCATATCTCGTCCGTCGCGTTCCGCGAGGGGATCATCACCGAGGGCAACGAGCTGAAGCTGGCGCCCGAACCCCCCTTCGCCACCGCGACCGACGTCATCGGCGAAGGCGAGGACGAGATGCCGGAGGGGCCGGTGACCGTCTGGCGACATCGCGATTCGACGCTGTCCGGCACCGTGATCTTCCCGATCACGCAGGCGCAGTCGAAGGGCCTGGAGGATCTACGCATCGTACATTTCCGGCACGAGGACGGCAGCTACGAATGGATCGGCACCTACACCGCCTATAACGGGTCGGTGATCCAGTCCGAACTGATGCGGACCCGCGATTTCCGCGCGTTCGACCTGGTGCCGATGTCGGGTTCGGCGGCGCGCAACAAGGGCATGGGCCTGTTCCCGCGCAAGGTCGGCGGGCAATATATGATGATCGGCCGGCAGGACGGTGAGAATCTATTCCTGCTGAAGTCGGATCGCATCGACCATTGGGACGAGGGCGAGAAGATCCTGGCGCCGCTCTATCCGTGGGAATTGGTGCAGATCGGCAATTGCGGACCGCCCATCGAGCTGGACGAGGGCTGGCTGCTGTTGACGCATGGCGTCGGCGCGATGCGCAAATATTCGATCGGCGCGGCGCTGCTGGACAAGGACGATCCATCCAAGGTGCTGGGGCGGACGCGCGAGCCGATCCTGGCGGCGAAGGACCAGGACCGCGAAGGCTATGTGCCGAACGTCGTCTACAGCTGCGGCGCGATCAAGCATGGCGACACGCTGTTCCTGCCGTACGGCATCGCCGACAGTTCGGTCGGATTTGCGTTCGTGAAGATCAAGGACCTGCTCGCCGCGATGATGTGAGCGGTTGGTGCCCGGTGGCCCCGCCGCTGGCGTCCTTGCAGCGAGGGTCGATCTTGCGGACGGGGCGTTCCGTACTGCTTGCCGCGACGGCGTGAGCTGGGGCCAAAGGCGCGCCGCCATTCGGGTCATTCCCATGAACGCCCTTTCGCGCGGATGTGCGCGTCGGGCGATCTAGGCTTGCCGGCCGCGGTGAGCGTTACATTGGGGGCGTCGCCCGTCAGCCTCTCGCGGCATCCTGTCGTCGGCGGTCCCGCGGAGCGTGGCATCGATGATGCACTCTGCCGGCATCGATCGCGATACCCGAGCCCGACGGTCGTCGGGGCAACCGGGTGACGCTCAGCGCGGGTCGGTGCGGTCCTTGGCAGCCGGGATCTGCGACAGCTTGGTCAGCAGCAGCGGAATGTCTTCGGTGATGTAGGTATCGGTCGGAACCGGCAGCACGGATTGCAGCGTCCTGCTGACGGACGCCAGACGGTCGCGATGCTGGTGGGGTGACGATGTCACGAGGAATTCCATGTTACGCATACGGCAAACCCGGCAATCGCCGGCCGGGGGGGGAGGGCAGGGCGATCACCGGGTTCGGAGGGGATAACGGCGAACCGGCCACAGCGTTCCCTGTGCGATCAACGGTTCGTCGCGTTTTTTTAGCCGACTGATCGCCGGGTGTAGCGATACAAACCGGCGATCAGCGCCAGGAACGCCACCGTCCCGCCGATCAGCGCCACCGGTTCGAACCCGTCCGGCGCGATTGCCAGCGGGGCGTCCGAATTGGTGAGATAGACGATGATCGCGAAGGCGACGCCCCACAGGCTTTCGCCGACGATCATGCCGGTCGCGGTGAGCACGCCCATCCGCTTGGCGAATTCGACGTCGGGCTTGCGTTCCGCCCAGCGATCGTAGAGCGCGCCGATCACCGCGCCGACGACCACCGGCAACGTCACCGCCATCGGCAGGTAGACGCCGAGACCGATGCCGAGCGGCGGCAGTCGTAGCTTGCCCGTCCGGCCGAGCAGTTCGTCGAGTACGATCACCGCCACGCCGATCAGCGCGCCATAGCCGATCATCGCCCAGTTGAGATCGCCGCCCAGCACCCCCTTCGCAAGCGCCGAGATCAGCGCCGCCTGCGGCGCGGCGAGCGCGTTCGGACCGGCGCCGGGCGCACCCTGGAAGCCTAGCGTCGTCGCGAGCAGTTCGAGCACCGGCGGCACCACCAGGCTGCCGAAGATCACGCCGAAGATCAGCGCGACCTGCTGTTTCCACGGTGTCGCGCCGACGAGTTGCCCGGTCTTGAGATCCTGCAGATTGTCGTTCGAAATGGTGGCGACGCCGAACACGATGCCGGTGACGATCAGCGCATAGGCGATCAAGGCCTGCGTCGTTTCCGGCCCGGCGCCGCGCCCGAACAGGCCGACCAGCATCAGGCTGGCGGCGAGGACCGAGAGGATGCCGATCCCCGACACCGGGCTGTTCGATGCGCCGATCAGGCCCGCCATATAGCCGCACACCGCGGCGATCACGAGGCCGAGGACGAGCACGAACACCAGCGCACCGACGATGAGCACGACCGCCGAACCCTGTAACGGACCACCGGCGATCACCGACCACAACAGCCCCGCGATCGGGATCAGCGTCGCGAGGCTGACCGCGACGACGATGCGGATCGACAGGTCGCGTTCGCCGAGTTCGAGGACGGTGCCGCTGCGCTTGGCGGCGCTGGCCGCGATCGACGAACGGATGCCGGCCAGCACCGGACCGATGATCTTGAGAAGGGTCCAGATCGCCGCGACGCCGATCACGCCGGCACCGAGAAAGCGCACGTCGGTCCGGAACACGCCGCCGACCCAGGCTTCGATGCCGACGCCGGCCGCGGCGGGCGACAGGCCGGTCAGGATCGGCAACGCGATCCACCAGCCGATGACGACGCCGGCGAGCATCGCCAGTCCGACCGACAGGCCGACCAGATGGCCCGCGCCGATCAAGGCGAACGACAGCCCGCCCGAAATGCCGGTCGCACCGGCGCCGACGCGAAAGAACTGCGCCGCCTCCGCCACGACCAGCCGGGTCTGCGTCAACACCGCGAAACCGGCCGAGACGAGGGCGTTGACGACGATCAATCGCAGCCCCTTGCCGCTTTCCGCTTCGCCCGCGCGGCTACCGGCGCCGACCATCAGCACTTCGGCGGCGGCGCGCCCTTCGGGAAAGGGCAGATCGGTGTCGACCACCAGCGCGCGGCGCAACGGTACCGAGAACATGACGCCGAGGATACCGCCGGTCATCGTGATGCCGGCGGTCAGCAGATAGGGGAAGCCCTGCCACCAGCCGATCATCACCAGCCCGGGCAGCACGAAGATGATCGCCGCCAGCGTTCCCGCCGCCGATGCGACGGTCTGCACGATGTTGTTTTCGAGGATCGTCGCGCCGGGCAGGTAGCGCAGGATCGCCATCGAGATGACCGCCGCGGGGATCGAGGTCGCGAACGTCAGCCCGACCTTCAATCCCAGATAGACGTTCGCCGCGGTGAACAGCAACGTGATGAGCCCGCCCAGCAGGACGCCGCGAACGGTCAGTTCGGCAACCGGAGACGGCTGGGCGGGGACGGTGGCCATGGATCGATGCGCTTTTCGGCTGAGGGAATTGCGCTGCGTTGTGCACGTCGCAGTGGCGAGGGGCAATGGGGCGAGGGGCAATGGGGCGAGGGGCAATGGGGCGAGGGGCAATGGGGCGGGGGGCAATGGGCTGCCCCCCGATCGTTCGTCCGGGGGATGGAGCGACGGCGATCGCCGATCGTGGGGGGGCGGGCCGTCGCGGTGCGCAAGATCATCGTTCTGTATGTCATCGACGCACGATCGCCACGAAACAAAGCTGCGCCGGCTCGACATCCGGCGCGGCTTTCCGCTAGGCGGCGGCCATGGATACCAACACACCATTACGCGTCGCGCTCGCCGGACTGGGCACCGTCGGCGGCGGCGTCATCCGCCTGCTGGATGCCAACCGCGATCTCATCACCCGCCGGGCGGGGCGCCCGATTGAGGTGGTCGCCGTATCGGCCCGCGACCGGTCGAAGGATCGCGGCATCGACCTGTCGCGCTATGCCTGGGTCGACGATACGCGCGAACTCGCCACGCACGACGGTGCCGATGTGGTGGTCGAACTGATCGGCGGATCGGACGGGCCGGCGTTGACGCTTGCCCGCGCCACGCTGGCGGCGGGCAAGGGTTTCGTCACCGCCAACAAGGCGATGCTGGCGCATCACGGTCTGGAACTGGCGCAGGCGGCGGAGGAGGCCCGCGTGCCGCTGAAATTCGAGGCCGCGGTCGCGGGCGGCATTCCGGTCATCAAGGGCCTGCGCGAAGGTGCCGCGGCCAATGCGATCAGCCGCGTGTACGGCATTCTCAACGGCACCTGCAATTTCATCCTGTCCAAGATGGAGGCGGAGGGTCGTGGCTTTGCCGAGGTGCTCGCCGAGGCGCAGGCGCTGGGCTATGCCGAAGCCGATCCCAGTTTCGATATCGACGGCGTCGATGCCGCGCACAAATTGTCGATCCTGGCCAGCATCGCGTTCGGCACGCGGCCGGCATTCGCCGACGTGTCCGCCACGGGCGTGCGCCACGTCATCGCCGCGGACATCGCCGAGGCGGCGGCGCTGGGGTACAAGGTGCGACTGGTCGGCGTGGCCGAAGAGGGTGCAGGGGGGCTGTTCCAGCGCGTGCACCCCCATCTGGTGCCGATCGACCACCCGCTGGCACATGTGACGGGATCGCTCAACGCGGTGGTGGCCGAGGGCAATTTCGTCGGCCGGTTGTTCTTTCAGGGCGCCGGCGCCGGCGATGGCCCGACGGCGAGCGCGGTGGTCGCGGACCTGATCGATATCGCACGCGGCGAATTCGGGCCGCCCTATGCCATGCCGGCGGCGGCGCTGGTGGCGGCGCCCACGGCCGACAGCGGCGAGCGGCGGGGGCGCGCGTATCTGCGCTTCACCGTGCAGGACAAGGTCGGCGTGCTCGCCGAAATCGCGGCAGCGATGCGGGACGCGGGCGTATCGATCGAAAGCCTGATCCAGCGCGGCGTCGCTGCCGATGGCGGCGTGATCGTCGCGATCGTGACGCACGAAGGGCCGGAACGCGCGGTGGCGCAGGCGCTGGAGAAGCTGCGCGGATCGCAAAGCCTCGCCGGCCAGCCGCTGTGGATGCACATCCTGGAGTGACCGGATCGGGGTGGACGCACCCGCGCGCGTCGGTGGGTTTCGGATAAGGCGGTCGTTATGGCGCGCGATCGGGTGTGCCAACCGAGCCCGGCCTTCGCCGGGGACCGGTGGGCGTGCAGGCGCCGGAGACATCTGCGATGCATCGATCGTGGGGAACCGGGGGACGCGGGACTTGCGTGCGGCGCTTGCCGGAGGCGTTCGACCCATGGACCGAGAGGCACCGGCCGTACGGGGTGCGATGCGCCTTCCCTTTATTCCTCCGCAATTGTGCAGCTGCGGGAATGCGTCCGGCGTAACCTTGGCGGCAGGCGCGGCAGGATCGGCTACGGGGCGGGGGCCGGTACGATCGAACCGGCGGGGGCGGGATCGTCCAGCGGGATCGGGATGCGGTTCGATTTGTCCACCTTGCCGGCGAACGCGCCCTTTACGCCTCTGGCGGCATCACGCACCAGCGACAGCGGGTTGGTGGCATCGCCGGCCTCGCAACAATCCGCGTTCGGGTTGACGAGTTTCTGGACGGCGCGGACCAGCATCGTCGGCGGCCCGAGGACGTTGAAGCCGACCTGACAGCCGCCGACGCGTGCGGCGCAGGGCGTGCTCCGGAGCGCCAGCGCCGTCGCGCCCGACATCTCGCGATTGGCGCCGCGCCCTGCGGGCGGACCTTCGAACGCATTCTGGTCCTTTTTCCCGCACACGACGATCTCGCCGGCCTGCGCGCGCGAGGGACAGGACAGGATCGACCACGACTGGCTGCCGTCGGTCCGCGTCTCCACCGGAGCGGGTGTGTCCTGGGCGGCGGGCAAAGGGGTGGCAGCGGGCAGGGGCAGGGCAGCGACTTGCAGCGCCAGGACGAGGCCGATCACGGTGCCAGCTTCCGGTCGGCGATGCCGCCGACGCCGGTCCTGCTGCTGACCGTCACGCCGGCCATGCCGCCGCCGACCAGGAAGGGGCTGAGGTCGGACACCGGATTGGTCCGGTGCAACAGGCGGTCGCGCTCCACCGCGACCGCCTCATGCCGGGGGTCGCCGGCGTCGTGGACGATGAACGGGACGCGGAAGCGATCGGCCTGGCGCCGCCCGCAGACGGTGATGTCGGTGGCGTTGGGATTGATCGTGCAGCGTTCGCCCGCGATCATGGCGCCCGACGTCTTGAGCAGCGTCGCCACATCGTCCGACGCGGCGAGCACCAGCAGCGCCAGCGCAATCATTCGCTGAAATCCGTCGTGAAGATCGTCCGGCCGCGGACCGGGCAGCGCTTGTCGCCGACCACCGAACATTTCGTGCCGTCGGCGGCGAAGGCGCGGTCCTTGGACGTCTGCGCCAGCGGATCGGGCTCGTCGGGGATGCGATAATCCTCCCGCCGCCGTTTCGGTGCGCAGGCCCCGGTGATACAGCGCAATGCCGGCTTCGGCGAGGGCAGGCGGAAGCGGGCGACATCGTCGCCGACGGCGGGGGACATCAACAACAGCAGCGCGAGCATAGGCGGCACTCCCGAAGGCGGACCGATGGAGTGTCCGCCGAACCGGACGGAAGATCAAGCGGCGATCGGCGCGACGCCCAATCGGGGAATCTCGATCGCGGGGCAGCGGTCCATCACGACCTGCAGCCCCGCCGCCTCGGCCCGCGCCGCCGCCGCGGGATCGACCACGCCCAATTGCATCCACACCGCTTTCGCCCCGATGGCGATCGCCTGATCGACCACCGCGCCGGCGGCATCGGAGCGGCGGAAGATGTCGACGATGTCGATCGGATCGCCCAGCTGGTCGAGATCGCGGAAGACGAATTCGCCGTGGACGTGTTCGCCGGTGATCTGCGGATTGACCGGGATCACGCGATAGCCGTGGCGCTGCAACGTCGCCATCACCCGGTAGGACGGGCGGTCGGGCCGGTCGGAGGCGCCGACCAGCGCGATCGTCCGCGCGCCCTCCAGCAGCGCCCTGATGTCGTCGTCGGCGGTCAGCGGCACGGGCGTCTCCTTCAGCGTTGCTCCAGCCAGGCATCGATGCGGGCGGCGATGGCATGGAACGCGGCGGCATCGGCCCCGTTCCCCGCCGCCGGCGGCTCGCCCGCGTCCGACGCGGTGCGGATGCCGATCGCGAGCGGCACGCGGCCGAGGAAGGGCAGGCCGAGCCGCGCCGCCGTCGCCTCCGCACCGCCGTTGCCGAACGGGTCGGACACCTCGCCGCAATGCGGACAGACGTAGCCGGCCATGTTCTCGACCAGCCCGATCACCGGGATGCCGGCCTTGTCGAACAGGTCGATCGCGCGGGTCGCATCGATCAGCGCCAGGTCCTGCGGCGTCGAGACGATGACGGCGCCCGCCGGCTTGTGCTTCTGGATCATGGTCAGCTGGACATCGCCCGTCCCCGGCGGCAGGTCGAGCACCAGCGTATCCGTGGCGCCCCAGTCCGCCTCGACCAGCTGCGTCAGCGCGCCCGCCGCCATCGGCCCGCGCCAGGCGATCGCCTTGCCCGGCTCGATCAGCTGCCCCATCGACAGCATCGGCACGCCATAGGGGGTGGGGACGGGATCGAGCACCTTGTCCTTCGCGGTCGGGCGCTGGTCCTCCGCCGCCATCAGCCGCGGCTGCGACGGGCCGTAGATGTCCGCGTCGACCAGGCCGACACGGCGGCCGCGGGCCTTGAGCGCGATGGCGAGGTTGGCGGCGAGCGTCGACTTGCCGACGCCGCCCTTGCCGCTGGCGACCGCGATCAGCCGGCGGGCGATGCGTTCGGCGGTGACGACGACGCGGACCTCGCCCGTCCATGCGTTCGTCGCGGCGGTGCGGACCGCATCCTCCAGCGCGTCGCGGTCGCGGCCGGACAGGCCGGTCGCATCCAGCACGATGCCGGCGCGCGCGCCCTCGAAGCGGAGCGTGGCGCGGTCGCCGGCGACGGCGCGGACCGCCGCGATCGTTACGTCTTGTGTCATGCAGGGCCAGATAGGCGCGGGGCGGCGGCTTGGCACTGTTTTTCCGCGAGCGCCTTCCTATAAGAGGGGGATGACGATCCTGCCGGGCCGCAAAGGGCGCCCTCCCATTCTCGCCGCCGAAACGCCGAAGGGCCCCTGGGGCCAGGGCGACGAACCCGATGGCGGCGGCCCGCGCAATCCGTGGTCGCTGCCGCCCGGCGGCCGCAAGCCCGGTGCCAAGCCGACGGCGCTCGACGAGTTCCTGAAGAAGGCGCGGGGCGGCGGCAACGGCGGCGGGGGCGGACCGCTGAACGGCTTGCCCGGCGCGCCCAATGCGCGGGCGCTGTGGCTGATCGGCGCGGGCATCATCCTGCTGGTCTGGGTGCTGTACACCTCGATCCATCCGATCGCGCCGCAGGAACGCGGCGTCGTCACCTATCTGGGCCGGTATTCGGGCACGCTCGATCCCGGCATCGCGATGACGATGCCCGCGCCGATCGCCAATGTCGTGAAGGTCGACGTCCAGAATATCCGCATCGAGAATTTTCCGGAGAGCGGTTCGGAAAACCTGATGCTGACCAGCGACCAGAACATCATCGACCTCGCCTATGCGGTGCGCTGGAAAATCTCGAGCCCGCAGAACTACGTGTTCCAGATCGACAAGCCGCGCGACACGGTACGCGCGACGGCGGAAAGCGTGATGCGCGAGGTCGTCGCCAACGTCAGCCTCGATTCGGCGCTGGGGCCGGGGCGCGCGACGATCGAGAACCAGGTGCAGGAGCGGATGCAGAAGGTGCTGGACGATTACAAGTCGGGCATCGTCGTCGTCGGCGTCGGCATCAAGCAGGCCGATCCGCCCGCCCGCGTCAACGACGCGTTCAAGGACGTCACCGCCGCGCAGCAGGATGCGCAGGGCGTACGCAACCAGGCGCAATCCTATGCCAAGCAGGTCGTCGCCCGGGCGGAGGGCGAGGCATCGCAGTTCGACAAGGTGTACGAGCAGTACAGGCTAGCCCCCGAGGTGACGCGCCGCCGCATGTATTACGAGACCATGGAGGCCGTGCTGGCCAAGTCCGACAAGACCATCGTGGAACCGAGCGGCGTGGTGCCGTACCTGCCGATGGGCAATGCGCGCCGCATCCCGGATGCCGCCGCGGCCGAACCGGCGCAACCCGCCCAACCCACCACCACGACCACGACGGGAGGCGGCCAGTGAGCGGCCTGTGGCGTCATCCGATCGCGCTCGGCCTCGCCGCGCTGATCTTCGTCATCCTGCTGGCGGCGACGGTCACCATCGTCCCCGAGACGCAGCAGGCGGTGGTCCTGCGGTTCGAACAGCCGGTGCGCACCGTCAACGCGTGGAAACCGAACGAGCAGTTCGGCCGCACCGGCGCGGGGCCGATCCTGCGCATCCCGTTCATCGATCGGCTGGTGTGGCTTAACAAGCGCGTGCTGGACGTCGACTATGACAACCAGCAGGTGCTGTCGTCCGACCAGTTGCGGCTAGAGGTCGATGCCTATGCCCGCTTTCGCATCATCGATCCGCTGAAGGCGGTGAACGCCACCGGCAGCACGTCGCAGACCGAGACGGCGATCACCGAGGCGCTGCGCCCGCTGCTGGGCAGTTCGATCCGCAACGAGCTGGGCAACCAGCCCTTCGCCACGCTGCTCAGCCCGGAGCGGGACGAGGTGATGGACAATATCCAGACGCGCCTTCAGCGGCTCGCCACCCAATATGGCGTGCAGATCGTCGACGTGCGGATCAAGCATGCCGACCTGCCCGACGGCAGCCCGCTCGACCGCGCGCTCGCGCGGATGGCGACGGCGCGGCAGCAGCAGGCGATTACGATCCGGGCGCAGGGACAGAAGGACGCGCAGATCATCCGCGGCGAGGCGGATGCCGCATCGGCGCGCATCTATGCGCAAAGCTTCACCAAGGATGCCGACTTCTACGATTTCTATCGTGCCATGCAGTCCTATCGCCATACCTTCGGCGCGGATGGCGGCCCGGCACCTTCGGGGGCGACGTCGATCATTCTGTCGCCCAACAACAGTTACCTGCGCGAGTTCGAAGGGCGGGGGCGTTGATCGGCGACGATCGCACCCCAACTTTCACGCGCATGAACATTCAAGCGGCGTTCAGGCGTTTGGGTCCACTAAGGCACCAATTCTGAACGACCCAAACGAGAGGAATCTCCCCTAGTGCGTTACGCATACGCCATCACCAGTGCGCTCCTCCTCGGCGGCGCGACCGCCACGCTGGCGCTCCAGCCGAGCAACGCCCAGCAGGCGCAGAACGAACCAGGTGCCATCCAGGCGGCCGTTCCCCGTTCCGGAGCGCCGATGAGCTTTGCCGACATGGTGGCGAAGCTGCAGCCGGCGGTCGTCAACATCTCGACCAAGCAGACGATCGTCCAGCAGCAGCCGGCAAATCCATTCTCCGGCACGCCGTTCGGCGAATTGTTCGGCGGCATGGGCGGCGGGCAGGGCGGTGCACCGGTGAAGCGCGAGGGCGCGTCGCTGGGGTCGGGATTCCTGATTTCGCCGGACGGCTATGTCGTCACCAACGCGCACGTCATCAGCCCGGGCGCGCGCGGCGCGACGGTCAATTCGATCACCGTGACGCTGTCCAACAACAAGGAATATACCGCCAAGGTCATCGGGCAGGACACGGCATCCGACCTGGCGCTGCTGAAGATCGATGCGGCGGGCCTGCCGTTCGTGAAGTGGGGCGATTCCGCCAAGGCCCGCGTCGGCGACTGGGTCGTGGCGATCGGCGAGCCGTTCGGCCTGGGCGGCACCGTCACCGCGGGCATCGTGTCGGCGATCAACCGCGTCACCGGCCAGGGCGGTGCCTATGACCGGTTCATCCAGACCGACGCGTCGATCAACCAGGGCAATTCCGGTGGCCCGATGTTCGACCTCAACGGCAATGTGATCGGCGTCAACAGCCAGATCTTCAGCCAGTCGGGCGGCAACATCGGCATCGGCTTCGCCATTCCGGCAGCCACCGCCAAGCCGATCATCGAGACGTTCATGAAGGGCGGCAAGATCAGCCGCGGCTACATCGGCGTCACGATCGGCGGTGCGGTGGACGACGATGCGGCGGCGGCGCTCGGCATCCCCAAGAACGCAGGCGAGCTGATCGCCCGGGTCGAACCGGCGGGACCCGCGGCGAAGGGCGGCCTGCGCCCCGGTGACGTGGTGACCAAGATCGACGGCCAGCAGGTGACGCGCGAACAGTCGCTGACCTATCTGGTGTCGAACCTGAAGCCGGGTGCGACCGCCCGGTTCGAGGTGTTGCGCGGCGGCCAGCCGACGACGGTGAACATCGCCGTCGCGACCCGTCCGACCGAAGAGGCGCTGCAGGCGCAGTTGCAGGGCCAGGACGACAGCGGCGGCTTCGGCCCGAATGCGGGCCAGGGTGGCGACGATGGCGACGACGACACTTCGTCGGTGCCGCAGTCGAGCAGCGCGCCGCTGGGCCTGACCGTCCAGCCGCTGACGCCGGGCATCGCCCGCGCGATCGGGGTCGACAGCGCGGTGCAGGGTGTCGTGATCGCGACCGTCGATTCATCGAGCGATGCGGCGGGCAAGCTAAAGCGTGCCGACGTCATCACCGCGGTCAACGGTGTGCCGGTGCGGACCGCCGCGGACTATGCGCGCGCCGTGGCGCAGGCGAAGGCGGCGGGGCGTCCGCAGGTGCTGCTGCTCGTCCAGCGCGGTCGTGGCAATCCGGCGTTCATTCCGGTCAAGATCAAGTAAGCGCCTGGCGCCGAACGACAGACACGAAGGGTCGTCGCTTCCCGGAGCGGCGGCCCTTTCCTTTTGCGGGGTCCGCGCGCTAGGCTTCGCAACCGATCACGAAGGAGCGGACATGGGCGCCAATGTTGACGGCGGCATCTTCATCGGCGCCAGCGTGGGCGCCGATGGCGGCAGGCCGCAGATACTCGACCTCAAGCGCGCGAACCGCCACGGCCTGATCGCCGGCGCGACCGGCACCGGCAAGACGGTGACGTTGCAGGGTATCATCGAAGGCTTTTCGCGGGCCGGCGTGCCGAGCTTCGTCGCCGATGTGAAGGGTGACCTGTCCGGTCTCGCCATGGCCGGATCGCCGACCGCCAAGACGCACACCGCCTTCGCCGCGCGCGCCGCGGAGATCGGCAATACCGATTGGGTCTATGCCGACAATCCCGTGCAATTCTGGGACCTCTACGGCGAGCAGGGCCATCCGATCCGCACCACGGTCAGCGAGATGGGGCCGTTGCTGCTGTCGCGTCTGATGGACCTCAACGAGGTGCAGGAAGGCGTGATGACGATCGCCTTCCACGTCGCCGACAAGGAGGGGTTGCTGCTGATCGACCTGGACGATCTGCAGGCGATGCTGGCGCATTGCGCGACGCGGGCGGACGAGCTGACGACGACCTACGGCAACGTGTCGAAACAGTCGATCGGCGCGATCCAGCGGTCGCTGCTGCAGCTGCGCACGCAGGGCGGCGAGCATTTCTTCGGCGAACCCGCGCTGGAGATGGACGATTTCATCCACACCGACGATCGTGGCCGCGGCATCGTCAACGTGCTTGCCGCCGACCGGCTGATGGCCGCGCCCAAGCTGTACAGCACCTTCCTGCTGTGGCTGATGAGCGAGTTGTTCGAGCATCTGCCCGAAGTGGGCGATCCCGACAAACCGCGCCTCGTCTTTTTCTTCGACGAGGCGCATCTGCTGTTCGACGAGGCGCCCAAGGCGCTGCTCGACAAGATCGAACAGGTCGTGCGGCTGATCCGGTCGAAGGGGGTCGGCGTGTATTTCATCACGCAGAACCCGATCGACATCCCCGACACCGTCGCCGGCCAGCTCGGCAATCGCGTCCAGCACGCGTTGCGCGCCTTCACGCCGCGCGACCAGGCGGCGGTGCGATCCGCCGCCGAGACGTTCCGCGCCAATCCCGGTGTCGACGTCGCCACCGCGATCACCGAACTGAAGGTCGGCGAGGCCCTGGTGTCGCTGCTCCAGCCGGACGGATCGCCCGCGCCGGTCCAGCGCACGCTCATCACCCCGCCGGCCAGCCGCGTCGGGCCGGTCAGTCCACAGGAACGCGCGGTGATGATCCAGACCGATGCGGTCGGCGACAAATACGACACCGCCGTCGATCGCGAATCGGCGGAAGAGATGCTGGCGGCGAAGACGCAGGAGGCAGCCGCATCGGCCGCAGCGGCGCGCGCCGCCGACGATGCGGAAAAGGCCGCCGCCGTGCAGGCGAAGGCGGATGCCAAGGCCGCGAAGGACGCGGTGCGGGCGGAGGCCGCGCAGGCGAGGTTGGATGCGGCGGCGCAACGTGCCGCAGAGCGCGAGGCGGCCAATTCGCCATGGTCGAAGGCGGTGACATCGGCAACGCGGGCGGCGAGTTCGTCGATCGGCCGGCAGGTGGCGAACGAGCTGGGCAAGCAGGTGTTCGGATCGGGATCGCGCAAGTCGTCGAGCGGCGGGCTGGTCGGTACGGTGTTGCGCAGCGTGCTCGGCAACCTCATGCGCGGGCGGTGATCGCCGGCCGCGCCAGCCTCGACAAGCCGCAGGGACGGGCGCACAACGCGTCGGTAACATGGAGCGACAGCATGTCCCTGGACGACCATAGCATCAGCGACTGGACCGCGGCCGGCGAGGCCGAACTCGACGACATCGTGACGCTGCGCCGGGCGATCCACGCCGAACCGGAAATCGGGCTGCATTGTCCGTTGACGGTCGAGAAGATCAAGGCGGCGCTGACCGGCCTGCCGCTCGAACTGCATGAGGGATCGTCCACCACCGGCTTCGTCGCCATCCTGCGCGGGCAGGGCGGCGACAACGGCCGCACCGTGCTGCTGCGCGGCGACATGGATGCGCTGCCGATGCAGGAGGAGACCGGGCTGCCGTTCGCCAGCACGATCGACGGGCGGATGCATGCCTGCGGTCACGATTCGCATACCGCGATGCTGGTCGGCGCGGCGCGGGCGCTGTCCGCGCGGCGCGACCGGTTGCCCGGTACCGTCATCTTCATGTTCCAGCCCGGCGAAGAGGGGCATCACGGCGCGCGCTTCATGATCGAGGACGGCCTGCTCGACATCGCCGCGCCCGACGCCGCCTTTGCCCTGCACATCACGCCGAACGCGCCCGCGGGCCTGGTGGTGACGCGCGGCGGATCGATCATGGCGTCGGCCGACACCGTGCATGCGGTGATCCGCGGCGCGGGCGGCCATGCGGCGATGCCGCACGATTGTATCGATCCGGTGCCGGTCGCGTGCGAGATCGTGACGGCGCTGCAGACCTTCATCGCGCGGCGGATCGCGGTGACCGACCCGGCGGTGCTGTCGATCACCAAGATCGAGGCCGGATCGGCGCACAACGTCATTCCCGGCGAAGTGCGGTTGCTCGGCACGCTCAGGACCCTGTCGGAGGCGACGCGCGACACGATGCAGGCCGCGTTCCGGCGGATCGTCGAGAACATCGCCGCCGCGCATGGCGCGACGGCGGAGGCCTGGATCGACACCGGTTACCCGGTCACCGTCAACGATCCCCGCGGCGCCGCGCTGATCGAGGCGATCGCGGGCGAACTGGGCGCCGACTTCGCGACCATGCCGCAGCCGATGATGGGGGCGGAGGACTTTTCCTATGTGCTGAAGCGCTATCCCGGCGCCTTCGCATTCCTGGGCGTCGCGCCCGCCGGCAGCGATCCCGCGACCAACCCGCCGCTCCACAACACCCGGATGACGATCGAGGAATCGGTGATGGCGAAGGGGGTAGCGATGCATTGCGCGATCGCGACCCGCTATCTGGAGCGTGGGTTCGACTGACCTTGCGGGCTCCCGCCTGGCCGGGAGCCCCGATCCTCAGGCCTTGATCAGGCCGATCTCCACCAGCCGCTGATGCAGATAGTCGTGCGCGGTGATCGGCTGCGGATAGCGGTCGGGGTGTTCCGCGCTGATCGTCTGCGGCAGCGTCTCGATCAGGAAATCGGGCGCGGGATGCAGGAAGAACGGCATCGAATAGCGCGAATGGCCGCGCCGCTCGGGCGGGGGGTTGACCACGCGGTGGGTGGTGGACGGCAGCACGTGGTTGGTCAGCCGTTGCAGCATGTCGCCGACGTTGACGACCATCGCGCCCTCCGGTGGCTTGATCGCCAGCCAGCGGCCGTTGGCGCGATCGAGCAGTTCCAGCCCGGCCTCCTCGGCGCCGAGCAGCAGCGTGATGAGGTTGATATCCTCGTGCGCACCGGCGCGCACGCCCTCCGCATCCGCCGGGATCGGGGGATAGTGGAGCAGGCGGAGGACCGAATTGCCGTCCTTCACGGCCGGATCGAACCAGTGCGGATCGAGCTTCAGGTGGCGCGCGATGGCGGACAGCAGGCGGTCGCCGGCACGATCGAAGGCGGTGAACAGTTCGAGGAACGTGTCCTTGAACCCCTCCGGCCGGGTCGGCCAGATGTTCGGCGACATCGTATCGGCGAAGCGGTGGCCGGCGGGCAGTTCGCGGCCGATATGCCAGAATTCCTTGAGGTCGACGTGCTTTGCGTCCTTCGCGATCTCGGTCTTGAACGGCGTGTAACCGCGCGCGCCGCCGCCGCCCTCGACGAAATAGCCGCGCTTCTCGGCTTCCGGCAGCGCGAAGAGCTGTTCGGTCTCGCGCCATGCCCGGTCGATCAAATCCTGCGGCACGCCATGGTCGGCGACGATCGCGAAGCCGAACCGTTCGAACGATTCGCCGAACGCGGCGGCGAAGCCGTCGGGATCGCGTTCCTGATCGGCGAGGCTGAGAGTGGGAACCTGGGCGGAAGGGGAGTCGAGCATAAGGGCCATCCGTTTGATGAAGCGGCGGTTATAGTCCGCCCGACGCGCGCCGTCATGCGCAAGTTCCAGCGCCGGCAGCCGGCCGCGATTCGGTGCGATCCGGGCCGCCATGCCACCGCGTCCCATCGCTTCGGCGCGGGCCGCTGCCGGTTGATCGCGGTAGCGGTATCCGCGCCCTTGTGGTCAACGGTGTCTTGCAGGCACACACTGCGTGTCTGGGGCGCGGTGGGGCTGCGAGTCAGTACGATCTGAATAGGCCGGACCCGATCGATGCGGGGGCGGCGCATGATGCTGGGGTCCGATGATCACTTTCGCCCGTACTGCCGTTGCACTTCGTTCGCGTGTCCGCGCTCTGTTCACCACGCGCGATGTCCTGATCCACGACGGAACGTCGTTGCGCCGGATCAGCATCACCGGCCGCCGGCAAGCCGCCATCGCCGCCGTCAGCGCGATTACCATCGGATTTTCCGGCTATGGCGCGGCGCAGGCGGCACAGGTCGTCGGCCAGCCGACCGACAGCCGCATCACGCATATGGAACGCCAGATCGATGCAATGCAGGCGCGCGTGTCGACCATCCGCCAGGTCGCCAAGGTCCATGCCGAGCGGGTCGAGCAGCGGCAGGCGCTCATCACCGCCGCGCTGACCGGCAAGGGCGACGAGGCGAAGCTCGCGCTGGCGACGCTGGCGATCGATCCCACCGCCGATCGCCTTGCCGCCGACGTCGTCAAGCCGCTGGTCAAGGTCGAAGGGCGTCAGGCCGAGCTGGCCGATGCCGCGCAGGACGTGCTCGACCGCCGTCTGGCACGCACCAACGCGACGCTAAAGAAACTGGGTGTCGCCGGCCGTGTCGCCACGAGCGCCATGGGCGGCCCGATGATCGATGCCAACGGTGCCGAGGCGCAGGCCGACCTGAAGGCGGATGCGCAGTTCCGCACGCTGTTCCAGAGCTGGAAGAAGCTCGACACGCTGCAACAGGGCGCGATCGCGATCCCGTCGGTCCAGCCGGTACAGCGCCTGCAATTCACCAGCAACTTCGGCATCCGGTCCGACCCGTTCCGCGGTACCGCGGCGATGCACGCCGGCGTCGACATTCCCGGTCCGGTCGGCACGCCGATCTACGCCACCGCCGACGGTATCGTCGACCATGCCGCGCGCCAGGGCGGCTATGGCAACATGGTCGAGATCAACCACGGCAAGGGCATCGCGACCCGCTACGGCCATCTGTCGAAGATCCTCGTCGCGGACGGCGCGCGCGTCACGCGTGGCCAGCTGATCGCGCTGATGGGATCGACCGGCCGTTCGACCGGGCCGCATCTGCATTACGAGGTCCGCATCGACGGTCACGCGGTGAACCCGATCCCGTTCCTGACCACCGCCGACTATTTGCTGGCGGCGCAGGATCGTGCGGTCCACGCGATCCCGGTGTCGACCGACGGCCCTGCCGCGCAGGATTGATCCTTACCGATGGATGTCGCGAAACGGGCGGAGGGTGACCTTCGCCCGTTTCTGCGTCCGGGATCGCTGCTGCTGCGATACGCCCCCTCCGCCGGTGATGCCGCGCGGGAGAGGCACGCGGAGGAGGCACGCGGGGAAGGCAGGCGCGAACCCGTATGCCGTGGCGCCATGAAGCGGGAGCGGCGGATGGTCACCGGTCGGCGTGACGATCGATCGAGCAATCGGTTGCCCCGCCCCGGCACCGCGCCTATCTCTTCGCCATGGCTACACTCGCCCCCGACATCATGCTCACTTCCGCCGCGGCCGCGCGTGTCGCGGCGATCGCCGGCAAGCAGAACAAGCCGGCCATCCTGCGCCTGTCCGTCGACGGCGGTGGATGTTCGGGGTTCCAATACAAGTTCGGCTTTGCCGATGCGCCGGACAGCGACGATACCATCGCCGAAACGGATGGCGTGCGGCTGGTGGTCGACAGCGTCAGCCTGGACCTCGTCCGCGGATGCCAGGTCGATTATGTCGAATCGCTGGGCGGCGCCGCGTTTCGGGTGGAAAACCCCAACGCGGCATCGGGCTGCGGTTGCGGCTCCAGCTTCGCGATCTGACGCTTGAAGCTCGTCACCTACAACGTCAACGGGATCAAGGCGCGGCTACCGCGGCTGATTGAGTATCTGGACGAGCAGCAGCCGGACGTCGTCTGCCTGCAGGAGATCAAGTGCAGCGACGACACCTTTCCGGCCGCCGATATCGAAGGCGCCGGCTATGGTGTCGTCTGGCACGGGCAGAAGGGGTTCAACGGCGTCGCGGTGCTGGCGAAGGGTACGGAGCCGGTGGAACGGCAGCGTGGCCTTGCCGGCGAGCCGGAGGACGAGCACAGCCGGTACCTGGAATGCGAGGTCGACGGGCTGGTCGTCGCGTCGATCTACCTGCCCAACGGCAATCCGCAACCGGGACCCAAGTTCGACTATAAGCTGCGCTGGATGGAGCGGCTCGGCGCGCGGGCACAGGCATTGCTCGACGAGGAGGTGCCGGTGGTCCTGATGGGCGATTACAACGTGATCCCCAACGACGACGACACCTTTTCCGTTCGCGCCATGGCGGACGATGCGCTGATGCAGCCCGAAAGCCGCGCGGCCTATCGCCGGCTGCTGGCGCAGGGGTGGACCGATGCGCTGCGCACCCGCCAGCCGAAGGGCGGCGTGTGGACCTTCTGGGACTATCAGGCCGGGGCGTGGCAGCGCGACGCGGGATTCCGCATCGACCATCTGCTGCTCAGCCCGCAGGCGGCGGATCGACTGGTCGATGCCGGTGTCGACAAGGCGTATCGCGGCCGGGAGAAGGCGAGCGATCACGCCCCGACCTGGGTTCGCCTGGCATGAAGCGGATCGCGGCGGCGCTCCTGACGCTGGTGGCATCGCCCGCCTGGGCCGAGCAGCGCGACCTTTGCCCGGAGCGGCCGGGTCTCGATACCCCGGCCTGTATCGTCGATCGCGGTCATGTGCTGGTCGAAACCGGAATGGTGGACTGGACGCTCGACAAGCAGCCGGATAGTCGCACCGACACGATCCTGATTGGTGACACGCTGGTGCGGGTAGGCGTTACCGACACCGTCGAGGCACGGGTGGGCTGGACCCCATATGGCCATGAGCGCGTTCGCGATCGCCAGACGGGAACCATCGAGCGCGTCGGGCAGAGCGGCGATGTATCGCTGGGGCTGAAGGCGTCGTTGCTGCACCCCGACGGCAGCGGCCTTGCCGTCGCTGCGTTGCCGTTCGTCACGGTGCCGGTCGGCGGCAGCCGCATCGGTGACGGTGCGGTCGGCGCGGGGTTCCTGCTGCCGATCACCTATGCATTGTCCGAAGCCGTGCAGCTGGATGCGACACCGGAGATCGATGCGCAGCCGAACGAAGACCGCGATGGCCGGCATCTGCATTACAGCGCGGCCGGCGGCGCGACGTTCAAGCTGGGCAAGGCCGTGTCCCTCGCTGCGGAGGGGCAGGTGATCCGCGACGTCGATCCCGACGGCCGTACGACGCAGGCGCTTGCCGCCCTGTCGGTTGCCTGGCAGCCGCAGGACGACTGGCAGTTCGACGTCTTCGGCGTCGCCGGCCTCAACCACGATGCGCCCGATGTCGAACTGTCGGCAGGTATCTCGCGGCGGTTCTGACGCCCCGCTTATGACGCCCCGCTCTGGATCGGCGGCGGCGGCGGATGTATCGCCGTCGCCATAGACATTCGGAGACGGTTTCCATCATGATCCGCAACGCGCTGTTCGCCGCCGCCCTGCTCACCGGCACCGCTGCCGTGGCCCAGGACAAGCCCGCCGGCATCGACCCAACCGCGATCGACAAGAGCGTCAAGCCGGGTGACGATTTCGAACAATATGCCAATGGCGCATGGCGCGCCCGCACCGAAATCCCCGCGGATCGTTCGTCGGTCGGCATCTTCCTGACCGTGTCCAAGATCGCCGACGAGCGCACCGCCGCCATCGTCGCCGCGGCGGCCAAGGCCCCTGCGGGCAGCGACCAGCGTCGGATCGCGGATTATTACGCCGGCTATATGGACACGGCCGGCATCGAGGCGCGGGGCATCGCGCCGCTGCGCCCCGCATTCGCAGAGATCGCGGGCCTGCGCGACAAGACCGCATTGTCGCGGCTGCTGGGCGCCAACACCCGCGTCGACGTCGATCCGCTCAACGCGACGGATTTCCAGACCGGCAACCTGTTCGGCCTGTTCGTGACGCAGGCGTTCGACCAGCCGACGCAGACCGTGCCCTATGTCCTGCAAGGCGGGCTGGGCATGCCCGACCGCGATTACTATCTGTCCGATACCGCAGCGATGAAGGACGTGCGCGACGCCTATCGCGTCTATGTCGCATCCGTGTTCCGCCTTGCCGGGTTCGACCAGCCCGAGATGCGGGCCGGACGGGTGATCGACCTGGAAACCAAGATCGCGCGGGCGCAGGTCGACCTGGTCACCAGCCAGGACGCGCACAAGGCGGATAATCCGTGGGAGGCGGCCGATTTCGCCGGCAAGGCGCCCGGGATCGACTGGGGCGCGTTCTGGCCGGCCGCGCGGCTGGGCAAGCAGCAGGACTTCGTCGTCTGGCAACCGAGCGCCATCACCGGCCTGTCGGCGCTGGTCGCGAGCGAGCCGCTGGCGGCGTGGCAGGACTGGTTGCGGTTCCATCGCATCGATACCGTGACCGCGGTGCTGCCGCGCAGCTTCGACGAGGCGAGCTTCGCCTTCTACGGCAAGGCGCTGAGCGGGACGCCGCAGCAGCAGCCGCGGGCGAAGCGCGGGCTGGATGCGGTGAGCGGCGCGCTGGGCGACGGGATCGGCCGCATCTATGTCCAGCGGTATTTCCCGGCATCGTCCAAGGCGGACATCCAGCAGATGGTGGCGGGCATGCTGAAGGCGTTCGACCGCCGCGTCGCCGGGCTCGACTGGATGAAGCCCGCGACCAAGGCGGAGGCGCGCAAGAAGATCGAGACGATGATCGTCGGCATCGGTTACCCCGAGCGCTGGGCGGATTACGGGGGACTGACGATCCGCGCCGACGATCCGGTGGGCAACGCCGAACGGGCGGAGCTTGCCAAAACCGAGCGCCAGCTCGCCAAGATCGGCCGGCCGGTCGATCGCAACGAATGGTGGCTGACGCCGCAGACGGTGAATGCGCTGAACCTGCCGATGCAGAATGCGCTGAATTTCCCGGCGGCGATCCTGGAGGCGCCGTTCTATGACCCCAAGCGCGACGCGGCGGCCAATTACGGCGCGATCGGCGCGGTGATCGGGCATGAGATCAGCCACGGCTTCGACAATCTGGGGGCCGATTTCGACGCGGCGGGCCGCCTGCGCAACTGGTGGACGCCGGAGGATCTGGCGCGGTTCGAGGCGCAGGGGCAGGCGCTCGTCGCGCAATATGACGCGTACGAGGCGCTGCCGGGCCTGCACGTCAACGGCAAGCAGACGCTGGGTGAGAATATCGCCGACGTCGCCGGGCTGACCGCGGCGCTGGATGCCTATCACGCGTCGCTCGGCGGCAAGCCGGCGCCGGTGATCGGCGGGATGACCGGCGACCAGCGATTGTTCCTGTCGTTCGCGCAGACCTGGGCATCGAAGTTCCGCGACAAGGCGCTGCGCGCGCGGGTGCAGGGCGACGTGCATGCGCCGGCACGGTTCCGCGCGCAGACGGTGCGCAACCTCGATGGCTGGTATGCGGCGTTCGGGGTGAAGCCCGGCGATGCGCTGTACCTTGCGCCGGACAAGCGCGTGCAGGTCTGGTAACCGCGGACCCCGCTACCCACCCCCGGCGCGACGTCCTATACCCCTGCCAAAGCAACAGGGGATTGGCATGAGTCTGTTACGCCGCAAGACGATCGTGGCGCAGCCGCCGGGGCAGCAGCTGGCGCGGACGCTGGGCTGGCCGCATCTGGTGGCGCTGGGCGTCGGCGCGATCGTCGGCACCGGTATTCTGACGCTGATCGGGGTCGGTGCCGATCGGGCCGGGCCGGCGGTGATCGTGTCGTTCGTCGTGGCGGGGGCGATCTGCGCCTGCGCGGCGCTCTGCTATGCCGAGATGGCGACGATGATCCCCGCGTCGGGATCGGCCTATACCTACAGCTACGCCGTGCTGGGCGAGGTGATCGCCTGGGTGGTGGGGTGGAGCCTGATCCTCGAATATTCGCTGGTGGTGTCGACCGTGGCGGTCGGCTGGTCGGGCTATGCGGTCGGATTCCTGAAGGGGTTGGGGATCGTCGTGCCGACCGCGCTGGCCAACGGGCCGGGGCTGGGCGGGGTGGTCAACCTGCCCGCGGTGGGGATCATCGCCGTGATCGCCGGCCTGCTGATGCTGGGGACGCGGGAAAGCGCGCGGATCAATACTGCGCTGGTCGTGCTGAAGATCGTGACGCTGGCGCTGTTCGTCGGCGTCGCGCTGCCGCATTTCGACGTCGCCAACCTGCATCCCTTCACCCCGTACGGCTATGGCAGCCCGACCGGCGAGGGCGGCGTGAAATACGGCGTAATGGGCGCGGCGGCGATCATCTTCTTCGCCTTCTACGGCTTCGACGCGATCTCGACCGCGGCGGAAGAGGCGAAGAATCCGGAGCGCGATCTGGCGATCGGGATCGTCGGATCGATGTTGGCGTGCACCGCGATCTACATGATCGTCGCGGCGACCGCGGTCGGCGCGGTCAGCTATACCCGTTTCGGCGACAGCCCGGAGCCGCTGGCGCTGATCCTGCGCGAACTGAACCAGGGCCGGGTGGCGACGATCGTCGCGGCGGCGGCGGCCGTCGCGCTGCCGACGGTGCTGCTGGCGTTCCTGTACGGGCAGAGCCGAATCTTCCTCGTCATGGCGCGCGACGGGTTCCTGCCCGCGAGCCTTGCCAGGGTGAGCAAGCGCGGCACGCCGGTGCGGATCACGCTGATGACCGCGGTGTTCGTCGCGATTATCGCCGGGCTGGCGCCGCTGGACGTCATCGCCAGCCTCGCCAATGCGGGGACGCTGTGCGCATTCGTCGCGGTATCGGCGTGCGTGCTGGTGTCGCGGCGGCGCGATCCGGGTGCGCGGCGGCCGTTCCGGACGCCGCTGGCATGGGTGGTCGCGCCGCTGGCGATCGCCGGATGCCTCTACCTCTTCACCAGCCTGCAGGTGGTGACGCAGGTGGCATTCGTCGGGTGGAATGCGTTCGGGCTGCTGGTGTATTTCCTCTACGCCCGAAGCCGGGCGCAGGTCGCGCACTGATGCCGGGCTGGCATGTCGGCATCATCGGCGGGTCGGGACTCTACGATGTCGAGGGGATCGAGGATGGCCGCTGGGTCGATATCGCCAGCCCGTGGGGTGCGCCGTCCGATGCGATCTTCACCGGCCGGGTCGGGCCGGTCGCGGTGTCGTTCCTGCCGCGGCACGGGCGGGGGCATCGGATCAGCCCCGACGCGCTGAATGCCCGCGCCAACATCGATTGCCTGAAGCGGCTGGGCGTTACCGACGTGCTGGCGGTCTCGTCGGTCGGATCGCTGGTCGAGGACCGGCCGCCCGGCAGCTTCACGGTCGTCGACCAGTTCATCGACCGGACCAGGGGACGGCCGTCGAGCTTCTTCGGCACCGGCCTGGTCGCGCATGTCTCGATGGCCGATCCGGTGTGTCCGCGGCTGAGCGCCCTCATCGCCGAGGCGGCGGGGGACGCGGACCGGGGCGGCACCTATCTGGCGATGGAGGGGCCGCAATTCTCGACGCGGGCGGAGAGCATGCTGTACCGGCAATGGGGCTGCCACGTCATCGGCATGACGGCGATGCCGGAGGCCAAATTGGCGCGCGAGGCGGAGCTGCCCTATGCGCTGGTCGGGATGGTCACCGATTATGACTGCTGGCGCGAGGGAGAGGCGGCGGTGGACGTGGCGCAGGTGATCGCGCAACTGTCCGCCAACGCCGCCAAGGCGCGCGCGATGGTGGTGCGGTTTCTCCGGTCGCTGCCCGCGGCGCGGACGCCGTCGCCGATCGACACCTGTCTGGATAGCGCGATCATCACCGCCGGGCCGGCGCGGGATGCGGCTCTGATGGCGAAGCTGGACGCCGTCGCCGGCAGGGCGCTCCGTTAGCGTTCCGGACCGATGCTGAAGCCGTGGCGATAGTTCATCGTCACGGCGACGCGGGTGGTGCCGGCACCGACGGGGATCGCGACCTGGGTGAAGCTGGGCTTCAGGCGCAGGATCGACAGCCTGGGATCGCGGGAGAAGGCACCGCCATCGCCGCTGTCGGACTTGCCGTTGGCGTTAGCGTCGTGGCGGACGGCGATGCCGTAGGTGCCGGGGCGGGGGACAGGCACGCACACCTCGACCGCGCGGCGGCCGCTGGCGGGCGCCTCGATCCGGGCGAGCCAGCGCCCCTTTTCCAGAAATCCGCCCTCGTCGTAAAGCTGGACGCGGACGTCGCCGGTGCTGGCGCGCAGACCGCGGATGTCGACGATCAGGCGATGCGGAGTGGCCGCGGTGCAGCCGGTGGTGGTGCCCTGGGCCGCGGCCGGCACGGGCATCGACGCGAGCATGGCGAAGGGGACGAGCAAACGGATCATAGGCCGCGATTATAGCGGTCGATGTGGCGAGCATGTGTCGTCGCGGTGGCGGCGAAGCGGAACAACACGAACAAGTGGGCACTCGTGAGGAAACGATCGGGGGCTATCGTTTCTGCTTTTGCAGCGATGTGGGTGGGCTTGGCTTTGGGGGTGGCGATTTAACGGCTGTCGGGGGTGTAGGACAGCGGGTCGTGGTTTATCGTTGCTGTTCACGAGGTTGCAGACAGTGGCGTCCTACAGGCGTGGCGCACCCGCCCTCACCCTGCGCCGCCTTCGGCGTCTTTCCCTCTCCCGATGGGAGAGGGACGGCGGCGCGTAGCGATAGACGGGCGCGATATTGGTGACTGGCGCACCGCGCTTACCCTCGCCCTATCGCCGCCTTTCGGCGTCTCTTCCCTCCCCCCGGTGGGAGGGGAATGGGGCGGATCAGGCATTCTGACAAAAAAGGGGAGGCGCCTTGCGGTGCCTCCCCCTTCGATGGTGCGGTGAGCGCGCCGTTTATGCGGCGAGCTTGCGCAGCACGTATTGGAGGATGCCGCCGTTGAGGAAATATTCCAGCTCGTTGACGGTATCGATGCGGCAGCGCGTCTCGAACGTCTCGGTCGTGCCGTCGGCGCGGGCGAGCGTGACGGTGACCGTCTGGCGCGGACGCAGGTCGGCGACGCCGGTGATCGTGAAGGTTTCCGATCCGTCGAGCTTCAGCGTCTCGCGGGTCACGCCGTCTGCGAACTGGAGCGGCAGGACGCCCATGCCGACGAGATTCGAGCGGTGGATGCGTTCGAAGCTTTCGGTGATGACCGCGCGCACGCCGAGTAGGTTGGTGCCCTTCGCCGCCCAGTCGCGCGACGAGCCGGTGCCATATTCCTTGCCCGCGACGATGACGAGCGGCGTGCCGTCCGCCTTGTGACGCATCGCGGCGTCATAGATCGGCATCGTTTCGCCGTTATATCGCGTCATGCCACCCTCGACGCCCGGCACCATCTCGTTCCGGATGCGGATGTTGGCGAAGGTGCCGCGGACCATGACATGGTCGTTGCCGCGACGTGCGCCATAGCTGTTGAAGTCGGCACGGCTGACCTGCCGCTCCATCAGCCACTTGCCCGCCGGGCTGTCCGCCTTGATCGACCCTGCCGGCGAGATGTGGTCGGTGGTGATCGAATCGCCGAGGATCGCGAGCGGCTTTGCCTCGATGATGTCGGTGATCGGGCGCGGCGTCATTTCCAGACCGTCGAAATACGGCGGGTTGGCGACATAGGTCGACCCCGACGGCCACGCGTAGGTGTCCGACTGGGTGATGTCGATCGCCTGCCACTTGCTGTCGCCGGCATAGACGTTGCCGTAGCGCGACCGGAACATCGTATCGTCGATGTTCGCCGCCATCACGTCGGCGATTTCCTGGTTGGTCGGCCACACGTCCTTCAGGAACACGTCCTGACCGTCGGTCCCCTGGCCGAGCGGCGTTTCGGTCATGTCGAGCGTGACCGTTCCCTTCAGCGCATAGGCGACGACGAGCGGCGGCGAGGCGAGGAAGTTGGCGCGAACGTCGGGCGACACGCGCCCTTCGAAGTTGCGGTTGCCCGACAGGACCGAGGCGGCGACGAGATCGTTTTCGTTGATCGCGGCCGAGATCGGGCCCGGCAGCGGTCCCGAATTGCCGATGCAGGTGGTGCAGCCATAGCCGACCAGGTTGAAGCCGATCGCGTTGAGGTCGGTGGTGAGGCCGGCCTTGTCGAGATAGTCGGTGACGACCTGCGAACCGGGGGCGAGGCTGGTCTTGACCCACGGCTTGGGCTTGAGGCCCAGGGCGTTCGCCTTGCGCGCGACGAGGCCGGCGGCGACCAGCACCGACGGGTTCGAGGTGTTGGTGCACGACGTGATCGCGGCGATCACCACGTCGCCGTCGCCGATGTCATGGCCACGCTCGGGCACGTCGACGCGGGTCGGGCGCTCCTTGTGATAGATCTTGAACAGGTCGCCGTTGAACACCTCGTCGACCTTGCCCAGGCTGACGCGGTCCTGCGGGCGCTTCGGGCCGGCGAGGCTGGCGGTGACGCTGCCCATGTCGAGTTCGAGCGTGTCGGTGAACACCGGTTCGGGCGCATCGTCGAAGCGCCAGAAGCCGTTCGCCTTCGCATAGGCCTCGACCAGCGCGATGTTCTCGTCGGACCGCGCGGTGAGGCGCATATAGTCCATCGTCTTGTCGTCGATCGGGAAGAAGCCGCAGGTGGCGCCATATTCTGGCGCCATGTTGGCGATGGTCGCACGGTCGGCGAGCGTCATGGAGGAGAGGCCGGGGCCGTAGAATTCGACGAAGCGGCCGACGACGCCCTTGGCGCGCAGCATCTGGGTAACGGTGAGCACGAGGTCGGTCGCCGTGATGCCTTCGCGCAATGCGCCGGTCAGCTTGAAGCCGACGACTTCGGGGATCAGCATCGAGACGGGCTGGCCGAGCATCGCCGCCTCCGCCTCGATCCCGCCGACGCCCCAGCCGAGCACGCCCAGGCCGTTGATCATCGTGGTGTGGCTGTCGGTGCCGACGAGCGTGTCGGGATAGGCGATCGCCGTGCCGTCGCCATGATCGCCGACGCTGTCCGACGACCACACCGCCTGGCCGATATATTCGAGGTTCACCTGATGGCAGATGCCGGTGCCCGGCGGCACCACCTTGAAATTGTCGAGCGCGGCCGAACCCCATTTCAGGAATTCGTAGCGTTCGCCGTTGCGCTGATATTCCAGTTCGACGTTATCGTCGAACGCCTGCGGCGTGCCGAATTCGTCGACCATGACCGAATGGTCGATGACGAGGTGGACGGGAACCTGCGGATTGATCTTGGCCGCGTCGCCGCCCAGCTTGGTGATCGCATCGCGCATCGCGGCGAGGTCGACGACGCACGGCACGCCGGTGAAATCCTGCATCAGCACGCGCGCCGGGCGATACTGGATCTCGCGGTCCGAACGGCGTTCCTGCTGCCAGTCCACGATCGCCTGCACGTCGGCCTCGGTCACGGTCTTGCCGTCCTCGAAGCGGAGCATGTTCTCGAGCAGCACCTTCATCGAGAAGGGCAGGCGGCTGATGTCGCCGAATTTCGCTGCGGCCTTTTCCAGGCTGTAATAGTCGTAGGTCTTGCCGCCAACCGTCAGGGTCGTGCGGGTATTCAGGCTGTCCTGGCCGATGGCGGTCATCGTGGTTCCTTCGTTATGCCCAGGGCGCACGGGGAGGCGGCGGGTCAGCCGCGCGCGCGCGAGAGCGCTTCAGCAAAAGCGTATGTCTCCGCGGCCTTAGCAAGGGGTTTCCGGCGGGGGAAGCGCATATGCTGCGCCTGCGTGAAACGGTGTCGCGGCGTCAGGTAGAGCGCAGCGCGTCGACTTCGACGATCACCTGTTCCAACCGGGCGAGTTCGGCGGTGGCGCCGAGCAGGTCGAGCGCCACCCACGCCTTCATCAGGTGATCGCCGGCCTGATCCAGCCACTGCGCGCGTTCGGTCGGCTGGCGGCCGGCGGCGCGCAGGTCGACCCGCATCTCGATCGCGGCAACGGTGCGGCGGGCGAGATCGACGAGCGTCGCCTGCTCCTGCGCATCGAGGCCGTCGCGCGGCTTGGTGTCGATGACGCAGATCGTGCCGATGCGGGTGCCATCGCGCATGGTCAGCGGCGCGCCGGCGTAGAAGCGGATGCCGGTGCCGCCGGTGACGTTGGGATAGTCGTGGAAGCGGGGATCGACGGTGGCATCGGGGACGACCATGACGCCGTCCTGCTCGACCACCCTGGCGCAGAAGGATTCCTCGATCGGGGTTTCGACGACGTCGAGGCCGATACGCGCCTTGAACCATTGCCGGCGCGCCTCGACGATCGAGATGGTCGAGATCGGCGTGCCCAGTTGCTGCGCCGCAGCGGCGACCAGCGCATCATATTGGTGATCCGCCAGCGGTTCGTGCAATCCGTAACGATCCGCGTTGCCGTCCGTCTCGTTCGCCATGATCATCCCCGCCTCGTCCCTGCGCGGCAACGTAGCAGCGGCGAAAACGGACTCCACTATATTCCTAACGGTGCGTTAAGA
This sequence comes from Sphingomonas insulae, assembly GCF_010450875.1. NCBI lineage: Bacteria > Pseudomonadati > Pseudomonadota > Alphaproteobacteria > Sphingomonadales > Sphingomonadaceae > Sphingomonas > Sphingomonas insulae. Next base: position 1,336,797 of record NZ_CP048422.1, read on the forward strand.
AACTTGACTGATCCAGATCATAATTTGTCGTCGTGGCCGACGATCGCCTCGCCGGTGGCCAAAGTCTTGCCGCGGGTGATGATGACGCGGTCGCCGAGCTTCGCCTCGGCGAACAGCAACTTGGCGAAGGCGGTGGGGACGCCGATGCAGCCGTGGGTGGCATAGCCCCAGGCGACCTCGGTGCCATGGACCGAGACGCCGTCGTCGGTCAGCCGCAACGTATAGGGCATCGGCGCGCCATAGATGCTGGAGACGTGGTGCGCGTCCTTCATCGTGATCGGGAAGCTGCCGAGCGGGGTCGGCTTGTCGTCGGTGCCGTACAGGATCGCGGCGGCGCCGATCTCATACCCGCCGCGGAACACCGACAGCACCTGCGCGGCGAGATCGACGGTGATGATGACCGGGCCGTCGGGAATACCCTTGGTATCCCAGGCGTAATCGCCGAACTTGATCGGACCGATGTCGAGCACGCGCTTGACGACGAGCGGGTCGGGGGTCGGGGCGGACGTCGGCGTGGACAGCGGGCCGGGTGCTGGCATCGCCTGTCGCCGGACAGGCAATGCGGCGGCCGGGGCCGCGGTCGGGGCGGCGAGCGCGGACGATGCCGGCGGGTGCGGCACGACCGCCGGGGCGCGGCGATCGACGCCGACGGCCGCCGCAGCGGCGATGCCGAGCGCCGCGACGGCGAGGATCAGCTTGGCCGCGATGGCCTGGCGACGGTCGGCCAAACGATGCTCCCGGGATGGCGAGGCGGCGAGGATGCGCCAGATTCGCGCGCCAGGCTAGCCGCGGGATCGCGCCGTCCCGTCGCGAGACAGATGGCGGCCGCGTCAACGATCGGGTGACGTGCTGGCGCGCGGCGGCGGCGCGCGATAGCATCGGCGCGATGGCGAAGCTGAAGGTCTATCGCACCCCGATCGGGTTTCACGATGCCTATGTCGCGGCGCCAAGCCAGAAGGCGGCGTTGCAGGCCTGGGGCAGCACGCGCGACCTGTTCGCGCGCGGCATGGCAGAGGTGGTGACCGACCCGGCGCTGACCGGCGCGGCGCTGGCGCAACCGGGGACGGTCATCAAGCGGTCGCGCGGCAGTGCCGCCGAGCAGATCGCCGCGTTGCCGCCGACGCGCAAGGCACAGCGGAAGCCGGTCGACGAGACACCCGACGTTGCCTCCGACCCCGAACCCAAATCCCCGCCCAAGCCCAAGCCCAAGCCCAAGCCCAAGCCCAAGCCCGATCGCGGTGCGCTTTCCGATGCCGACCATGCGCTGGCGGATGCCGTGGCGCGGCATCGCAGCGACGATCGCGCGTTGCGGGCCGAGGAGGCGGCGCTGGCCAAACGGCGGCGGACGATGGAGCGCGACCAGCAGGACGAACGGGCCCGGCTGGAGGCGGCACGGGAACGTGCGGCGGAGGCCTATGCACGGGCGCTGCGGCTGTGGAGAGGCTAGGCCGGGGACGGGCACGCCGGCGACCGGGCGGAACATTGCCCTGCGAACCGGGGTTGGATGGGCCTGAAAGGATCCTCCACATGTCCCACATCCCCAGTTCCGCGATGAAGCACGCCGGCCCCGTCCACCACGAGGACGCCGCGCCGCCCGCGCCGACCGCAGCGCAGGAGGCCGGTGCGGACTCCGGAGCGGCGGCCGGCATCGGCACCGGGGCATGGATCGCGATCGGCGGCACGTTGCTGGCGGGTGCCGCCGCGGCGATCGCGGTGCCGTTGCTGCGCGCCCGTGCCACCCCGGTGCCGACCCGCCGCGGCAAGAAGGCGACGCCGCGCAAGCCGGCGGGCAAGACGGCGCGCAAACCCAAGGCCGGCAAGGCCGCCAACGCCTGATCCCGCCCGGCGATCGGCACTCTGCGTCGCCCATCGGTCCATTGTGGTGGTTTTCGTGGCGGCATGGCCGATCCGTGTTACACGATACTACCAGTAACGAACGGATGGCCGACGACGGGTGGTTGGAGAAATCAGGGTAACAGGCAGCGGGTGGCCGGCTGGCATGATGCGCTTGCATCGTCGCGCGTCCGGCGAGACAGCGGTGTGGTGACCGACCCCAACCGATTCGACCGGCTGACCCGACGCCACCGCGAATGCCTGCGCGGGGTGCGCGAACTCAAGGGTTCGAAGGAAATCGCCGATGCGCTCGGCATCGAAAAATCGACTGTCGACAAATATCTGACCGAGGCGGTGAAGGTGCTGGGCGCCCGCAACCGGCGCGAGGCCGCCTTGCTGCTGGCCGATCACGACGCCCGCGAGCAGGTGGCGGATGCCGCCGGGCCGACCGAAAAGGCCATCGATGCGACCCCCGATAAAATGGGGGGTGATTTTACACGGCTATCCGTTTCCCCTTTTCCCCTGCCATCCGCTGCTTCGCCGGACGAGGTGATCGTCGGGGCACCGGGGGTTTCCGGGGAGGCGCCTTCCAGGCCGCGTTCCCCGGGAATCCGGTTGCCCTTCCGGCGGGAAGGACAGAGGGACAACGACCAGACGGTCGGTGACCGGTTGATCTGGATACAGGCCATTACGTTGGGCATCGCCATTGCGTTCGGGATGCTCATGACCGGCCTGCAGGTATTGACCGGCCTGATCGAAAACGTCGCCCAACGCCTTCCCTGACTCCAGCGCGAGCATCCCGTCACGGGATGGAAAGGTGGCCATGTCCTACGCGAATACCCAAGCTGCGGCCGATGCCGTGTCGCAGTTGCTGTGGCGTCTCGAGGTCCAGCTCGACGAAGCCTTCGCCACCGGTGGCGAATTGCTCGCCGCGCTGCCCCGGGCGCGCACCGCCGCCAACCTGCCGGCGATCGCCGGGCAGCAGGCCTTCGAAGTTCTCGGCCAGGCGATCATGGCGATCGGTGCGGCGCGCGGTCACACCGTCGCCGGCCACCGCGTCATCGAAAAGCTTGGCAAGCAGATCGGGATCGAGAAAAGCTTCGGCGATGAATTGCCGAAGCCGGAATTCGCCCCGACGGGTGCCGACGTCAGTCATCTGCGCGTCGCTGCCTAGGTGTCATGGCCTGGCCTCCAGATTGCTCCTTTGGCCGGCCAAGCCATGACACACGTCATGCTGTTCAACCTGCTGCTGTTCGGCGCGTGCGGCTATGCCTTCTGGGCAGGTGGCGCGCCCGAACGGTGGACCGCGGCGGTGTTCGTGCTGGGCGGGATCGCGACGTCGGTGCTGCCGTTCCAGCAGCGCCTGAGCTACCATTCGGTGTTCTGGCCACTGCTGAGCGTCGATGCGGCGATGCTGGTCGTCCTGATCGGGATCGCGTTGCGGGCGAACCGCTTCTGGCCGCTGTACGTCAGCGCGCTGCACCTCATCACGATCGCGATCCACGGCGTGAAGGCGTTCCAGCCGGACCTGGTGCCTTGGATGTATGCGGGCGCGAGCAGCAAGATCGCCTATCCGATGCTGATGCTGCTGGCGATCGGCGCGTGGCGGCATCGCCATCGACTGAACCGTTTCGGGAGCGACCGCGACTGGTCGCCCCTGCGCAAGCCGGAATATGACCGATCATGAGTGCCGACATCCGGTTGCTGCGCTGGCCCGAGCGCGACCGCGACGATTACGAACGCCTTGCCGCCGCCATCGAACGCGTCGCGCGGGTGGCGGCGCGGGGGCGCGGCGAGATCGTCGCGACCGTGCCGACCGGCCCTGAGGAGCCCGACGACGTCGAGCGGGCGCAGGCGCTGCTCGATTATCGCCGGTATCGCGATGCGGCGGCCGGGCCGTTGGCGGAATTGTTCGGGGAGCCGGGCTGGGACATCCTGCTGACGCTGTTCGTCGCCCTGGAGGAGGGGCGGACGATGGCGCCCGCCGCCATCGTCGAGTCGATCCCGATCCGGCCCGCCGTGCTGATGCGCTGGCTGAAGGTGCTGGCATCGCGCGACCTGATCTGGACATCGTCCCACGACGGGCAGGCCATGCCGGATGTGGTGTCGTTGACCGATGCCGGCGTGGCGCTCGCGCTGCGCTGCATCGGCAAGGCCTGAAACGGCGTCAGCCGTCGATCAGGCGATCGGCCTCTTCACGCATGATCTCGACACCCTGGCAGACGTGCAGACCCGCCACCGCCAGGTCGAGATCGTCGGCAAGTCGCATTAATTCCTCGCCAAGCGCGACCGCGCGCAGCAGCAATTCGGCCCGAATCCTGCGGGTAGCGGGGTCGTGATCGGGAATCGTCATCGCGGCGGGTTTTACCCGCGACGCGGCGCGACGCAACGGCTGGAATCGCTTCATGCGCGGCGGTCGCACGGGGCGGGTGGAGCAAAGCGGGACAACGCACGTTGATCGATGCGACAGGCCGTTGCGGAGGGGGACCCCGTTGGCGGCACGATGACAGGAGAGCGATGATGGCGGATGAGAATGGCGGCGGTCAGGATGGCGCAGGCCCCATGGGTGGAGCCGCCGGCGAGGCGATGCGCGATGCGGCCGACAAGGTGCGCGCCGGTTTCACGGACCATGTGATGGACCCCGCCCGCCGCGCGGGAGAGGCTATGCGCGCCTCTGGCCAGAAGGTGGCGGATGGCAGCGCGACGATCGGTCTCAAGATCATCGAACAGGCCGAACGCAATTCCCATCAGGCGTTCGAGGCGATGCGCGAGGCGGCGCAGGCCAAGGACCTGAGCGAGGTGATGCGGATCCAGGGCGAGTATCTGCGCGAGCAGGGCCAGCGTTCGATGAACCAGGCGCGTGAGATCGGCGAACTCATCATGCAATTCGGCCGCGACGCCGTGTCGCCGCTGCGGCCCGGCGGCAGCAACGACTGACGGGTCGACCGCCGCGTCGTTCGCCTTACGACGTGGCGGATACGCCGGCTGGACCGGCGATACGGCCGGCCCGACCGGCCAGCAAATCAGATCGACGGCATCGGGCGGGCCAGCACCAGCAGGTCGTGCGCGACGCCGTCGCTGGCGCGGACATGACCGGTGAGCGTCGCCTCGCGGCGAAAGCCCAGCCCTTCGAACAGGGCGATCGAAGCGGCCTGATCGGGCGTCATCGACGCGGTGAGTTTCGCCAGGCCATGGGCATGCGCGATGGCGAGCAGTGCCTCGAGCAGGTCGCGTCCCAGTCCGGCGCCGCGCCGGTCCGGTGCCACCAGCAGGCGAACCTCGCCGACATGGCCGCTCCAGCCGAGCGGGTCGCGAACTAGCGCCGCGGTGGCGACGATCGCGCCGCTATCCTCGGCGACGAGGCTGTCGATCCAGCCTTCGCCGATCGCCTGCTGCCATGCCTCGATCACGCGGGCATGGCGCAGGTCGCGGCCGAGGAACAGCAGATCGTGTTCGGGCAAAGTCGCAGCAAAGGCCAGCATCGCCGCATCGTCGGTCGGGCGGAAACGGCGGATCGTGTGGCTCATGCGGACGCTCCTGTCATGGATCGGGCCTGTCATGGATCGGGGCTTACGCCGGGCGGGGCGTGCCACCCGGCGCGACCGGCTGCGGACCTTGCGGTGTCGCCTCCAGCGACGAATCGCCACCGAGCACACGGTATAGCGTCACGCGATTGCTGGCACCGATCAATGTGGTCGACACCAGGGTGCGCTGCGCAGTGTAGAACGAACGCTGCGCATCGAGGCTGGACAGGAACGTGTCGATGCCGCCCTGATAGCGCGCGTTGACCAGCCGCAGCGTATCCGCTGCGGCGGTCTGGAAGTTGGTTTGTGCGCGCAACTGCGCCGCGAGCGTACCCTGGCGGGCGAGCGCGTCGGCGGTTTCCTGGAATGCGGTCTGGATCGTCTTTTCGTAGGTGGCGAGCGCGGCGTCGCGCTGCGCCTCGGTATAGCGCACGTTGTTGCGGGCAGCGCCGGCCTGGAAGATCGGATAGCTGACCGATGGCGCCACCGAATAGTTGAACGCGCCGCCCGAAAAGAGCGACGACAGCGCCGTGCTGGCGAAACCGACCAGCCCGGTCAGCGAGATACGCGGGAACAGCGCGGCGCGCGCCGCACCGATTTCGGCATTGTAGGCGCGCAGTTCGTATTCGGATTGCACCACGTCGGGGCGGCGCAGCAGGATGCCGCTGTCGAGACCGGCCGGCAATGTGGCGATCGTCGTCTGCGCCTCGTCGATCGAGGCGGGGAGCAGCGCGGCATCGACCGGCGCGCCGACCAGCAATTGCAGCGCGTTGGCATCCTGCGCCACCAGCGTGGTCTGCTGCGCAAGGTCGGCGTTGGCGGTTTCGAGGATCTGTTCGGCCTGGCGCAGGTCGGTGCGGGCGCTGATCCCCCCTTCCAGCCGGGCGCGGGTAAGGCGGACGCTCTTCTGCGCGCTGGTCGCCGTGTCGCGCGCGATCTTGAGCAGGCTCTGGTCCGCGGCATAGGTGAGCCACGCGTCGGCGATGTCGCCGACCAGCGTCAGGCGGGTGGCGCGCGCGCCAGCCTCCGTAGCGAAATAGCGATCGAGCGCGGCGCGGGACAGCGACCGGATACGGCCGAACAGGTCGAGTTCGAAAGCGGTGGTGCCGACCGATGCGGAAAAGGCGCTGTTGCCGGCGCTGCTGGTGGTGATGGTGCCCGTATTGGTGCCGGTGCCCCCCGTACCTGTGCCCCCGGTGCCCGTACCCGTGCCAGTGCCCGTACCTGTGCCGCCGGTCCCGGTCCCGCCCGTTCCCGTACCGCCGGTACTGCCGCTGCCCGCCACGCTGCGTGCGCCAATGCCGCCGCCCGAATAGGTGTAGCGGCCCGAGGCATCGACCGCCGGGAACAGGTCGGCACGCTGGATGCGATATTGCGCGCGGGCGGCGGCGATATTGGCCGCGGACACGCGCAGGTCGCGGTTGTTGACCAACGCGCGGTCGATCAGAGTTTGCAGGCGCCGGTCCCTGAACACGTCGCGATAGGTGATCGCCGGCAACGCCGCCTCGCTCTGGCGGAGGTAGGCGTCGCCGACCGGCCATGACGCGGGGACCGGCAGTTCGGAGCGAACGTATTTCGGCTCCATCGAACAGCCGGCGAGGGCGCTGCCGCCAAGGGCGAGGGCGAGGATCAGGCGAGCATGGATCCCGGGCATCATGCAGGCTCCGGCTTGGGGGCGGGGGGCTTGGGGGCGGGGGGCGTTGTTGCCGGATTCGCGGGCGGCATCGGGGGCGCAGGGGGGTGATCGTCCTGCCCGCCCTGGTGTCCGGTGGGGCGGCCACGCAGCTTGGCGATGCCGTCGCGCACGCCGCGGCGGACCAGCACGAAGAACAGCGGGATGTAGAAGATCGCAAGGAAGGTCGCCGACAGCATGCCGCCGATCACCGCGGTACCGATTGCAATGCGGCTGTTCGCGCCCGCGCCGGTCGAGATCGCCAGCGGCAGCACGCCGAAGATGAAGGCGAACGACGTCATCAGGATCGGGCGAAGGCGGATCTTGGCGGCTTCCAGCGCGGCATCGATGACGCGCGCGCCTTTGCGTTCGGCCTGTTCGGCGAATTCGATCATCAGGATCGCGTTCTTCGCCGCCAGCCCCATCGTCGTCAGCAGCCCGATCTGGAGGTAGACATCGTTGGTGAGGCCGCGCAGCGTCACGAAGGCGATGGCGCCGATCAGCCCGAGCGGGATGACGAGCAGCACGGCGAACGGGATCGACCAGCTTTCGTACAGCGCCGCAAGGCACAGGAAGACGACCAGGATCGACAGGCCGTAGAGCAAGGGCGCCTGACCCGAGGACAGGCGTTCCTGATAGGACAGGCCCGCCCAGGCGACCGAGGTGCCGGGGATTTGCGCCGCCAGTTCCGTCATGCGGGCCATCGCATCGCCCGAACTCTTGCCGGACGCGGCAGAGCCCTGGAATTCGTAGGACGAGATGCCGTTGAACCGCGACAGCGTCGTCGGGGCGGTCGCCCAGCCGGTGGTGGCGAAGGACGAGAAGGGCACCATCTGGCCGCTGGAGCCGCGCACGAACCATTTCTTCAGATCGTCGGGCGCGGACCGATAGGGGGCATCGCCCTGCACATACACCCGCTTGACGCGGCCGCGGTCGATGAAGTCGTTGACGTACTGGCCACCCCAGGCGGTCGTAAGCGTCGAATTGGCATTGGTCTGGGTCAGGCCCAAAGCGGCCAGTTTCTGCTGGTCCATGTCGACGCGCAACGTCGCGATGTCGGGCAGTTCGGTCAGGCGGACGGAGGCAAGCAACGGATCCGCATTCGCGGCGGCGAGCAGCTTGTCGCGCGCGGCGGCGAACTGGTCCTGGCTGAGGCCGCCGGTGTTCTGCAATTCCATGGTGAAGCCGTCGGACTGGCCGAGGCCGCGTACCGCCGGCGGCACCAGCGCAAACACCTGTGCATCGCGCAGGCCGCGGAACGCGCCGGATGCACGGCCGGTAATCGCATCCGCCGTGTTCTCCTTGCCCTTGCGCTGCGACCAGTCGACGAAGTTCAGGAAGCCCTGGCCGGTGTTCTGGCCACTGACGCCGCCACCGCCGCCGCCCGCGACGGTGAACAGGACGGAGGTGTTCTTGCCCTCGTTGTTCGCGAAATATTGCTCGACCTGCCGTTGCACCTGCAACGTGCGCGCCTGTGTCGCACCCGGCGGCAGGCGGAACTGCACAATCGCCGAACCCTGGTCCTCGGTCGGCAGGAAGCCCGTCGGCAGGCGCAGGAACAGCCCGGCGAGCAGGGCGACGAAGCCGAGGTAGAGGAGCAGGAACAGCCATTTGCGATTGACCACCGCCATCACCGCGGCGGTGTAGCGTTCGACGCCGCGATCGAAGGTGCGGTTGAACCAGTCGGCCGCCTTGGTGCCCCATCCGGCGATCCTGGGGAAGCGGCGCTTGAAACCCTGGTTCTCCTCTGCCTCCTTCGACTTCTGCTTCAGCAGCGAGGCGGTGAGCGCGGGACTGAGGATCAGCGCGACGAGCACGGACAGGACCATCGCCGCGACGATGGTGAGCGAGAACTGGCGATAGATGACGCCGGTCGATCCGCCGAAGAACGCCATCGGCAGGAACACCGCCGACAGGACGAGGGCAATGGCGATCAGCGCGACGGTGATCTCGTTCATCGATTCGATCGTCGCCTCACGCGGGCTCATGTCGGGATTTTCCTCCATCAGCCGCTCGACGTTCTCGACGACGACGATGGCGTCGTCGACGAGCAGGCCGATGGCGAGGACGAGACCGAACAGCGTCAGCGTGTTGATCGAGAAACCCGCGAGATAAAAGACCGCGAAGGTGCCGAGCAGCACGACCGGCACCGCGATCGTCGGCACCAGCGTGGCGCGCCAGCTTTGCAGGAAGACGAACATGACGATGACGACGAGGATCACCGCCTCGATCAGCGTCTTGACGACTTCCTCGATCGACAATTTGATGAAGGCGGTGGTGTCGTTGGCGTAGGCGACCTTGAGGCCGGGCGGGAAGGTCTTGGCGACGCGCGTGATCTCCGCCTTTACCAGCTCGGCCGTCTCCAGCGCGTCGGCGCCGGGGGCGAGCAGCACGGCGATGCCGGCGCCGGGATGGCGGTTGATGCGGCTGACCGCGGCATAGCTCTCTGCGCCGAGTTCGATGCGACCGACGTCGGACAGGCGCACGGTGGCGCCGGACGGCAGCGTCTTGATGATGATGGCGCGGAATTGCTCGGGCGTCTGGAGGCGCGACTGGGCGGTGACGGTCGCGTTCAGCATCTGTTCGGGGCCGGACGGCAGGCCGCCGACCTCACCCGCCGCGACTTCGGTATTCTGGTTCTGGATCGCGGTCGTGATGTCCGATGGGATCAGCGAATAGCTGGCGAGCCGTTCCGGGTTCAGCCAGATGCGCATCGCATATTGCGACCCGAACACGTTGGTGTCGCCGACGCCCTGCACACGGCCGAGCGGGTCCTGGAGGTTGGAGACGAGATAGTCGCTGACGTCCTGGTTGGTCTTGGTATCCGTCTCGTCATAGACGCCGGCGATCAGCAGGAAGTCGGGGTTCGACTTGCGGACGACGAGGCCCTGCTGCTGCACCTGTTGCGGCAGACGCGCGACCGCCTGCTGCACCTGGTTCTGCACCTGCACCTGGGCGATGTCGGGGTCGGTACCCTTGTCGAAGGTCGCGGTGATCGTCACCGCGCCGCGGCTCGACGAGGACGAGCTGAAATAGAGCAGGCCGTCGATGCCGGTCAGCTGCTGTTCGATGACCTGCGTCACCGAATTTTGCAGCGTCTGCGCCGATGCGCCGGGGAAGGTGGCGCGTATCGACACCTGCGGCGGCGCGACGTCGGGATATTGCGCGATCGGCAGGCTCATAATCGCGCCGACGCCGGCGAGCATGACGATGATGGCGAGCACCCATGCGAAGATGGGGCGATCGATGAAGATGCGACTGATCATGGCGGCTTAGCCGGCCTTGCTTTGCGAGGCGCCCTGTTGCTGCCCGTCCTTGCCCTGTTGCGGTGGCTTCACCACCTGCGGGCTGTTCGCCGGCACCGCCTTGACCTGCGCACCGGGGCGCAGGTTGTTGAGGCCCTGCGTGATGATCTTGTCACCGGGGTTGAGGCCGGTGGTCACCACCCAATAGCGGCCCTGCGTGCGCGCGGCGGTGACGGGCTTCTGCACCGTCTTGCCGTTCTGGCCGACCAGCATCACCGTCGCATTGCCCTTGGCATCGCGGCTCAGCGCTTCTTGCGGCACCAGGAATGCGCGTTCGTTGATCGCCTGAGCGAAGCTTGCCCGCACGAACATGCCCGGCAGCAGGATGCCTTGCGGATTGGGGATGCGCGCGCGCAGCGTCACCGTGCCGGTTTCGGTATTCACCAGCGCTTCGGAGAATTCGACGCTGCCGGTCTGGCCATAATCGCTGCCGTCCTCCAGCTTCAGCCGGACCTGCGCCGTCGTCGGCACGATGCCGTTTTGCGACAGGCTGCGGCGCAGCGAGAGCATGTCGGCGGCGGACTGCTGGATGTCGACGAACATCGGGTCGAGCCGCTGGATCTGCGCCAGCGGGTCGGTCTGGCTGGCCGATACGAGTGCGCCAACGGTGAACAGCGACCGGCCGATCCGCCCGGTGATCGGCGCGGGGACGGTGGTGAACTTGAGGTTGATCCGTGCCGTTTCCAGCGCCGCGCTGGTCTGCGCGACCGATGCGGTGGCCTGACGCGCGGAGGCGATCGCGTTCGTATATTCCTGCTTCGACACCGCCTCGATCGCGGCGAGCGGGCGATAGCGTTCGGCCTGGATCCGCAAGGCCTCCTGATTGGCGCGGGCGCTTTGCAGGTTCGCCTGCGCCTCGTTCGCCGCAGCCCGGTACAGGCGCGGATCGATTTCGTAGAGCGGCTGGCCGCGCTTCACCAGCGATCCTTCGGTGAAGAAGCGGCGGCGGATGATGCCGTTGACCTGCGGGCGGACGTCCGAGCTTTCGTAGGCGCTGGTACGCGCGGCGAGTTCGGTGACCATCGCCGCGCTGGTCGGCTGGACGACGACATAGCCGACGGTGGTGGGGCCGCGCCCGGCGCCGCCTGCACCGCCCTTGCCGGCCCCCTTGTCCTGCGATTCGCTGTTGCCGCATCCGGCCAGCAACAGGGCGATCGCAGTCATGGTGACGCCGGTGAACAACCGGTGGGTCCGGGTCGAAGCAATGGTCAAATGGGTCACCCGGCTCGTGTCTCGGCTTGCACAGCCGCTGCTGCGCGACAATGCGCGGCTACGGCGATCGGTTGCTCTTGCTGCCCTAATGGCGGGGTTCGTTGCGGAAAAGCAACCCGGACCGGCGTTGTCGCCCGGTTATTAATGTCGCAAAATGTAGCAATACAGATAGGAACCCGTCATGACCGACCCGGCAGATCCCGCCGATTTCGACAAGGCGGCCGCCGGCCGGGCGGCGGTGGCAGAGGTGCAGGACGGCATGCTCGTTGGCCTCGGCACCGGATCGACCGCGACGCAGGCGATCCGGGCGCTGGGCGCGCGGGTGGCGCAGGGGCTGGCGGTGCGGGCGGTCGCGACGTCGCGGGCGAGCGAGGCGCTGGCGCGGCAGCTCGGCATCGTCATGCTGGATTTCGCCGACGTGCCGCGGGTCGACCTGACCATCGACGGCGCGGACGAGATCGACGACCGGCTGTATGCGGTCAAGGGCGCTGGCGGCGCGATGCTGCGCGAGAAGGTGGTGGCGGCGGCATCGGACCGGATGGTGGTGATCGCCGACGGGTCGAAGCGGGTGGCGACGATCGGCGCGGCCAGGGTGCCGGTCGAAATCCTGCCGTTCGCGCACGCATCGCTGATGGCGGCGCTGGGCGAGGGCGCGGTGCTGCGCATGCAGGCGAACGCGCCCTATCTGACGGACAATGGAAACTGGATCGCGGACGGCCGGTTCGACTTGCACGATCCGGTCGAAACAGCGGCCTGGCTGGACACTATCCCCGGCGTGCTGGGTCACGGCCTGTTCCTGACCGAGGTCGATGGCGCCTATATCGCCGACGCCGGGGTCGTTTCGCGGCTGGAACGGGACGGCCCGTCTCGTTAAAGGCGTCCGCAACCGCAACAGATCGGGCGTGCAGGCGTTCGACGCAGGGTTAGAGCGAGGGCATTCATTCCCATGACCGATACCAAGACCGCCGCCACCGGCGCGACCGATCCGATGCTGCACGAGGATGGCTCGCTGTCGCGCCTGACCATCGATACGATCCGCACCCTGTCGATGGACGCGGTGCAGAAGGCGAATTCCGGCCACCCCGGCACGCCGATGGCGCTGGCGCCGGTCGGCTATACCCTGTGGTCGCAGTTCCTTCGCTACGATCCGTCGCGTGCCGACTGGCCCAACCGCGACCGCTTCGTGCTGTCGGTCGGCCACGCCTCGATGCTGCTCTACAGCCTCATCCACCTCGCCGGGATCGAAGAGATCGATGCGGACGGCAACAAGACCGGCCGCGCGGCGCTGACCCTCGACGACCTCAAGGGTTTCCGCCAGCTCGCCTCGCGTACCCCGGGCCACCCCGAATATCGCCACACCACCGGGGTCGAGACGACGACGGGGCCGCTGGGCGCGGGCTGTTCCAATTCGGTCGGCATGGCCATTGCCGAACGCTGGCTCGCCGCGCGCTACAACCGCCCTGACTTCACGCTGTTCGATCATGACGTCTACACGCTGTGCGGCGACGGCGACATGATGGAGGGCGTCGCGGCCGAGGCGGCGAGCCTTGCCGGGCATCTCAAGCTCAGCAACCTCTGCTGGATCTACGACAGCAACCACATCTCGATCGAGGGTGGCACCGACCTGGCGTTCGACGAGGACGTCGGCCTGCGCTTCCAGGCCTATGGCTGGAACGTCATCCACCTCGACGACGCCAACGACACCAAGGCGTTCGCCAGGGCGATCGAAACGTTCAAGGCCACCGACGATCGGCCGACCTTCATCGTCGTCCATTCGGTGATCGGCTATGGGAGCCCCAAGGCGGGCAGCGAAAAGGCACATGGCGAGCCGCTGGGCGAAGACAATGTCCGCGCCACCAAGAAGGCATATGGCTGGCCGGAGGACAAGAGCTTCTACATCCCCGAGGGCGTGGCGGAGCGTTTCCGTAGCGCCATCGCCGATCGCAGCGAGCCGCTGCGCCATGCATGGGAGGCGATGCTGGCCAAATATGGCGAGGCCTATCCCGACCTCGGCGCCGAACTCGACCTGATGCTCAAGGACAAGCTGCCCGAGGGCTGGGATGCCGACATCCCCGAATTCCCGGCCGATGCGAAGGGTCTCGCCAGCCGCGATTCCGGTGGCAAGGTGCTGAACGCGCTGGCGGCCAGGGTGCCATGGCTGATCGGCGGGTCCGCCGATCTGGCGCCATCCACCAAGACCGACATCAAGGGCAAGGCGTCGTTCGAGGCGGACAATTACGGCGGCCAGAACTTCCACTTTGGCGTGCGCGAACATGGCATGGGCGGCGTGGTCAACGGCATGACGCTGTCGCATCTGCGCAGCTACGGTTCCACCTTCCTGGTGTTTGCCGACTATATGCGTGCGCCGATCCGCCTGTCGGCGATCATGGAGCTCGCCAGCGTCTGGGTGTTCACGCACGATTCGATCGGCGTCGGCGAAGACGGTCCGACCCACCAGCCGATCGAGCATCTGGCGACGCTGCGCGCGATCCCCGGTCTCGACACGATCCGTCCCGGCGATGCGAACGAGGTCGCCTATGCGTGGCGTGCGGCGCTGGAGGATGCCAGCCGTCCGACCGCGCTGATCTTTTCGCGCCAGGCGCTGCCGACGCTCGACCGCGGCAAATATGCGGCTGCCGAGGGCGTGATGAAGGGCGGCTATGTGCTGGCCGATTGCGACGGTACGCCGGACGTGATCCTGATCGCGACGGGCAGCGAATTATCGCTGGTCGTCGATGCGCACGAAAAGCTGGCCGCCGACGGGGTGAAGAGCCGCGTCGTCAGCCTGCCGAGCTGGTATCGCTACGAACTGCAATCCGACGATTACAAGGAAAGCGTGCTGCCATCGGCCGTGCCGTTGCGCCTCGCGGTCGAACAGGCCGGCGAGATGGGCTGGCATCGCTATGTCGGGTTGAAGGGGAGCACGATCACCATGTCGACGTTCGGTGCCTCCGCCCCCATATCCAAGCTGCAGGACAAATACGGCTTCACCCTCGACAATGTCGTGAAGGTGGCGCGCGAGATGCTGGAGACGAAGTGATGGGTAAGCTCAACGACCTCTCGGCTGCGGGAACCGCGGTTTGGCTCGACTTCGTGGATCGCAAGTTCCTCGAGGCCAAGGGTCTGGAAAAGCTGGTGAACGAGGACGGATTGACCGGAGTCACCTCCAACCCGTCGATCTTCGAAAAGGCGATGGGCCATGGCGACGCCTATGATTCCAGTCTCGCCGAGTTCGATCGGACGAACCCCGACGCGGCGACGATCGACCGTTATGAGGCGCTGGCGATCCAGGACATCAAGGCTGCTGCGGAGACGCTGCGTCCCGTCTACGACCGGCTCGACGGCAAGGACGGCTATGTCAGCCTCGAGGTATCGCCCTACATCGCCGACGACACCGATGCGACGATCGCGGAAGCGGAAAAGCTGTGGCATGCCGTCGACCGCCCGAACCTGATGATCAAGATCCCCGGCACGCTGGCGGGCGGACCGGCGATCAGCGCGACGATCGCGAAGGGCATCAACGTCAACGTGACCTTGCTGTTCGCGCTCGACGCCTACATCCGCGTCGCCGAAGCCTATGCCACGGGCCTCGAAGAACGCGTGCGGCAAGGCCAGCCGATCGACCGGATCGCCAGCGTCGCCAGCTTCTTCGTCAGTCGCATCGACACGATGGTCGACAAGGAGATCGATCGCCGCGTGGGTGAGGGCGATGCCGATGCCGAGGCACTGAAGCGCCTGCGCGGCAAGGTGGCGATCGCCAACGCCAAGATGGCCTATCAATGGTTCCTGGAGTTCGAGAAGTCGGACCGGTGGCAGGCGTTGGCCGCCAAGGGCGCGCAGCCGCAGCGGTTGCTGTGGGCGTCGACCGGCGTGAAGGACAAGGCGTATCGCGATACGCTGTACGTCGACACGCTGATCGGTCGCGACACCGTCAATACGATGCCGCCGGCGACGATGGATGCGTTCCGGGAGCGCGGCACCGTGGCGGACACGCTGAACGAGGGCGTGGACGAAGCGCGGCAGGTGATGGCGGAGGCAGACCGGCTGGGGCTGAACCTGACCGGCGTCACCGACACGCTGGTGGCAGAGGGCGTCGCGTCGTTCGCCAAGGCGTTCGACGATCTGCTGGGCTCGATCGCGGCGAAGCAGCCGGCGGCTGCCTGACGTATCGTGGAGGAGCGGCGTCGGCGCGGCGCGGCTCCTCGCACGAGTGGGACTTTCGTGACCTTCGGCGACGCAACAACTCGGTCGCTGCCGGGTTGAACGGTCATTCCCCATAAACCTCCGCAGGACAGCAGATATGAAGATCGGAATGATCGGCCTTGGCCGCATGGGCGGGAACATGGCGCGCCGGCTGATGACGGGCGGACATGAGATCGTTGCCTATGACCGCGATGAGGAGGCTGTCCGCAAGCTTGCCGACGATGGCGCGATCGCAGCCACCTCGCTGGACGATGTGCGCGAAAAGCTGGGCGAGGGCGCGATCTGGTGGATCATGCTGCCCGCCGGCGCGATCACCGAACAGACGATCGAGGCGATCGCCGCCAAGGCCGCGAAGGGCGACGTCGTGATCGACGGCGGCAACAGCTTCTACAAGGACGACATCCGACGCGCCAAGGCGTTGGCGGAACAGGGCATCGACTATGTCGACGTCGGCACGTCGGGCGGCGTCTGGGGACGCGAGCGCGGCTATTGCATGATGATTGGCGGGCGCGAGGAGGTGCTGACCCGGCTCGACCCGATCTTCGAAACGCTGGCGCCCGGCATGGGCGACATCACGCGCACGCCGTACGACCGCCCCGATGGCGAGGACTGGCGCGCCGAAAAGGGCTTCATCCACGCAGGTCCCCCGGGCGCCGGCCATTTCGTCAAGATGGTGCATAACGGCATCGAATACGGCCTGATGCAGGCCTATGCCGAGGGTTTCGACATCCTGAAGTCGAAGGCGAGCGACAAGCTGCCCGAGGACGAACGCTTCGACCTCAACCTGACCGACATCGCCGAAGTGTGGCGGCGCGGCAGCGTGATATCGTCGTGGTTGCTCGATCTCTCGGCGATCGCCCTGGCGAAGGACGAGATGCTCGTCCAGTTCAGCGGCAGCGTCGCCGATTCGGGCGAGGGGCAATGGACGATCGATGCGGCGATGGAGGAAAAGGTCCCGGCCAACGTCCTCACCGCGGCGCTGTTCGCGCGCTATCGCAGCCGGATCGAACACACCTTCGGCGACAAGCTGTTGTCCGCCATGCGCTACGGCTTCGGCGGACATGTCGAGATGCCGCAGTGAGCGCTGACGAAGCGACCCTGCGCCTCGTCGTGTCGGACATCGACGGCACGTTGGTCGACAAGAAGAAACAGCTGACGCCCGCGACGGTCGCGGCGGTACGGCGGCTGGAGGATGCGGGCATCGGCTTCACCGTCATCAGTGCGCGGCCGATGTCAGGCATCATGCCGATCGCCGAGACGCTTGCGATCGATGCGCCGATGGCGGCGTTCAACGGCGGCATCATCTTCAATCGCAAGGGCGAGGTGAGCGAGCATCACGTCATCGACGCGGCCGTGGCGAAAGGCGTGATGGGAATCGCCGCCGACAGCCCGGTTGATATCTGGGTGTTCGCCGACAACATCTGGTACGCTTCGGATGACCAGGGCGCGCATGTCGGCAGCGAACGGCTGGCATCGAACCAGGCGCCGGTCGTCACCAGCGACTTTGCCGAACTGCTCAACCATGCCGACAAGGTGACCTTCGTCAGCGACGACCACGCGATGCTCGCCGACCTCGCGGAGCGGTGCAAGGCGGCGCATGGCGCAGACGCGACGATCGCGCAGAGCCAGGTCTATTACCTCGACGTCACCGCGCTCGCCGCCAACAAAGGTGACGGGCTGGTCGCGCTGGCCGCGACGTTCGATGAGCCGCTGCAGGCCGTCGCGGTCCTTGGCGACCAGTTCAACGACGTGCCGATGCTGACGCGCGCGGGCCTCGCCATCGCGATGGGCAACGCGCCCGACGGCGTGAAGGCGGTTGCGCACGCCGTCACCACCGGCAATGACGCCGATGGCGTGGCCCACGCCATCGACACGATGATCTTTCCCCGTATCGGAGTATCTGCATGAAAGACCTGATTGCCTTCGACCTCGATGGAACGCTGGCCGAGAGCAAGCAGCCCTTGCAGGAGCCGATGGGTGAAGCGTTGGCCGATTTGCTGGGCGTCGCGCATGTCGCGGTGATTTCGGGCGGAGACTGGCCGCAGTTCCAGAAACAGGTCGCCAGCCGCCTGCCGGCGCGGGCCGATCTGTCGAAGCTGTGGCTGATGCCGACGACGGGCACCAAGCTGTACACCTATCGCGATGGCGAATGGGGCGCCGTCTATGCCGAGCTGTTTGACGATGCGACCAAGGCGAAAATCCTGAAGGCCTTCGACGAATCGCTGGAAGCGACGGGTTTCGTGCCCGAAAGGACGTGGGGCGAGCGGATCGAGGATCGTGGCAGCCAGATCACATTCTCGGCGTTGGGCCAGGAAGCGCCCGTCGCCGAAAAGGAGCATTGGGACCCCAAGTTCGAGAAGCGCAAGGTGATCCAGGCGGATCTCAAGCAGCGGTTGCCGGGCCTGTCGATCAATATGGGCGGCGCCACCTCGATCGACATCACGCAGGAGGGCGTCGACAAGGCCTATGGCCTCAAGAAGCTGCGCGACGAAAGTGGCATCGCGCTCGATAAGATGATGTTCATCGGCGATGCGATCTTCCCCGGCGGCAACGACTATCCGGCGAAGGAGCTGGGGCTTGATACGGTGCGGGTGCGCGATCCGGAAGAGACCATCTCGGTGGTGACCGCTATCGTCGCCTGCCAGAAGTAACGCTTCGATATCATCCAAAGGGGGCGCCGGTCGGGAGATCGGTGCCCCCTTTTCGTGCGCGCTCGAATGGTAGCGGGCTGTCGGGACCAGCGAGGGGCGCCCGGCCCGGCCGGACGCCCCCTTTGGCAGACCCGTGGTTGGGCCGGGCCGCACCGCGCGCCCGGCCCGGTCGCCTCAGGCGCTGTAGTACATGTCGTATTCGACCGGCGAAGGGGTCATTTCCCACCGCGCGACTTCGGCCCACTTTATCTCGACATAGGCTTCGATCTGGTCCTTCGAGAAGACGTCGCCCTTGAGCAGGAAATCATGGTCGGCGGTCAGGCATTCCAGCGCCTCGCGCAGCGAGGAACAGACGGTCGGGACCTGGGCGAGCTCTGCCGGGGGCAGGTCGTACAGGTTCTTGTCCATTGCCTCACCCGGGTGGATCTTGTTCTGGATGCCATCGAGGCCCGCCATCATCAGCGCCGCATAGGCAAGATAGGGGTTGGCCATCGCATCGGGGAAGCGGACTTCGACGCGCTTCGCCTTGGGGCCGGTGCCGTAGGGGATGCGGCACGACGCCGAACGGTTGCGCGCGGAATAGGCGAGCAGCACCGGCGCTTCGTAGCCCGGCACCAGGCGCTTGTAGCTGTTGGTGGTCGGATTGGTGAAGGCGTTGATCGCCTTGGCATGCTTGATGATGCCACCGATGAAATACAGGCACATGTCCGACAGGCCGGCGTACTTCTCGCCCGCGAACAGCGGGGTCTTGCCGTCCCAGATCGAAAAGTGGGTGTGCATGCCCGAACCGTTATCTTCCTTGATCGGCTTGGGCATGAAGGTCGCCGACTTGCCATAGGCATGCGCGACCTGATGGACGACGTACTTGTAGATCTGCATGCGGTCGGCGGTGGTGGTGAGCGTGCCGAAGGTCATGCCGAGTTCGTGCTGCGCGGCCGCGACCTCGTGGTGGTGCTTGTCGCAGGGCAGGCCCATTTCGAGCATGGTCGAGACCATCTCGCCGCGGATATCGACCGCGGAATCGACCGGCGCGACCGGGAAATAGCCGCCCTTGGCGCGCGGACGGTGGCCGAGGTTGCCGCCTTCATATTCGCGACCGGTGTTGGTCGGCAGTTCGATATCGTCGATCTTGAAGTAGGATTCGGCGTAGTTCGTGTCGAACTGCACGTTGTCGAACATGAAGAATTCGGCTTCGGGGCCGACGTAGACGGTGTCGCCGATGCCGGTGGTCTTGAGATATGCCTCGGCGCGCTTGGCGGTCGAGCGAGGATCGCGGGCGTAGAGTTCACCGGTCGACGGTTCGACGACGTCGCAGAACACGATCAGCATCGGGGTGGCCGAGAACGGATCGGTGTAGACCGCGTCCAGATCGGGCTTCAGCACCATGTCGGATTCGTTGATCGCCTTCCAGCCTTCGATCGACGAACCGTCGAACATCAGGCCGTCGGTGAACTCGTCCTCGCCCATGACGCTCGCGACCATGGTCAGATGCTGCCACTTGCCCTTGGGGTCGGTGAAGCGCAGATCGACCCATTCGATCTCTTCTTCCTTGATCTTGTTCAGGATGTCGTTGGCGGTGGCAGCCATGTGCGTGTCTCTTTCGTAGTGACGATAGTGAGAAAAGTCAGATCGCGGCTTCGTCGCGTTCGCCGGTGCGGATGCGCAAGGCGGTCTCGACGGGGATGACGAAAATCTTGCCGTCGCCGATGCGACCGGTCTGCGCGGCAGCGGCGATCGCCTCCACCACGCGGTCCGTCAACGCATCCTCGACGACGACCTCGAGCTTCACCTTGGGGAGGAAATCGACGACATATTCGGCGCCGCGATAGAGTTCGGTATGGCCCTTCTGGCGCCCGAAGCCCTTGGCCTCGGTCACGGTGATGCCGCTGACGCCGATCTCATGCAGCGCTTCCTTCACCTCATCCAGCTTGAATGGCTTGATGATGGCTTCGACCTTCTTCACCGGCACACGCCCCTAGATTGAACCCTCGCCCCGAGCGCGGGTGTTGCACCAAACGTGCCAGCCCGCGCCCCGCGGGGCAACACGGATTCGGACGGATTTACTGCCTTCGAAACGGGCAGTTCGGCGCCTGCTGCCCGGCGATTGGGCATCGAGCCGATTTTCGAGTCGGAGGCGCGGAAGTTGCCGAAGTTGACACTACGTGCGCGTCGAAATCGCTTCCCCGCCGACACCCTGCGGTGATGGTTCGGGCAGGGGCGAGGGTGGGCCATGGCGGCAGGATAAGGGTGCGCGATCATGTAGGACAGCGATATTCGCGGCCGTCGCCGCGATCCTGCCTTCACCGGAGAGCATCGTCAGAGGATGGCGAGGACGCGTTCGGGCGGGCGGGCGAGGACGACGCCCTTGGGGGTTTCGACGAGCGGGCGCTGGATCAGGATCGGGTCGATCGCCATGGCCTTGAGCACGTCGGCGTCGCTGGCATCGACCAGTGCCCTGGCCGCCGGTTCGGTCATGCGCAGGCCTTCGCGTGGGGAGAGCCCAGCGCGGGCGTAAATGCGGGCGAGTTCGGCGACCGTCGGCGGGTGCCGGAGGTATTCGACGATGGTGACGTCGGCGCCGGCTTCGGTGAGCAGGGCGAGCGTGCTGCGCGAGGTGCCGCAGCGCGGGTTGTGGTAGATGGTGGCGTTCACTTGCCGGGTCTCGGCGGGAGGGGTGGCGCGGGGTGTGGGTGAGTGCTCGTCGGTTGCCGCATCGCGCTTGTCCTCACCCTTCCGCGGTGCTGCGCACCGCTCCCTCCCTCTCCTGGAAGGAGAGGGATTGTCGTCAGGCCTGTTTCGCCAGCCATTCTTCGAGCCACTTGATCGTGTACCGGCCTTCCTGGAATTCCGGATCGTCGAGCAGCGCCTGGTGGAGCGGGATCGTCGTCGTCGGCCCCTCGATCACGAATTCCTCCAGCGCGCGGCGGAGGCGGCGGAGCGCGCCTTCGCGGGTCGTGCCGTAGACGATCAGCTTGGCGATCATGCTGTCGTAATAGGGCGGGACCTTATAGCCGGCGTACAGGCCGCTATCGACGCGCACGTGCATGCCGCCGGGGGCGTGGAACTGCTTCACGAGGCCGGGCGAGGGGGCGAAGGTGCGCGGATCCTCGGCGTTGATACGGCATTCGATCGCGTGGCCGCGGAACTGCACGTCCTGCTGGCGCAGGGTGAGCGGATGCCCCTCGGCGATGCGGATCTGTTCGCGGACGAGGTCGAGGCCGGTGATCATCTCGGTCACCGGATGCTCGACCTGCAGCCGGGTGTTCATCTCGATGAAGTAGAATTCGCCGTCTTCCCACAGGAATTCGATCGTCCCGGCACCGCGATAACCCATGTCGGCCATCGCGCGCGCGCAGATGCCGCCGATCCGTTCGCGGTCGTCCTTGCCCAGCACGGGCGAGGGGGCCTCCTCCAGCACCTTCTGGTGGCGGCGTTGCAGCGAGCAATCGCGTTCGCCGAGATGGATCGCATTGCCGTTGCCGTCGCCGAAGACCTGGATCTCGATATGGCGGGGATTGCCGAGATACTTTTCGAGATAGACGGTGGCATCGCCGAACGCGGCCTTCGCCTCGCTGCCGGCCTGCTGCATCAGCGTTTCGAGTTCATCCTCGGAATTGCAGACCTTCATGCCGCGGCCACCGCCGCCCGACGCCGCCTTGATGATGACGGGATAGCCGGCCTTCGCCGCGATCGCCTTGGCCTCGGCGAGGTCGCCGATCGCACCGTCGCTGCCGGGGACGAGCGGCAGGCCGAGCGCGCCTGCGGTACGCTTCGCCTCGATCTTGTCGCCCATCGTGCGGATATGTTCGGGCTTGGGCCCGACGAAGATCAGGTTATGCAGCTCGACGATTTCCGCGAAGCGCGCGTTTTCGCTGAGGAAGCCATAGCCCGGATGGATCGCGTCGGCGCCGCTGATCTCTGCCGCCGAAATGATGTTGGGAATGTTGAGATAGCTGTCGGCGGCGGCAGGCGGGCCGATGCAGATCGCCTCATCCGCGAGCCGGACGTGCATCGCGTCGGCATCGGCGGTGGAATGCACCGCCACCGTCTTGATGCCCATTTCATGGCAGGCGCGGTGAATGCGCAGGGCGATCTCGCCGCGATTGGCGATCAGCAGTTTCTTGATCTGGCGCGTTGGGGTGGAAGCCACGGGGCGGTTACTCGACCACCACGAGCGGCTGGTCGAATTCGACCGGCTGGCCGTTTTCGATCAGGATCTGGCGCACGACGCCCGCCGATGGCGCAGTGATCGGGTTCATGACCTTCATCGCCTCGACGATCAGCAGCGTATCGCCGGCGGCGACGGTCTGGCCGACGCTGACGAATGGCTTGGCGCCGGGTTCGGCGGACAGGTAGCAGGTGCCGACCATCGGCGATTTCACGGCGTTCGCGCTGGCGAGCGTCGGGGCCATCGCGCCCGCTTCCGCGGCGGGCGGAGCCGATGCGGCGACCGGCGCGGATGCCATCGGCTGCGGCGCCGCATATACCGGTGCTGCCTGTGCCGCGGCCTTGCGCGCGACGCGAATCTTGCGGTCGCCTTCCTCTACCTCGATTTCGGTGAGGTGGGTGGCGTCGAGCAGTTCGGCGAGCTGGCGCACGAGGTTGACGTCGACCTGCATCGACTGGGTGGGGGCACCATTGTTGGTCTGTTCAGTCATGGGGAGGCCTCCTGTCAGAAGCGCGCCGCCGCTTCAAGCGCAAGGGTGTACGAGAGCGCACCGAAGCCGGCGATGGTTCCCTTCGCCGCGCGCCCCACGTAGCTGATATGGCGGAAGTCCTCACGGGTGTGCGGGTTGGAGAGGTGGACCTCGATCACCGGCGTCCTGATGCCCTTTATCGCATCGTGGACGGCGATCGAGGTGTGGGTGAAGGCGCCGGCGTTGAGGATCACCGCCTTTGCGCCGCGCGCCTGCGCCTCGTGCAGCCAGTCGACCAGATGGCCTTCGTGGTTGGACTGGCGCATGTCGATGTCGAGATCGAGTTCGCGGGCGCGATCCTCGAGCTGGCCGGCGATGTCGTCGAGCGTGTCGCTGCCGTAGATCTCCGGCTCGCGGGTGCCGAGGAGGTTCAGGTTGGGGCCGTTGAGGACGTAGATCGTGTCGGTCATGGCGTGGGCTTATCGCTGTTTGGCGGGCGGTGCAAAGACGGTGGTTTTCGCGCGAAGACGCCAGGACGCGAAGTGAAGGAACAAGGTTTGGTTCACGCGGAGGCGCGGAGGCGCGGAGAGGGACTCACCCGCGGTAGCGGGCTCTCATCATCATTTCCGTGTGAGGATATGGGCCGCTGCGCGGGAAGGAGTGAGCGGGCCGCACGGGACATCTCTCCGCGCCTCCGCGTCTCCGCGTGAACCATTCTTCTTTGCGTCTTCGCGTCTTCGCGTGAATCATCCTTCCAAAGGTGGACACGAACGACCACGCGCCTAGATGGGGCGGATCAAGGAGTTTTGCGCGTCATGCCCCATAGCGATGGCACCGTATCGATCACCGTCAACGGCGAGCACAAGCGGGTTACCGCCGGATTGACCCTCGCCGATCTCGCAAGCGAACTGGGGCTGGTGCCCGAGAAGGTCGCGGTGGAGCGGAACCTCGAGATCGTGCCGCGATCGACGCTGGCCGACGTGTGCGTCGAGGATGGCGACGATCTGGAGATCGTGACGTTCGTGGGTGGTGGCGACCATGCGGCCGCGGGCGTCGGTGGTGGCGACCATCTGAAGCCGGTCGCGGACGACAGCTGGACGGTGGCGGGGCGGACGTTCCGGTCGCGGCTGATCGTCGGCACGGGCAAGTATAAGGATTTCGCGCAGAACGCCGCTGCGCTGGCAGCGTCCGGGGCGGAAATCGTCACCGTTGCGGTGCGGCGGGTCAACATCTCCGATCGCAACCAGCCGTTGCTGATGGACTATATCGATCCGAAAAAGGTCACCTATCTGCCCAATACCGCGGGCTGTTTCGACGCGGAGAGCGCGATCCGCACGCTGCGGCTGGCGCGTGAGGCGGGCGGCTGGGACCTCGTCAAGCTGGAGGTGCTGGGCGAGGCGAAGACGCTGTACCCCGACATGCACGAGACGCTGCGCGCGACGGAAGTGCTGGC
Source organism: Sphingomonas insulae (assembly GCF_010450875.1). Taxonomy (NCBI): domain Bacteria; kingdom Pseudomonadati; phylum Pseudomonadota; class Alphaproteobacteria; order Sphingomonadales; family Sphingomonadaceae; genus Sphingomonas; species Sphingomonas insulae. The sequence goes on from NZ_CP048422.1 coordinate 1,361,287, forward strand.
CAACGAGGGGTTCAAGCCGATGGTCTATTGCGTCGACGATCCGATCGCGGCGAAGCGGCTGGAGAATGCCGGCGCGGTGGCGATCATGCCGCTGGGCGCGCCGATCGGATCGGGGCTGGGCATCCAGAACCGCATCACCATCCGGCTGATCGTCGAGGGCGCGGGCGTGCCGGTGCTGGTCGATGCGGGCGTCGGCACCGCATCCGACGCGGCGGTGGCGATGGAACTGGGTTGCGACGGCGTATTGATGAACACCGCGATCGCCGAGGCGAAGGACCCGGTGATGATGGCGGCGGCGATGCGATCGGCGGTGGAGGCGGGGCGGCTTGCCTATCGTGCCGGGCGGATGGGGCAGCGGCGCTATGCCGATCCGTCCAGTCCCCTGGCTGGATTGATCTAACAGGGCCGGATTGCGCTAGTAGAGTTGTATCCTGACGAAATTGTCACGGAACCGGTCCGAGTTGAGCCCGTTATTCTTGCGTCAGATCAAGCGGCCCGGCTGGCGGGACGCAGATTTCGCAGGAGGTTTTTATGGGCGAGTTCGCCGACAAGGTCAAAGGCACGGTCAACGAAGCCATCGGCAACGCCAAGGAAGCCATCGGCAAGCACACCGATAACGACAAGCTGGTCGCCGAAGGTCAGGCGCAGCAGGTCGAAGGCAAGGGCGAGAAGGTCAAGGGCAGCGTCAAGGGCGCGCTCGGCGACGATATCTGACCTGAGCATCGCGTAAGCGTATTGGAGAGGCCGTCCCGATCGCGGGGCGGCTTTTTCACGTCAGACTGATCCATTTGAAAGGGGACATGACATGAAGAAGACGATGATCGCGCTGGGCCTTGGCGCCATGGCATTGTCGCTCGCCGCCTGTGGCGGCAAGGGCGACGACAAGCTCGGCAGCCAGGTCGAGGCCGCGGCGGACAACCGCGCCGATGCACTGGAAGCCGCCGCCGACAATATGGAAGACCAGGCGAAGGCGGTGCGCGCGAGCGGCGACCAGCAGGCCGATGCGATCGACGATGCCGATATCAATGCGCAGGCGATGCCCGACGAGCAGAAGGCCGCATTGATCAACGGGTCGGAAAAGCTGCGCTGACGATGCCGGGGCGGGGGCGGGAATGCCTCCGCCCCTGTTGCCGGCGCTGCCGCGGCGGGGTCGGATGAGGTGTTCGGACTTGCGCTGTGCCTTGCGACGGATGGTGCCCCCGGCCCTTGCCGGGGGCGATGCTGCTAGCGGTCCCTGATCGCGGCGAGCGTGGTGCCGGCGGTGATGACCTCGATATCGGTCTTGAGGTGCAGCAGGCGCACGCCGCGCTGCGCCTGCGCCCGCGACAATGCCGGCGCGAAATCTGCGGTGCGGTCGACCGTTTCCGCCCAGCAGCCATAGGCGCGGGCGAGCGCGACGAAGTCGGGGTTGGCCAGCGCCGTTGCCGACACGCGGCCGGGGAATTCCCGCTCCTGATGCATGCGGATGGTGCCGTAGCCGCCATTGTCGATCACCAGCACCAGCAATTGCGCGTCATGCTGGACCGCGGTGGCGAGTTCCTGTCCGTTCATCAGGAAACAGCCGTCGCCGGCGAGCGCCACGACCTGGCGGTCGGGGTAGCGCAGCGCGGCGGCGACGGCGGCGGGCAGGCCGTAGCCCATCGCGCCGGCGGTCGGCGCCAGCTGCGTGCCGGGGGCGGCATAGGGCCAGTATCGGTGCCACCAGCCGCTGTAATTGCCCGCGCCGTTGCAGATGATGGTGTCCGCGGGCAGCACATCGCGCATCGCCGCGACGCAGGGACCAAGGTCCATCGCGACGCCCGGGCGCGCTGCCGGCGTGGACCAGGCGAGCCATTCGGCATGCGCCTCCGCCCCGCCGGGGCGCGGCGGGCCGTCGATCGCGGCGATCGCCTCGGCAAAATCGGCCATGCCGGCGCAGATCGACAGGTCGGTGCGATAGGTCATGCCGAGTTCGTTCGCGTCCGGGTGGACGTGGATCAGCCGTTGGCCGGGGTGATCCGGCGTCACCAGCGTATAGCCGTCCGTGCTCGCCTCCCCCAGCCGCGGGCCGGCGACGATCAGCAGGTCGGCCGCCTTGATCCGGGCCACGAGCCGGGTGTTGGGGCCATAGCCGAGATTGCCGGCATAGCTGGGGCAGGCGTTGGGAATCGCATCCTGCCGGCGGAAGGCGGCGGCGACGGGCACGCCGGTGCGATCGGCCCAGGCGGCGAAATCCTGCGCGGCGATATTGTCCCAGCCGGCGCCGCCGACGATCGCGACCGGGCGTTCGGCGGTGGCGAGCAGATCGGCGAACTGGTCCATCGCGGCTTCGTCGCAGCCCTGCGCCAGGCGTTCGACGCGGGGGCGGTCGACCGCCTCGACCCGGTCGAGCAGCATGTCCTCGGGCAGGGCGAGCACCACCGGGCCGGGGCGACCGTTCATCGCCACGGCGTAGGCGCGCGCGATATATTCCGGGATGCGCGCGGCATCGTCGATCCGCGCCGCCCATTTCGCCAGCGGCGCGAACATCGCCTGGAAATCGACCTCCTGAAACGCCTCGCGGTCGCGGGTGCCGCGGTCGACGTCGCCGATGAACAGGATCATCGGCTGCGAATCCTGCCGCGCGACATGGACGCCGATCGACGCATTGGTCGCGCCCGGGCCACGGGTGACGAAGGCGACGCCGGGGCGGTGCATCAGCGTACCGTCCGCGCAGGCCATGAACGCCGCGCCGCCTTCCTGCCGGCAGGTGACGATCTGGATCCGGTCGGTGTCGTGCAGCGCGTCGAGCACGGCGAGGAAGCTTTCGCCGGGAACGGTGAAGATACGCTCGCAACCCTGTGCGAGCAGCTGGTCGACCAGAATGCGGCCGCCGGTGCGGAGAGGTGTGTCCATCGCCGGAGTGTGGCGGGTCGGCGCGCGGAAGTCGAGGAAGACGCGTGCGTCCCTCGGCGGGTCGCGCTGGCGGGTGCAGGTAGTTGGGGGCGGGGGGGGGCGGGGCGATGTGTCCTGATCGATGGCCAGCTGCCGTTATCCGGAGCCGGCGGCGATCCTGCATCGACGGCCACACCGGTTTCGATGTTCTTGCGATGCCGTAAGAAAATGCAGACCGGTGTGAAGACGCCGCGGTCTTTTCGCCGATCCGATCCTGTTCTAGGCGTGGCGGCGCTTCGAACGTTCGGGTTCGATGGGCTGGCAAGACGCGGACGAGCATGACCGAAGGCGCGACACGAGGGGAAAGGCAGGCGGACGACGGGGCGCTGCAGGGTTGCGCCGGGATGTTGCGTGCACACGACTGGAGCACGACCGCCCTGGGGGATCGCGCCGGCTGGCCGCAGAGCCTGCGCACGGCCGTGGACATGATGATGGCGTCGGGGCACGCCATGTGTCTGGCGTGGGGGACGGAGGGCCTGTTCCTCTACAACGACGCCTATGCGCCGATGCTGGGTTCCCGCCACCCGCAGGCGTTCGGGGCGCGTTTCGCGGACGTCTGGGCCGATGTCTGGGCGGATATCGCGCCGCTGGTCGATGCCACCTTCTGCGGCGAGACGTCGACGTTCCAGGACATGCCGCTGGTGATGACCCGGAACGGCTATCCCGAACGGACCTGGTGGACCTTTTCCTATTCACCGGTGCGCGACGAGCGGGGCGAGGTCGCCGGCCTGCTGAACGTCACGCTCGAAACGACCGGCCGCGTGCAGGCGGAACGCGAGCGCGACGCGGCTGTCGACGGCCTCAGCCGGGCGGAGGCCGGCTGGCGGCGGATATTCGAAACGCTGGCGGAAGGGTTCATCCTCGGCGCGCTGGTGCGGTCGGCGGATGGCGCGGTGATCGACTGGCGCTATGAAGAGGTCAACAACGCCTGGTACGATCTGGTCGGCATCGAACGCGGCTGTGCGCTGGGGCGGACCATCCGTTCGGTGTTTCCGGGAATCGAGGATGCCTGGGTGGACGGGGCCGCCCGCGTCGTCGCTACCGGCGAATCGCTGCGCTTCACCCGGCAGGTCGGCACGCTGGGGCGCTGGTACGACGGCGTGATCCAGCCCGCCGGCGACGATCGCTTCACCATCATCTTCACCGAGGTCACCGATCGCGTGCTGCGCGAACGGCGGCAGGCGGCGATCATCGCGCTGACCGACCGGTTGCAGCAGGAAACCGACGCCCGCAGCATGACGATGGCAGCCAGCACGATCCTTGGCCGGGCGCTGGACGTGCAGCTCGTCGGCTATGGCGATGTCGATGCCGCGACGGAGACGATCACGGTCGAGAGCAACTGGACGAGCGAAGGTGCTGCGACGCTGGCAGGAACGCTCCACTTCCGCGACTTCGGTTCCTATGTCGACGATCTGCAGGCGGGGCGCACGGTCGTGGTGCGCGACTGCCGTGCCGATCCACGCACCCGCGACCATGCCGCGGCGCTGGAGGCACGCAGCGCGCGGGCGTTCGTCAACACGCCGGTGGTCGAGCGCGGGACGTTCGTCGCGCTGCTCTACGTCAGCAGCGATCGGCCGCGGTCATGGACCGAGGACGAGCTGCAGTTCATCGGCGACGTCGCATACCGGCTGCGATCGGCGGTCGAGCAGCTGCGCGCGGTCGAGCAGCAGGAGATATTGAACGGCGAGCTGGCGCATCGGGTCAAGAACACGCTGAGCGTCGTCCAGGCGATCGCGGCGCAGACGCTCGCCGGCAAGGCGGACGATGCCGCCGTGGCCGAATTCGGTAGCCGGCTGAAGGCGCTGGCGTCGGCCCACGACGTGTTGCTGACGCGCAGCTGGTCCGCCGCGACCCTGCACGACGTCGCCCGATCGGCGCTCGCGACCTTTGCCGGGGACCGGATGCGGATGTCCGGTCCCGACCTGTGGATCAGTTCGCGCGCGGCGATGTCGCTATCGCTGTTGCTGCACGAACTGGCGACCAACGCGGCGAAATACGGGGCGTTGAGCCATCCCGACGGTGTCGTCACGATGACCTGGGCGGTGCGACCCGGGCCGGGCGGCGACGTGCTGCACGTCACCTGGCGCGAACGCGGCGGGCCACCCGCGGCCGAGCCGGTCCGTCGCGGGTTCGGCGCCCGGATCATTCGCATGGGTCTTATCGGGTCGGGCGGCGTTGAGCAGCATTACGATCGTCATGGCCTGACGATCGAGATGAGCGCGCCGCTGGATCAGGTGCAACAGGCCTGACGCGCGAAAGAGACGACGGGAACATGGGTCAGTCACAGCCGATCACGCGCCTGCCGGTGCTCATCATCGAAGACGAGCCGGTGCTGCGCATCGACGCCATCGCGATGGTCGAGCGGGCGGGGTTCGAGGCGGTCGAGGCGATGAGCGTCGAGAATGCGATCGTGATCCTGGAGCGGCGGCCCGACATCCGCATCCTGTACATGGACCTCGACATGCCACGCGGGGTGAAGGGGATCGAGATCGCCGCGATGATCCGCAGCCGTTGGCCACCGATCGAAATCGTGCTGACCGCAGCGACGTTCGTGGCAGCCGATCTGGACCTGCCGGTCCGATCGGAATTCTATGCCAAGCCCATCGATCGCCTGCAGGTCGTGGCGGCGATGCGGCGCATGGCGGGGCACCTGCCCGGTTAGTTCCCGTTGATCGAGGTGACCGCGCGGCATCGCCGTTGACACGGTCGATGCCACCGGCCTGTCGGCGGCCGATATCCGCGCCCGTAGTTCGCCCAGGGAAAGGGTGCCGCATCCACAGGCACAGTCGATGGTCAGCCGCCCGTTGCATCGCAGCAAAGAACCGATATGATATGTTGCAACATAACTGATTGCGGCATTGCCGCTGTGGAGTAACGATGTCCGTCAAAGCTGCCTTCCTTCCCGGTCGACGCGCGTCCGCGTTCGGCCTGGCGCTCGCTATCGGCGCGATGCCGTTCGCTGCCGACGCGCAAGAGGCGGAGGCCAATACGGAGACCGAGGAACGATCCGAGATCGTCGTGCTCGGCACCAGCAATCCGATCGATCGTACCCTGTCGTCCGGCCCCGTCACCGCCCGCATGTCGCAATCGAGCCGGTCGCTGGAACAGGACGTGCTGCGCGCGGCGGGTACCTATCGGCTCAGCGACGCGCTGGAGCTGGTCAGCGGCTTCAGCCAGCAGAACAATCGCGGCGGGGTGCTCGACAATTTCGCGATCCGCGGCTTTCTAGGCACGCCCGACGGCGGCGCCGAATATTATGTCGATGGCTTCGTCACCAATCGCGGCATGGCGCCGCCGCGCGACCCGGCGACGATCGAACGGATCGAGGTGCTGAAGGGGCCGGCCGGCGCGGTGTTCGGCGACATCGACCCCGGCGGCCGCGTCAACATCGTTTCCAAGGTGCCACGTTTCGTCCCTTATGCCGGTGTCACCGCGACCGTCGGATCGTTCGGCACCCGCCGGGTCGAGATGGACGCGACCGGGCCGCTGACGGATACGCTCGCCGCGCGCATCGTCGTCGCGGCCGAGGACAGCGACGGGTGGCGCGACACGGTGACGTTGCAGCGGCGCATCGTTTCGCCGTCGCTGACCTGGCGGCCAAGCGACGCCGTCCGCCTGACCTATGTCGGGGAGGTTATGCGGTTCGACACGCCGTTCGATCGCGGCATCCCGGCGGTGGGCGACGACGCCAACGCGCTGCCGCGGTCGAATTATTATGGCGAACCGGCCAACGGCATCACCCGGTTCCGCAACGACCGGCACCAGCTGAACGGCCTTGCGCAACTGGGGCAGGGCTGGACGGTGAATGGCGGCGTGGTGTGGCGGACGGGTTCGCTGAAGGGCTTTTCGGCGGATCAGTCGCGGATCGTCGGCAATTCGGTGTGGCGCCAGCGTCGTTCGCGCGACTTTGCGGTCGACGATCTGGCGGCGCGGATCGAATTGGCCGGACAGGTCGGGCGCCACCGGCTGAGCATCGGCCTCAAGGGCTACCGGCTGCGTTACGGCGAACGCTGGATGCGCCGTAACCCGACCGCGGCGATGCCCTATGCCGTCGACCTGTACGATCCGGCATCGAGCTATGGCGCGGTGGCGGCGCCGCTGCTGCCGTTCACCAACAACGACGAACGCCGCTGGGCCGTCACCCTGTACGTGCAGGACATGTGGAGCGTCACCGATCGCCTGACATTGGTCGGCGGCGCGCGGATCGATCCGTATCGCCAGACGATCGTCAACAACACGACGGGCGGGGTCGGCCGCATCGTCGAGGAACCCGTCAAGTTCCGGGCCGGCGCGCGCTATGCGGTGGACGACCACGTGTCCGTCCACGCCAATTGGGGCGAATCCTTCCTCCTCAATTCGGGTACCGGCCGGACCGGCGAAGGCTTCGCGCCGGAAGAGGCGCGCGGCTATGAGGTGGGCGTCGCCGGGCGCTGGGACGGGCTGGACGTCGGGATCACCTGGTTCGACATCGCGAAAAGCAACATCCTGACCACGGACCCCGTCGATGCCGGCTTCAACGCGCCGGTCGGGCGGCTCGACAGCCGCGGGATCGAGGCGGACGTGTCGCTGCGCCTCGCCCGCCGGTGGCAGGTGGTGGCCAATTGCAGCTGGCTGCGTGCCCGCAACGACGACACCGGCTTTGCGACGACGGCGGTGCTCGGCGTGCCGGACCATGCCGGCACGCTCCTCGTCGTGCATCGCCTGCCGGTCGGCGCGCACATCTGGCAGGTGAGCGGCGGCGTCGCCTATGTCGGCGATCGCGCCGGATCGCTCGACGCGCGGCCGCTGGTGCTGCCGGCGTACGTCAAGGCCAAGGCGGCGATCGAGGTGCCAGTGACGGAACGGCTGCGCGTCAGGCTGGAGGCGGACAATCTGTTCGACGCCCGCTATGCCGCGAGTTCGTACAGCCGCCTCTGGGTCTTTCCCGGTGCGCCGCGCACCGTGCGCGCCTCCGTGCGTGTCGAGCTGTGACGGCGATCATCCGCCGTCGCGGCGGCGCCATTTGGCATAAGCGGTGGCGACCCCCGCGCCCGTGCCGCTGAACCAGGAATAGCCGTTGCGGCGTTCCAGGCTGACCGCGTTGACGTCGTCCTGGATCGAACGGTCGCGATCGCCGAAGACCGGCGTCTGCCGGACCGGATCGTAGAAGCGCGCCCACAGCGGCGGCGCACCCGGCTGTTCGACCAGGCGGCGCCCGTCGGCGGCGTTGGCGGCGGTCCACGCGCGATCGTGCACGGCGTGGCCGGCGAACCAGGCGGCACCATCGACGATCGCCTGGCGCACCGCCGGCGACGGATCGGGTTGCTGCATCAGGAACCGCAGCACCGCGGCGCTTTCCGCGGTCGCAAGGGCGATCGGTTCGAAATTGCGCGCCGCCACCGGGCGGCGGGTCAGCGGATCATATTGCTGCGCCCAGATCGTCCGCCGGCCATCGACGATCACCTGTGTGGTGAGCAACGTCGCGAGCGCCCGTGCCGCCGCCTCACCGGCCCGGGCGCGCACCGCCGCCGGTACGAAACCATAGTCGCCGGTGCCCGCCGCGGCGCGCTGCAGCAGCGCGGTCGCCTTGATCATCGTATCGTCGTTGAGGGTCAGCGCATCGTGATAGCCGCCCTGTAACGGATAGACCTGAGGCCAGCCGCCCGATGGAAATTCGGCCGCGAACAGATAGTCGAGGCCCTTCAGGAAGGCGGCGCGATACCGGTCGCCACCGGCGCCCGGCCGGCCGGCCTGCGCACGCGCCAGGAACGCCATCTCGGTGGTGGTCGCGTCATTGTCCAGCGTGCCGACGAAGCTCCACCCGCCGGCGAGGTCGGCGGCGGCGTAGGTGCCGGCCTTGCTGTCGAAGGGCAGGTACATCTGGCCCGGCGCGCGGGACGGGCCGCTGCGATCCTGATTCTTGCCCCAGCCGCCCGTCGGCGTCTGGAAGCTGACGATATTATTGGCGATCTCCCGTGCCGCATCGCCGGCGTACCAGCCGGCGTCGCGATCGAGCGGCATCGACGCCGTCTTGCCCTCCGGCGGGGGCGGCGGGATCGTCGCGAGACCGCGCCGCTCGGCCGCCAGCGCCGCCTTGTCGCGGGCCATCGCTGCGGTCGATCGTGCGATATAGTCCGCCCAGGTGCGGCGCGCGGTCGGCGCCAGACCGCTCAACCGTTCGGCGGTCAGTGACGGCGGCGGCGTCATATGGCCGACCACAGCGGCGGCGACGGGCATCGCGACGGTCGCCATCACGCATGCCAGGAACGCGGTCCTCATAGCTCGATCCTCTCTGTTCGTTATTGTTGCGATACCATCCTGACACCCGGTGACACCGGTATCAATAAAAGCTTGCGCGTTCCGGCGAATCGATTAGCTTTATCGCTAACATCAGAGTCCTACAGGACCGGTGCACAGGAGGGGGTATGGCAGGCAACCACAGCTCACATCAACGGGTTACCGTTTCACGCAGAGCACTTATGCTGGGCGGCGCGATGTCGGCAGGGATGTCGATCGTTCCCGGACTGGCCGAGGCTGCGGTGCCTGCACGCCTCCATGTCACCGGAAATGATACCGGTATCATGACAATCGACGCGGCGTTGCGACAGGCATCGTTGCTGCCCGCGCCGGTGGTGATCGCGGTCGAACCGGGCATCTACCGCGAAAAGCTGCACGTGACCGTTCCCGGCGTGACGCTCGTCGCGACGCGGCCGGGCGTGGTGATCGTCAACGGTGCGGCGGCGGGGCATCGATCACCGGACGGCCGGCCGTGGGGCACCGGGCGGACGGCGACGCTGACGATCGACGCGCCCGACGTCACGCTGCGCGGCCTGACCATCCGCAACGACTTCGACTATATCGCCGACACCGTCAGCCAGGCCAGCGGCGGCGCCCAGGCCGTCGCCCTGATGATCGCGCGGACGGCCGACCGGGTGCTGGTCGAGAATTGCGGTATCGAGGGCTATCAGGACACGCTGTACGTCAACGCGCGTGCGGCCTTCCGGCGCTGCCGGATCGTCGGCGGGGTCGATTTCATCTTCGGCAATGCCGCGGCGCTGTTCCGGCATTGCGACATCGTCACGCGATACGTGCCGAACGCGATCGACAGCGGCTTCATCGCCGCGCCGAGCACGCTGGCGACGGACCGGTTCGGCCTGGTGTTCGACCGTTGCCACGTCACGCGCGAAGCCGGCGTGCCGGATGGATCGACCTGGCTGGGGCGGCCGTGGCGCGCCGGCGGGAACATGGCGATCCTGGGCACGGCCGCCTTCCTGCGCTGTCGCCTGGACGGGCATATCAAGGCGGCGGGGTGGACGGAGATGGGGTTCACCGATCCCGCAGGCGTCCGCCGGATGCTGACACCGCAGGAGGCGCGACTATTCGAATGGGGATCGCGCGGACCCGGCGCGGCACCGGCCGCACCGACCCGCCGGATGCTGAGCGATGCAGAGGCCGCCGGCTACACGCCCGACGCAATTCTACAAGGCTGGGTTCCATGAGCTCTCCAGCCACATCATGGGAGATGGGGATGACGTACAAGACGACGGCGCTGACACGGGTCGGCGCTTCGCTGGGGGCGATCGCGCTCGCGAGCCTGTTCGCGGGCACGGCGGGCGCGCAGGTCCAGGCACCGGCCGCCGCGGTGCCGGCGCAGCAACAGCAGCAGCCGGTGGTGCCAGGATCGGACCCCGCGGTGGATACCAGCGGCAACCCGACCCTGACGCCCGCACCCGATGGACCGTCGCGCGCCAACGATACCGGCCCGGACACCACGCAGACCGCCGCGACCGCGGGTGAGGCGAATGGCGAGGATTCCGCGCAGGATATCGTCGTCACCGGCTTTCGCGCGTCGATCCAGAGCTCGCTCAACGACAAGCGCTATTCGGATGTCCAGATCGATGCGATCAATGCGCAGGACATCGCCGACTTTCCCGATGCCAACCTGGCCGAATCGCTCCAGCGCCTGCCGGGCGTGTCGATCGACCGCGACAACGGCGAAGGGCGCGGCATCACCGTGCGTGGCCTTGGCGGCGACTTCAACCGCACGCGCCTCAACGGGATCGAGGCGCTGTCGACGGCGGGGTCCAACGACGCCGGCACCAGTCCCAACCGCAGCCGCTCGTTCGACTATTCGACCTTCGCATCGGAATTGTTCAGTTCGCTGAAGGTGCAGAAGACGCCATCGGCGGAGACCGACGAAGGGTCGCTCGGTGCGACGATCGACCTGGAGACCGGCCGCCCGTTCGACTTCAAGGGGACGCGGATCGGCGGATCGGCGACCGCCAGCTACAACGAGAACAGCAAGAAGACGAATCCACGCCTCGCCGGGCTCGCCTCGTTCCGCTTCGGCGCGGACAAGCGGATGGGGTTCCTGTTTTCGGGGGCGTATAACAAGACGGTCAACGTCATCGACCAGTATAACCGCGGCGTCGGGGCGTCCGATTACCTGTATCGCAGCAGCCAGTTCGTCGGCGAAGGCACGCCGCAGCGCGCCGGTTTCTCGGCGCCGGTCGGCACGATCAATTATGCCAATCCAGATGCCACTGCGTTCCAGACGGGGTCAGACCCGGTCGCCTATGCCAAGCTGTATCCCGGCGCGCCGTACAACACGCCCGGCCGGTTCGACGATTCGACGGTGCGCATTCCGGCGCTGCCAGCGCTTACCCACCAGGTGGTGCGCAACCAGCGCCTGGGCCTGACCGGCGCGTATCAATGGGATGTCACCGACAAGACGCGGCTGTCGATCGATGGCCTGTATTCGCGCTTCCACAACGAAAGCGAGAACAACCAGCTGTCGCCCGTCGGGCTGAACCGCAACAACACCAACGCTGCCTATAACACCGCCAACGGCCGCCTGACGCCGACGGCGGCGCGGGCCGCCTATCCCGGTCTCTGCACGCCGTCGGCCGGCAGCGCGATCACCGTGGCGCAGGATTGCGGACAGGCGACCTATGGCACGACGCCGGCCTTCGCCACCGCGTTCGACGCGCAGGGCCGGCTGGTGTCGTCGGTGCTGGGGTCGGCGGCGGTCGTCCCGGGCGCGGTCAGCCCGACCAACGCCAACATCTTCTCGACCAACCCGTTCAACCTCGATCCCTATGATTATTACAACAATCCCAATTCGGTGGGGTACATCCCGTCCAGCAACGGCCTTGCCTATCGCGGGCAATTGATCGGGCGCCCCGGCGTCGACGTGCTCGATGCCAACGTCACCAACGGGCTGGCCGATTACCTGAAGCTGCGCAACGTCGATATGCGCTCTGCCGTCGACTATAGCGAATACACCACCAAGTTCTGGCAGGGGACCGCGCGCCTCGATCACGAATTCACCGACAATTTTAAAATGACGGCAATCTATGGCCAGTCGAAATCGGTGAATTACTCGACCGGGCTGCTCGTCGAATTCAATCGCATGGATTCGCCGCAGACCTTTACCTTCGACGATCGCGCCGGTGGTCAGATGCCGTTGATGGATTTCGGGTTCGACGTCGCCGATCCCGCCAACTGGCAGACGGTGAAGGGCTTTTCGGCGATCCGCCACTACGAACGCTACGTCCGCAACACCTATGAGGCGATCCGCGCCGATTTCGACTGGCGGGTGAACGACCAGTTCAACATCGGCTTCGGCGGCACGCTGCGCCGCTTCGGCTTCGCGACGTCGCAGGGCGAACGCAACATCGACACGCTCAACCCGACGTTGCTGGAAGCGGGATCGACCACGGCGGCGAACAGCAAGGTCGTGCCGTTCGGGCAGGGGCTGCAAACCCCCGCCGGCACCGTGTCGAGCTTCCTCGTCCCCGACCTCGACAAGTTCAACAACCTGCTCGGCTTCCAGTGCGACTGCATCAACAAATACGGCGACTGGCGCCTGACCACGAAGCGCAATGGCGGGTCGGCGAATTTCGGCGTCGATGAATATGACAAGGGCCTGTACCTGCAGTTCGACTTCAACACCGAGATCTTCGGCAGGTCGCTGCGCGGCAATGCGGGGACGCGCGTCGCCTTCACCGGCGTCCGGTCGACCGGCACGTCGCAGGCCGGGCGGCCGATCATCGGCAGGAACGACTATACCGACTGGCTGCCGTCGCTGAACCTCAATTACGAGATTATCCCGAACCTGATCCTGCGCCTCGGCGCGTCCAAGGTGATGGCACGGCCGTTGCTCGGCAACCTGTCGCCGACGATCACCTCGATCTCGATCCCCAGCAACGGCGACAATCAGGGCGCCTCGTTCACCATCGGCAACCCGCAGCTGGCGCCGTTCCGGTCGAGCAACATCGACCTCAGCGCGGAATGGTATTTCACGCGCAGCAGCCTGTTGTCGGTCGCCGCGTTCAAGAAGGATATCGCCAACTTCCCGCAGACGGTGCTGTTCGCGGCGCCGCTGTCGCAATTCGTCGACGACGCCACCCGCCAGGCGATCCGCGCGCAATATACCAACGTCAACCAGCTGGCGTATCTGGACGCGAACAACCCCTTCATCGCGCGCCAGTATCGCGATGCGCCCGGCGGGTACATCAAGGGGCTGGAATTCAATTTCCAGCAGAACCTCACCTTCCTGCCCTGGGCGTTCCGCAACCTCGGCGTGCTGTTCAACTACACCCACATCAAGTCGGAGCTGAACTACATCCTCGATCCCGGCGCGGTCAGCGGCACCGGCGTGCAGACGCGGCCGCAAGTGCTGGGCAAGGGACCGTTCCTGGGCGTGTCGCCCGATGCGATCAACGCGACGCTGTTCTACGAGAACAAGGCGTTCCGCGCCCGCGTGTCGGTAGCGCAGCGCACCGGCTACAGCACGGCCTATCCGCTGGCGGCTGGGTCGTGCAGCCCCGGCCTCACCACGATCGGCAGCGGCACGGTAGAGACGGTCGGCTGCGATAGCCCGCTGATCAACGATTTCGCCTTCAGCCGGTCGACCACCAACGTCGATGCCTCGATCAACGTCAACCTGATGAAGGGGCTCTCGATCTCCGCAGAAGGGCTCAACCTCACCAACCAGACCAGCAACCGCTACGCCTATGACGGGCAGGAGGCGGTGTCTCAATACGGCAGTTCGGGGCGCGTCTATCGCGTCGGTGCCCGCTTCAGCTTCTAGCTGCCTCCATCTCCCCGGGGGCTCCTCCGGCCCCGCGCGGCGGCGACGTGACGCGGGGCTATTTTGTTCGAAAGGGTGATCGGCATGAAACGACGCCATGTTCTGATCGGCGGACTCGCATTGGCGGGCGATACGGTGGCGCGGGCGCTGGTGCAGGCGGCACCGGCTTACGGTCCCGCACCGCTGCCCGGCACGACCCGCGCCGTGGACGCCGACGACAGCGGCCGGATCGTGCCGCCGCCGCCGCGCGGCTATTGGCGGTTCAGCGGAACGAGCGGTCCCGGTCGTCGCGCCACGGCGGCGAGCGCGAGCGGCGGCTGGACCAGCGGCATGCCCGACGTCCGCTACAAGGGGCCGGGCCGGCCGGCGTATCCGGTCGCGCCGTGGCACGACGCCGATGCCGGCACCGCGGTGACGGCGGGGCTGCTGCCGCGCATCCGCCCCCTGCACGACGTGCACATTCGCGACACGATCGTCTGCCCCGGCGGCGATGGCTATTATTACATGACCGGATCGACCGGGGACAACATCTGGGCGGTCAACGACGGGGTCGAGCTGTGGCGGTCGAAGGACCTCGACAGCTGGGACTATCGCGGCCTCGTCTGGAGCATCGAGCGCGACGGGGTGTGGGAGAAGGCGTGGCGGATGCGCGCCGGCGTGCCGTTCCGCGCGCTGTGGGCGCCGGAAATCCATTTCATCCGGGGCAATTATTATATCTGCCATTCGATCAGCCGCGCCGGCCTCGCCATCCTGAAGAGCACCAGCGGCAAGGCGGAGGGGCCGTACGTCCACGCCTTTTCGCCAGGCGCGCCGATCCGCCGCAGCATCGATGCGACGCTGTTCGACGACGGCGAGGCGGTGTGGCTGACCTATGGCTCGGCGAGCGAGATCGTCCGGCTGAAGGACGATCTGTCCGGCCTGGCGGGCGCATGGACGCCGATGACCGCGACCGAATGGGACAATGATCCGCGCCACCACCGCAGTCCGTGCGGGCCGGAGGGGTGCCGCAAGTTCGGTTATGAAGGCGCGACGATGTTCCGCCGCGACGGCGTCTATTACCTCGGCGTCGTCGACCGGTACGAGGGGCGCTATTCGTTCCGCATCTGGATGAGCGACGCGCCCACCGGGCCATGGCGCGAACCGCACGAGGGCGCGCCGTGCTGCGGCGGCGGCAACATCTTCCGCGACCGGCAGGGCCGCTGGTGGCAGACCTTCTTCGGCAACGATGAGGCGAGCCACTTTCGCGAAAAGCCCGGCATCGTCCGCATCGATTTCGATGCGCGCGGCCATGTCGTCGTCCACCGCGACCAGCCTTTCAGAATCCAGGAGCCAGCATGACCGAATTCAACAGGCGCGACGCATTCGGGCTGGCGCTCGCCGGCGGGGCGGCGCTGATCCCCGGCGCGCCCGCGCAGGCCGCCGCGGCGGGCAAGGACTGCATCCGCCCGTTCGATGCCAGCTGGCGCAAGGGGTTTGACGGCCAGCGTATCGCCGACCTCGGCGACGGGCGCTTCCTCAACCCGTTGATCGGCGGCGACCGGCCCGATCCCGCCATTCTGAAGGACGGCGCGGATTATTACATGACCTTTTCCAGCTTCGACAGCTATCCGGGGCTGACGATCTGGCACAGCCGCGACCTCGTCAACTGGCGGCCGCGCACCGCGGCGCTGACCCGCAACATCGGCTCGGTCTGGGCGGTCAGCCTGGAAAAGCACGATGGCCGCTATTTCCTCTACATTCCGGTCAAGGCCAGTCCGAAGAACGACATCTACGTCATCCATGCCGACCATATCGACGGTCCGTGGTCCGACCCGGTCAGCCTCGGCCTGCACAGCCATATCGATCCGTGCCACGCGGTCGGCGAGGACGGGTCGCGCTGGCTGTTCCTGTCGGGCGGCGACCGTATCCGCCTGTCCGCCGACGGTCTGAAGACGGTCGGCGCGGTCGAGCACGTCTACGATCCGTGGCGCTATCCCGACGATTGGGACGTCGAGGGGTTCAGCCCCGAAGGCCCCAAGATCCATCGTCACGGCGACTGGTTCTACATGATCACCGCGGTCGGCGGCACTGCCGGCCCGCCCACCGGCCACATGGTGATCGTCGCCCGCTCGCGCTCGATCCACGGGCCATGGGTCAACGATCCCGGCAATCCGATCGTCCGCACCGTTTCCAACGACGAAAAATGGTGGTCGCGCGGCCATGCCAGCCTGGTGCAGGCGCCCGACGACAGCTGGTGGTCGGTGTATCACGGTTATGAGAACGGGTTCTGGACGCTGGGCCGGCAGGTGCTGCTCGATCCGGTGCGCTGGACTGCGGACGGCTGGTTCCGGATGACCGGCGGCGATCTGTCGACGCCGCTGCCCAAACCCAGGGGCGGGCAGGCAGGGCCGCACGGCCAACCGCTCAGCGACGATTTCCGCAGCCCGCTGAAGCTCGGCGCGAAATGGAATTTCTTCCGCCCCGGCCCGGCCGAGCGCGATCGGGTCCGCATCGACAAGAGTGCGCTGGTGTTGCGGGCGAGCGGCACGGCACCGGTCGATTCCTCACCGTTAATGCTGATCGCGGGCGACCAGGCGTATGAATTCCAGTGCGATGTCGAGATCGCACCCGGCGGCACCGCCGGTCTCGTGCTGTTCTACGACGACAAATTGTATTGCGGCCTCGGCTTCGATGAAAAGCGGTTCGTCACCCACCAATACGGCATCGAACGGGGCCGCCCCGCCAACCCGCACGGGCGGCGCATGTCGATCCGCATCGCAAACAAGCGGCACATCGTCGCCATCCACACCTCCGGCGACGGCGGGCGGACATGGCAGCGCTTCGACCGCGGCATGGAGGTGTCGGGCTATCACCACAATGTCCGCGGCGGTTTCCTGATGCTGCGCCCCGGCCTGTATTCGGCGGGGGCAGGCGAGGCGCGGTTCCGCGACTTCCGGTTCCGCGCGCTATGAGACGACGCGCCATCCTGCTGCTGCTCGCGCTGTCGGATGTCGCCGTCGCGCAGAACCTGCCGTTCCGGGATGCCGCCCGCCCGGCGGAGCAGCGCGCCGCCGACCTCGTCGCGCGGCTGACGCTGGCGGAAAAGGCGGCGCAGCTGAAGGACGATGCACCGGCGATCCCGCGGCTCGGCATTCCCGCTTATGCCTGGTGGAGCGAGGGGCTGCACGGTGTCGCGCGGGCAGGCGATGCCACCGTCTTTCCGCAGGCGATCGGCCTGGCTGCGACATGGGATGCGCCGCTGGTGCAGGCGGTCGCCGACACCGTGTCGACCGAATTCCGCGCGAAGTACCTCGCGACACGCCATCCCGATGGCAGTTCGGACAAATACCGCGGGCTCACCGTCTGGTCGCCCAACGTCAACATCTTCCGCGATCCGCGCTGGGGGCGGGGGCAGGAGACGTTCGGCGAGGACCCGTATCTGACCGGCAGGATGGGCGTCGCGTTCATCCGCGGCTTGCAGGGGCCGGACGCCGGCCGGCCCCGCACGATCGCCGCGGTGAAGCATTTCGC
This sequence comes from Sphingomonas insulae, assembly GCF_010450875.1. Taxonomy (NCBI): domain Bacteria; kingdom Pseudomonadati; phylum Pseudomonadota; class Alphaproteobacteria; order Sphingomonadales; family Sphingomonadaceae; genus Sphingomonas; species Sphingomonas insulae. The sequence continues at coordinate 1,378,784 of NZ_CP048422.1, forward strand.
GGTGCATAGTGGCCCGGAGGCGGATCGCCACCGCGAGGACGTCCATCCCTCCGCCCACGATCTGGAGGACACGTATCTGCCGGCATTTCGCGCCGCCGTGGTCGAGGGCGGGGTGCAGGGACTGATGTGCGCCTATAACGCCATCGACGGCGTGCCGGCCTGTGCCAGCCCGCTGCTGGCCAGCCAGGTGCGCGGACGGTGGGGCTTCAAGGGCCATGTCGTATCCGATTGCGCGGCGATCGCGGATATCGTGATGCCGACGTCGCATGGTTATGTGCCGACGTCGCAACAGGCGGTGGCGACGGCGCTGAACGCCGGTACCGACCTGTTCTGCGCCGAATTCGGGCTGGGCAAGAGCCATGATCCGCAGATCATCGTCGATGCCGTGCGGCAGGGGCTGGTGAAGCCCGGCGTGCTCGATCGGGCGGTAACGCGGCTGTTCGAGGCTCGCTTTCGCCTCGGCGTCATCGGTGTCGGCGCCGCGCCGCGCCCGGCGATCGCCGCCACCGATTTCGACACGCCCGGCCACCGCGCCCGTGCACTGGACGCCGCGCGCAAGTCGATCGTGCTGCTAAAGAACGACGGCGTGCTGCCGATCGCGGGGACCCCCCGGCGCATCGCCGTGATCGGCCCGAATGCCGACAGCGTCGATGCGCTGGTCGGCAATTATGCGGGGACGCCGTCGGCGCCGGTGACGGTGCTGGCGGGGTTGCGGCAGCGGTATCCGCAGGCTGACATAAGTTTCGTCGAGGGCACGGGTCTGGTCGGCGCGCCATTGAAACCGGTGCCGGCGGATGTGCTGTGCATCGATCGCGACTGTGGCACCCGAGGCGTCCGCGTCGACGAATTCGCGGGGACGGCGCTGGCCGGTGCACCGGTGCGTGCGGCCACCGATACGGCGGTGCGCTTTGGCTGGGGACGGCCCGAACGGCGCGAGCGTGCGACGTCGATCCGCTGGACCGGCTATGTGACCGCGGCCGAGACGGGGCCGTACCGCTTTCGCCTGACCGGCGATGGCGGCTATCGCATCCGGGTGGACGGTCGCACCGTCGTCGATGCCTGGGATGCCGCCGATCCCGCGTCGATCGCGGATGGCGAGATCGCGTTGCGGGCGGGGCAACGCTATCCGCTGGTGGTCGAGGCGATCCAGACGGGCGGGCGCGGCGATCAACGGCTGGAATGGAGCAATTTCGGGGCGCGCGGCGATGCCGCGGTCGCGGCGGCCCGCGATGCCGACCTCGTCGTGTTCGTCGCCGGACTGACCGCGAAGCTGGAGGGCGAGGAGATGCGCGTCCACGCACCCGGCTTTGCCGGCGGGGATCGCACCAGTCTCGATCTGCCGCGCCCGCAGCAGGACCTGCTGGAACGGGTGCAGGCGACGGGCCGGCCGCTGGTGCTGGTGCTGATGAACGGCAGCGCGCTGGGTGTGGACTGGGCCGATCGCCATGTCGGTGCGATCGTAGAGGCATGGTATCCGGGCGGCGAGGGCGGGCAGGCCGTGGCCGAGATGATCGCCGGGGACTTCAGCCCCGCCGGGCGATTGCCGGTCACGTTCTACCGCGATGCCGGGCAGTTGCCGCCGTTCGGGGATTATCGGATGGCGGGGCGGACGTATCGCTATTTTACCGGCGAACCGCTGTATCGCTTCGGTCACGGCCTCAGCTACACCCGGTTCGCCTATGGCACGCCGCAATTGGGCCGGGCGCGCATCCGCGCCGGCGATACGGCGACGCTGAGCGTCCGCGTCACCAACACAGGGCATGTCGACGGCGACGAGGTCGTCCAGCTCTACGGATCGCAGGCGGCGCCCGGGGCGCCGCTGCGGGCGCTGATGGGGTTCGCGCGCATCACGCTGAAGGCCGGCGAAAGCCGCGACGTGCGCTTCGCCATCGATCCGCGGACGATGAGCGTCGTCGACCCGGCGGGGCGTCGTGCCGTCGCGCCGGGCATCGTCGATCTGTGGGTCGGCGGCGGCCAGCCGGGCGCCGCGGCCGGCCACAAGCCACCCGCGGGCGCGGCGACGCGCCTGACGATCACCGGCACCCATGCGCTCGACTGAGGTTGCCGGGCCAATGCACAGACAGGGGATATCGTCATGATCCGTAGCATCATCAGTGCGATCGGCGCGATCACGGCCGCCGCCGCGGCGCCTGCGCAAATGGCGCCGCCGCCCGGCAGCCCGCCGGTCCGCAGCATCGAACCGTCGAAGGTCATCCTGGTCGGCGATTCGACCACCGCCGTGATCGGCGGCTGGGGGCCGGCATTTTGCGCCGACCACGTCACCTCGTTTCTCGCCTGCGTCAATCTGGCGCGGGGCGGGCGCAGTTCCGGCAATTACCGGTGGGAAGGATCGTGGAAGATCGCGCTCAGCGAGATGCGCGTACCGGGCTATCGGACGACCTGGGTGCTTATCCAGTTCGGCCACAACGACCAGCCGGGCAAGCCGGGCCGTTCGACCGACCTTGCGACCGGATACCCCGAAAACCTGCGTCGTTACGTCCGCGAGGCTCGCGCGGCGGGCGCGGTCCCGATCCTGGTGACGCCGTTGACGCGGCGCATCTTCGCCGACGGCCGGCTGGTCGACGATCTCGCCCCGTGGGCGGCGGCCACACGACGGGTTGCCACCGAGCTGAAGGTGCCGCTGCTCGACCTGCATGCCGACAGCCGTGCGGTCGTCGAGGCGCTGGGGCCGGCGGTGTCGCAGATGTTCGCGCAACTGCCGCCGGGGTCTCCGCCGGCCGGTCCGGGCGCGGCCGCCGCGGGGACGGAGGTGCAGGTGCAGCCGCTCGCGACCCCCAGGCTGTCGTTCGACAACACGCATCTCGGCAAGCAGGGTGCCGCCGTGTTTGCGACGATCGTGACGAAAGAGCTGGCTCAGGCCGTGCCCGACATGCGGCCGCTGCTGGTGCCCTGAGATACGGACGGCGATCGCACCGTCAGCCACTGCACCATTTCGATCCTATTTCGAACCATTCTAACATGCTGGTAACTTTGCCCGTCGTATCCTGATCGCCGAGGAGGAGCGTCGGGGTGCGGATATCCATTGCCAGTCGCGTGTCCGTGGCGTGTGCTGCCCTGCTGGTCCTGTCGCTGCTCGTGGCGATGCTCAGCCTGCGCGCCGGAGAGCATCTGCAGGCGGGCAACCGGCAGATCGACGGGCTGACCCATATGTTGCGCACGCAGGATCGCGACGACGCCCTGCAACGACAATTGCGGCTGGCGGTCGGCGAGGTCACGCGCGACGCCGAGCAGCACAAGCCGATCGCGCCCGCACGCTGGCGCAGTCTGGACGACAGCCTGCGCGCATTTGCCAGCACGGGTGCGCCATCACCGGCCGACTTGCCGCCCGCGGTGACCGCCGCGATGGGCGAAACGCTGCGCGCCACCCGCGCCTTCGTGCCGGTCGCGGAGCATCTCGTCATCCTCGCCCGGCGCGATCCGGCAGCGATCAAGGCGGCGATGCCGGACTTTCTCGCCGCGCTGAAACGGCTGGAGACATCCCGCACCGATGTGCGCGAGGCGCTGGGCATGGCGATCGAGGCGGCGATCACCGCGAACATCGCGCTGACCCAGGCCAGCGCCATACGACTGACCATCGTCGCTATCGCCGCTGCGGCGCTGCTGTTCGCCTCCGCCGCTTGGCTGCGGCTGCGACTGGTGGCGCCGATCGTCACGATCGCCGCGCGGCTGCGCAGCTTCGACAGCGAACAGCCGGAAGCGGCAAGGGTGCCGGGGCTGCGGCGGACGGACGAACTGGGCGACCTGGCGCGTGGGCTGTCGGAATATCGCCAGGCGGTGGAGGAACGGCGCATCGCCCAGCGCCGCATCGATTTCCTGGCGCACCACGATGCGCTGACCGGCCTGCCCAACCGTCTGGCGTTTGAAAGCCGGCTGGCGCACGAATTGGCCCGAAGCCGCCGCACCGGCGATCAGGTGGCGGTGTTCGCGATCGACATGGACGGGTTCAAGGCGATCAACGACCGTCATGGTCATGCCGGCGGCGACGATGCCCTGCGTCGGGCGGCGCGCCTGCTGTCCGGGTGCAGTCGCGCCGACGATCTGGTCGCACGGATCGGCGGCGACGAGTTCGCCATCGTGCAGGCGGCGGCCGGGCAGCCGCAGGCGGCCGAGGCGCTGCTGGCGCGGATCGCGGCGGCGGTGGCGGACACGGCGGGCGCCGAGGTCGCGATCCGGATGAGCATCGGCGTCGCCGTGGCGGCCGGGGAGCAGGCAACCGACGATCTGTACAATGACGCGGATATCGCATTGTACCGCGCCAAGTCCGACGGCGGAAACACCGGGCGCTTCTACGACACGGGTTTGCAGGACGAGATCAGGCTGAAGCGACGGCTGGGTCGCGACCTGGAGACCGCCATCGAGAATGACCAGTGCTACGTCGTGTTCCAGCCGATCGCGACCAGCGCGATGCGGATCGTCGGCTATGAGGCGCTGTTGCGCTGGCGACATCCGGAACTGGGCGAGATCGCGCCGTCCCAGTTCATCCCGATCGCCGAATCCACCGGCTGGATCGGGACGATCGGACGCTGGATGGCGGACCGTGCGCTGGCGGCGGCGGCGACGTGGCGATCCGACCTGACGCTGTCGCTCAACCTGTCGCCGTTGCAGTTCCGCGATGCCGATCTGGTCGACACGCTGCTGGGCCTGGCCGAACGGCGTGGCATCGCGCCCGATCGGCTGGCGTTCGAGGTGACCGAGAGCGCGACATTGCTGGGGCACCACCGCGATACCGTGCTGGCGATGCTACGCCGGTTGCAGGATGCCGGCGCCCGTATCGTCATGGACGATTTCGGCACGGGCCATTCGTCGTTGAGCAACCTCAAGGACTTTCGGTTCGACGCTTTGAAGATCGACAGGAGCTTCGTCGCGGCGATGCTGGTCGACCAGCCCTCCGCCTCGATCATCAGGGCGACGATCGGGCTGGGACGCAGCCTGGGCGCGGTGATCGTCGCCGAGGGCGTCGAGCAGCAGCGGCAGCTGGACGTATTGCGCGAATGGGGCTGCGACCAGGTGCAGGGCTATCTGATCGGACGTCCCGCGCGCGATGTCGCCGCCGGTGCCCGGCGGAGTCGGCGTGACGCCCTGGTGGATCAACTGCGCACGTAGAACAGGTGGGTGCCGACCCGCGCGATCTTGACCAGGGAATCGCGCCAATAGGGCACCATCCAGTCGGTGTGATAATGCGTCGCCCGGCCGACGTCGGCAAAGACGTCGCCGGCCAGCGCCCGCCGTGCCGCGCGCCGGGCCGCGCCCCAGCCGACATGCACCGGCCGCCGCCGGAACGAGCCATCGCAGGTGAACGAGAACTGGCAGCCGGTGGCGCGGGTCGCGCCCTGATAGACGACGCCGCACACCGTCTTGGCGAAACCGGGTGCGCGCACCCGATTGAGAATCACCTGGATCACCGCACGCTGGCCGCGGCGATCGTCGCCGGCTTCGTAGAGCGCGGCGGTCGCGAGGCATTCGATCGCCTGTTCGCGGGCTGCCGGACCGCCGCGGAACCGGTAGCGCGCCGCCCGCAATCGTCGGCCGACGTCGATCGGCACTGCGGCGTTCGACAGCCGCGCCTCCGCCATGGTCAGCGGCCGGGCATCGTCGGCAGGTGCGACGACCGGCCACGGGCCGATCGCCCCGGCGAAGATCGCGATCAACGTGGCGATGCCGAGCAGCAGTAGCCAGCGTTCCGACGACAGGTCGCGCCGCGCGCGCCGGCGTGATGCCCGGCGGGGGGTAGGGGATCGTCGCTGCGCCATTACACCCGGATGTAGCGCATCCGCATCGCCGGATCAGCCCGTCGCAGGCGGCCACGTGCGCGTGCATTTCTTGCATGTGGCCATGTCGTTTTTGCATTTGCGCAGGCGGTTGCTGCGCTGCACAAAGTCCGTGCCTTTCAGGCATCCTCTCCTAAAAACTTTCCGGCCGGTCGTTTCTTGATCGGCCTTTCTTTTGCCTGTCGTTCAGACCCGCTCGATCAGCACGATCTCGCCCTCGACCTCGATATCCTCATCGTCATCGCCGTCGAAGCCTTCGGGCATGTCGAATTCAGCGGTCCAGTCGTAGACCTTTTCGGGGCCGCCGCCATCGATCCAGACGCGAACCGCACCCTGCGTGATCTCTCCGCCCATCGCGCCGACGAAGTCGGTGACGAGCGCATCGGCCGCGCTTTCGTGGTCGGTGACGCCGGGAATGCTGGCGGCTG